>JAQUQR010000001.1:0-341323 GCA_028715985.1 Methanocellales archaeon
CAGGAAAAAAGACATGCAAACGACAAGAAAAGCCTACGGACTAATGCTCCTGATCTTAATGCTCATGGGCTCACTGACAATTACAGCTGCTCAGGCAACAACAGTTTCCATACCTGAGATAACGACACCAGCGGGCTCTTACGTTACTCTCCCTGTTACCCTCAACGATGTGCAATCCTACGGCACCGGCACCATAAACATCACCTATGATTCCTCGGTGGTTCATGTTACGGGCGTTGCTAATGGCCCCTATTCAACCATTAATGCTTGGAACCTAGCAGGGGTGAGCGGGTGGTATCATTTTTGCAAACGTCATCTTCAATGCAGTTGGTGACTATTTTACTCCTTTAAAATTTAAAGCTGTGTTGTATGCACTATCCCTAATGTATGACTTGTATTGCGGCGATTATTTAAAATAAGACTGAAAAAAAAAAATCCTAATTTTCAAACCTAAACGATGTATCTGCACAAGAGCATTATCGATATGATGAAAGTTAGGAGCAAGATGGGCGATGTGATGAAATAGAAGTTGTTGCGCTGGTAAACGTATATTATGAAGGGATGCATACCCCTTAAATGGGGCATATTACATCAGGAAAGGTATCACCACCAATAAGACCCCTAGGGATATCAGGATTATGCCCAGCGTTGTGAAGGGATACATATGCATTTTACTCTTAGCCTCTTTCTTTTCTTTTATCACTTTGTTTTGTTTTCTTCTTCTTTACAAACGTTTCTAATTACACCCTATATGAGATGACGCCTTCAACTCAATCTCTGGTATATCTTCTCATGTACACTCTAAATAAAATTCATGTACACTCTAAATAAAATGAAATGAATACCCAAAAGTCTTTGCAAGACATCTCTTATAATGTGATCTCTCACAATGCGCTCAGCTTTGATATCGGCTCCCACAAATGTCCTCTTTGGTGATTCTTCCGTTATGGATGGCAGTGGCAACTAAAACGCCGCTTACACCAATCGTTTGCATCCGTCTGATATCCGATATACTATTTATACCACCACCCACTAGGAGGGGCATTGGTATTGATTTAACCATTTTTTTTATCCTATCCTCTCTCATTCCGCAAGAGGTCCCGACCCTTTTCAGATCGAGATAAATCCACCTCTTAATATCATGATCATAAGATAAAATGATCTTGATCAGGTCTTCTGCATCAAGATTCTTTAATTCCTTTATCCTTGTCAATAGTTCACCCCCCTTGAAGTCCAGGCTTAACACAATTTCGCATGTCTCGGTCATTTTTTCCAATTCATCCAGTGATTGTAACGTCTCAGTTCCAACCACTATGCTTCCCACATCTGCCAGGTCCTTAACATCTCTTGCAGTGGATATTCCACTGTCTAGCAGAATATCAAAGCCCAATTTCTTTATCTCCAACACTGATTTAAGGTTAGATCCCCGCTTCTCTATCGCGTCTAGATCAGCTATGTACAGTTCTCTGGCTCCAAGCTTTTTGAATGCATTTGCAACTTCTACAGGATTCGTAGACGGGGTTAGAACACTCTTAATTGGCTGATATCTCTCCCTATCTCCTGCTTTTGCGTGGACTACCATACCACCCTTGACATCCATCACCGGAATGATTCTCATCAATATCAATATAATATATGACGTGTTTTTAAATAACATTCCATGAAAATTTTCGTTTTTGAGTATGTAAGTGCTGGAGGTTTGGGCGAAACGCCTCTGCTGACCGAGGGTTATGCAATGTTGAAAAGCATTTGCAGCAGTCTCTCTGCTGCTGGGCATGAAGTGCATACGTTGTTATGCCCAGAGATAAGTAAACTTGGCATTCGACCGCCTGCGGACAAGATCAAAACCTATTCCTCCCTGCAGGATGTAAAAAAAATCTTGCCATATGTGGATGCTTGCATTCCGATCGCTCCGGATAATCTATTGTATGACCTTACTAAAATGATCGAAGCCAAAACGTCGGTAATAGGGTGCCCCTCTAAAAGCATCTTATCTTGCTCAAATAAGGATGAGACTTATGGGCTCGCCTCCAGGATATCGAGATATTTTGAAGTGCCAGATTATGCCGCTCTTCCAATAGAGGTCGATCCTATCTCGGAATATTGTAATGAAATAGGCTTCCCTGTAGTCATCAAACCGGTCGATGGTGCCGGATGTGAAGGAATCAGTGTGGTAAATTCCAATGAAGGGCTGGCGGGTGCCGTAAAAAAAGTGTCTGATGTCTCGATGGCGAAGAAGCTTATCGCCCAAAAGTTTTGTGAAGGTGAACATATGAGCTGCAGCCTCATTTGCTCCAAATCCGGAGCGCTTCCCATTTCCATGAATTCTCAACGAATCAACATCTCTGGCAGCAATATCAGCTACCTGGGCGGCATATCTCCATATCCCTGTGCGCATAAAGAGGAAATATTTGAGGAATCAAAGGCTATCGCACAAAAATTGGGGTTATTTGGTTTTGTCGGAATGGACTTGTTGGTGTCAGGGGATAGAACATATTTCATGGAAATCAACCCCAGAGTTACCACCTCTTTCATAGCGCTCTCCAATGTAATTCAAATGGGGGAATTGCTGGTCGGCTGTCTTGAAGATGATCTCCCCTCCTCCGTAAATCTAAATGGCTTTGGGTCTGTCGTCATTTTTCCCTTGAAAAGGAGTTGTGCTGTCGGATATGAAAAAATACTGCAGATTCCTGAGGTCATATCCCCTCCTTTTTCAGAGGAAGGTAAGGTGCTGGCATCTGTCAAGAGTTCAAGTTTATATGGTATCACAGATGAGATTAATGCTGTTCAAAAAAAGTTGAGAGAAATAGGGGTAGTATGTTGTGTTGATCATCGGCCTTGATATAGGTGGCGCTTATACGAAGGTCGCCGTCCTAAGGGTCAAAGGAAAAAAGAGAGAAGTACTGGATATAGGCTCAGATTACTTTCCCTTTTGGAAGCTCAGCGATAAGTTCCCCCAATTCATCAGAGCACGCCTTCCGGAAGCAGAAAAATTGATAGGGGTTACTATGACCGCTGAACTGGCGGACTGCTTCTCTTCTAAAGGAGAAGGCGTTGAGCACATTTTGAACTCCGTTCGATCCCTGGCAAAAACGTTGGTCTTAAGCTCCTCTGCAGAATTCATCAATGCAGAGGAAGCTCTCAGATATCCGCTGAAAGTCGCGGCCTCTAACTGGATTGCCCCCCCGCTTCTGATCTCAAGGTATGTACCTAACGCGCTCTTCATCGATGTCGGGAGCACGACTACGGATATAGTTCCCATAGTGGATGGAAAGCCTTCAGCTCTGGGGAGAAATGATCTTGAGAGGCTGTCCTACGGGGAATTGGTCTACACGGGTGCGCTCAGAACAAATCTCGCCACGATAGTGCAGTCCGTTCCCTTCAGAAATAATGCTATACCCGTGTCCTCAGAATATTTCAGCATAACCGCAGACGTCCATCTTATCTTGGATCATATGCGGGAGGAGGAATATTCCTGTGAGACGCCTGATGGGAGTGGTAAAGCCAAAGAAGATATATCAAGAAGAATAGCAAGGTTAATATGTGCTGATATGGACATGCTGGACGAGGCTGATGTCATGTGTATAGCAAACCACATATACAAAAAACAGGTCGAGCAGATTCAAGCTGGTCTTATCCATGTGATCGAACAACAGCATATGGATATGGAAAGAAATACGCCAGTAATACTTGCAGGAACGGGTGCGCCTTTTTTAGGAAATGTTGCAATCAGGCAGTTGGGCTATAGCGACATCACATATTTTGAGGAGTTCGTCGAGAGGTACATCGGTCTCTCTGCTGAAAAAACATCTGTATCCGCTCCCGCTTTTAGTATGGCAGTCCTCTTAACCATGGAAGGGATGGGAAAATGAAATTGTTGGTCAGCGTTGTTGATGCAGACGAGACGATTGATGCTCTAAAAGGTGGTGCAGATATCATCGATGTGAAAAACCCAAAAGAAGGGTCTTTGGGGGCAAATTTTCCGTGGATAATAAATGAGATAAAGCAAACCCTTCCGGACGATATTGAGATGAGCTGTGCTCTGGGAGATGTTCCGTATTTGCCTGGCACGGTCAGCTTGGCTGCTTTGGGTTGTGCTTCACTTGGCCCGGATTACATAAAGGTTGGGCTGTATGGGACAAAGAACCAGGGAGAGGCGTTGGAGGTCATGAGAGCTGTGGTGAGAAGCGTGGGGGACTTCAATGACGAAATCAGTATAATAGCCTCTGGTTATGCCGACTTTAGACGGGTTGGCAGTTTGGACCCCCTGCTATTGCCAGAGGTGGCAAGCGAATCCGGGTGCGAGGGAATACTGGTGGACACAGGCATCAAAGATGGTAAGCGGCTGTTTGACTTCATGAGCCTTGAAAAAATAAGGGATTTTACCGAATGTGGACATGGGTTTGGCTTGCTCGTGGCCTTGGCAGGATCTCTCAGATCTGAGGATATTTTGCTGCTGAGGGAGATGAAGCCCGATGTTATTGGGATCAGGGGGGCTGCTTGTGAGCACCATGACAGAAAAGGCAGGATCTCACTAAAAAGGGTCACGGAGTTAAAAAAAATATTTTAGATGAGCTCTTCTATGTGCTTCATCCTCTTAGTCGGCATCAGCCCATGTACTGCCCTTGTTTCAGTAGCTATTCCCGCCTCTTCTATGGCTGCAATGGGCGTTAAGCCTCCAATGACTGCTACACCGCAACTTCGTGTAGGGGGGAGAAGTCCGAGTACCCTTTCACCCGCCTCACCGACCATCATGATGCCTTTAAAAAGAGTGCTGATTTGGTCAAGGACTTCCATGCCCTCTTTTCGTGAGGATGCGGGTATCTCTCTGTAATTTGCAAGTATCCTGCCCCTACCTTCTTTGACAACTTTGAGAACGCTCGTCATGCCTTTCGCCATGAACAACTCCAATGGATCGAGCGATGATCCGTCAAAGCGGATTATTTCTACGAACTTCTCGGGTTTTTTATCTTTCACTTCCACTATCCCGCCATAGATCGGATCCGTAGGTACACCCCTGCTCACTAGAATTCCATCAATATTGATGCTACACACGGTGCATATGGCTGCTTTGCCCTTTGGTACAGTGACTCCACATGCATCCTCTCCTTCTGAAAAGACCTTTACCAGAGGATTGATCATCCAGCCGCTCTCATGTACCTTCTTTAACACACTAAGGGCCTTCTTGAGCCTCTCAGCCCTCAGCAAGCTGATATTTATGATGATATCCCCCTCGCGCGTGAGATGGTCATAGGTTACTCTGTAGGTCAAATCTTGGATCACTGATTTTATGAAGCCCACCCTCTCATGGATTTTTTCTGCGTTAAGCTCTGTTATTCCCTTTTCTGTGATTAGACGTCCAAGCCGACCTGCTTTCTTTGTGAATCCCCTCTCATCCAGTATCTGTAAATAATTTCTTACCATTCGATCGCCGATATGGTGCCCCAATTTCTCAAGTCTCCTCGCGATGATAGTTGCGCCGAGAGGCTCCTTGCTATCTCTAAGGGTGCCCAGAATGTCCAACAACCTCTGTTCATCTGTGGTTTTGACCATGAATGTCGTTGTGTTATCAACGCTTATATACATATCATATCGGAAATTTTTTGCCGCTAAATTTATATATTGGAGCCTAAAAAGCAAATTTAAAGGAAATATATTACCGATGATTAAAGTGCGTGGTGAAAAACATGGCTGACATATATGCAAATGCAAGGTCTACAACTGGAACAAGAACAAGGTTAACGGATATAAATCCGACTTCTGGAATGTGCCCAATATGCATCAGAAATTGTCAAACGCTCTGTGAAATTGGGTTGTCTGCGTTCAGAGGAAGAGAAGTTCTCTATCCTTCTCCAGAGGTATTTAGCGAAAGTACATCTGCGTCAAATAAAGATTATGCGCTTGATTGGAGTCATTTTCAGATTTTGGTTGATGTGCTGGGTGCCAAGGGGGTCGAAGCGGACCCAGACAAAGCGATATTTGAGGCAGTAGACATAAGAACCGAAGTGGGAGGTGTTCCGCTCAAAATACCAGTGTTAACAGCTGGTCTTGGATCTACGGCCGTAGCCAAGAAGAATTGGGACTCCCTTGCAATAGGCGCAGCATTAACCGGAACCATACAAGTTATCGGAGAGAACGTATGTGGAATGGACCCTGCCGCAAGGATAACCGGAGGGAAGGTTGTGCATTCGGAGGACCTGCAGTACAGGGTTGAAAAGTACAGGGAGTTCTGGGACGGAAAACATGGTGACATAGTGGTGCAAACCAATGTCGAAGACCAAAGGCTGGGGGCGGACACATATGCATTGTCAAAGTTGGGTGTCAACATCATAGAAAGAAAATGGGGTCAGGGAGCAAAGGCCATAGGTGGGGAAGTGAGAATCTATGATATAGGGAAGGCTAAGCTGCTTAAGCAGAGAGGATACATCGTCATTCCAGATCCAGAGGATATGTCTGTGCAAGAGGCCTTTAGAGAAGGAGTGTTCCGATCCTTTGAACGCCACTCTCGTGTAGGAATGCCAGAGCAAAGGAGCTTTGTCGAAGATGTCGAATGGCTAAGGGGACAAGGCGCAAAAAAAGTCTTTTTGAAAACTGGGGCATATCGTCCTTCTGTGGTAGCGTTTACCCTGAAGGTCGCATCAGAGGCAAAAATCGATGTGGTGACGTTCGATGGAGCGGGAGGTGGGACGGCCATGAGCCCGGTTCCAATGATGAATGAGTGTAGCACTCCCACCGTATATCTAGAGGCACAGGTTTTGAAATGCATGGAGTTGCTGATGGATAAGGGAAGATACGTGCCAGATATCGTAATGGCTGGTGGTTTTGTCAACGAGACGCAGATGTTTAAATCGATGGCAATGAGCAATCTCGGAGACGGCCCATGTGTAAAAGCCATCGCTATGGCCAGAGCCCCCATCACAGCCGCTTTGAAAGCATCCTATTTCACAGAGCTTGCTGTGAAAGGAGAATTGCCCCAGGCATTCGCAAAGAAATATGGCGAAGCTCCAGAACAGTTCTTCATAGCTACACCAGAGCTAAAAAGTGAATTCGGAGATAATTTCCGAGACATCCCGGCAGGTGCAATAGGTGTCTACACCTACTATTATAGTAGACTTGGCGTCGGTCTGAAACAGTTATTAGCTGCTACGAGGAAATGGAGACTGGACTTGATAGATCGGGGGGACATAGCCTCATTGTCAGATAGGGCAAGCAAAGTTACCCTCATACCCACCATAGAAGAAATCGAAAACGACGTCATGGAAAGCATTCTTAGCCGATAGGGATGCTTAATCAAGGAGAAAATCGGGATGGAAAAGTGGTCATAGCAGTTTCAGGTGGGGATCTATGGCGGGAGTCTATAATGCTATACTGTGTAATACCGCTTTCCTACATCGGAAGCTAGAACTCTTTACTTCTCATTGTTAAAGAGGACCTCATCCCCTCTAAGTGGGCATTGGCAACTTTCTCGTAATAATAGCAGGTTAGATCTTTATGTTATGATATGATATCCAGACTGAAACTTACCCATGGGGCAGAATGCGTGAGCACTCCCAATGACATTATGTTCACTCCGGTACTTGCGAATTCGCTGATGTTTTCTAGGTTGATGCCGCCAGATGCCTCAAGCCGCACCAGCTTTCTAAGTTTTGCTTTCTTCAATTTCTCCACAGCTTCTCTGATATCTTCTGGATTCATATTATCAAACATTATGATGTCAACGCCAAGTCGTGCTACTTTAATCGCATCATTGACATTATCCACTTCGATTTCGATTTCCTTTGTAGGGTAAATCTTTTTAGCATTCCTTACGGCATTTTCCAGACCCGCGATCTGGATATGATTATCCTTGATCAATATCGCGTCAGATAGGGCAAATCGGTGTGTGTTCCCTCCCCCAATTGCAATTGCCTTTTTCTCATATTTTCTGAAGCCCGGCGTGGTCTTTCTAGTGCCTGCGATTTTGACGCCCTTGCTGATCTTAACACATTCTCTGGTTAACGAAGCTATGCCGCTCATCCTGCCCAAGAAGTTCAATGCCAGCCTCTCTGCTGCCAGAATTGATCTGGAGCTGCCACTAATCTTGAGAACTACGTCCCCTTTTTTAATTTCAGACCCATCGGTGAATTGGGACTCAACCTTTAGCTCAAAATGCTCAAACACAGCTTTTGCCTCTTCAAGCCCTGCTAAGTATCCCGGTTTATCAGCCTTAATCTGCGCTATCACAGGAACTTCAGGGACCACTGCCCCCGAAATGTCTCCGGATCCGATATCTTCTTCGAGGAAGCGCTCAAGGTCAGTAATTGTCATGTTTCACCGTAAGTAATTTCATACCCCCGATATATAGTTTCCTTTGATGATTAAGATAGGAATAGTGGGATGTGGAGCGATCGGGAGGGAGATTTGCAGGGCAGTCGATAAAGGGATCATAAAGGTACAACTGGTGGCGATAGCAGATAGAAAACTTCAGGCTGCATCGGCATTTGCATCCTCTCTGAGATCGCCCCCAGAGGTGATGAGCGCCGCAGAGTTGATAGATGTTGTGGACTTGGTGGTAGAGTGCGCCTCCCAAACAGCCGTGAGGGAGATAGTGCCTTCTGCACTCAAGAAGGGCAAAGATGTGATGATCATGAGTGTTGGGGCATTGACCAGCCCTGACCTTCTAAAGGAGATAACCCTCTTGGCAAGGACATATGGTTGCAAGGTTTATCTGCCCTCAGGTGCAATCGTGGGCTTGGACGGACTGAAATCAGCTTCTATAGGTAAAATAGACTCTGTGACGCTGACCACCAGGAAGCCAGTGCACTCTCTGGAGAGAGCGCCTTATATCGAGCAACGCAAGATTGATCTGAGCACCTTAGAGCAACCTACTCTCATATTCGAGGGAAGTGCAGAAGATGCGGTCAAGGGCTTTCCAGATAATGTGAATGTGGCTGCAACGCTCAGCCTTGCTGGTATCGGCACTCAAAACACTAAAATTCGAATAATAGCTGACCCGACGCTGGAAAGAAATGTTCATGAAATTTGCGTAGAGGGGGATTTTGGTAAGTTTGAAACAAGGGTGGAAAACGTCCCATCACCAGCCAATCCAAGAACCAGTTATTTGGCCGCATTATCCGCCATAGCAACGCTGCGGAGACTGTCAGACCCAATACAGATTGGTACGTGACAAGAAAAAAGAGTGGAGTTAAGATTGTTGTGTTTCATGAGGAAGGCTTTGCAAGGAACGCTAGATGATGGTGAATGTGGCCTCTTGGTCTATGCAAATATGAAGGGCCCAGCTAAGGTATTATATTTATCTAATAGAAAAGACCCTTGAAAAAGTGGGGGAATCCAAGGCTGGGCCGATTTTTGCCCAGAAGACGAAAGGGACCATAAGTTTTAGGATTACGAGCCAGTAGGCAAAGCTCTTGTATGAGATATATCTTATATTGGCTAATGAGCAGGTCGACAGGCTAAAGATAATTGAGATGGATGTACATGCAATTAAGGCATCAACTCAGAAATTGGACCGGGGGTTGGGAAGGTGATCAGGTATATTGAGCTGGCTAGACCCCAGAATTGTGTAATGGCTGGACTTGCCATAGCAATCGGTGGTCTGATGGGTGCAGAAAGTACTTTCATCGATAACATACAGCCTATAGCAATTGCCTCCATCGTTGGATGCTTGATCACCGCTGGTGGCAATGCGATCAATGATTTCTATGACGCTAGGATAGATGCCATAAACCGTCCAGATAGACCGATACCTTCCGGAAGAATTAGCCCAAGGAATGCCCTTCTTTTCTCTCTGAGTCTGTTCGTCATTGGTACAGTGCTCTCGTTTTTCCTAAACCCTACATGCCTGTTCATCGCATTTTTAAGCTCAATGGTACTGATCTATTATTCACATACGTTGAAGAGAAAGATATTATGGGGTAACATATGCATTGGCTATCTGGTAGGCTCTACTTTTCTGTTTGGTGGGGCGGCAGTTGGTGGGCTCGTGACCACATCAGTGCCCTTCATGCTTGCAATGTTATCTACGGTGGGTAGAGAAATAGTGAAGGATATGGAGGATATGGAAGGCGATAAAAAAGAGGGCACCATAACATTGCCGATTGCGATTGGGGAGAAAAGGTCTGCAGCCATAGCCTCAATGTTCATATTAGGGGCCATATTATTGAGCCCATTGCCAGCCGTGCTTAACATTTTTGGCATGCCTTATTTAATGGTCGTGGGCTTTGCAGATGTGTGCTTCTTAGCGGCAATTGTGACGATCAAAAGGCCATCAAGGTCCTCATCTTTTCTCAAGAATGGAATGATGGTGGCATTGCTCGCTTTCATCATTGAATTGGCGATATAGGACAGGTGAAAAAAATGGTCCTCAAGAAACATATTGGAACGAACACGTATGTGATTTTGAGCAGGTCTTTTGTTGATCGAGACTTCAATGTGGACGGAAACCTGATAGTCGGTAGGAAAGTGTACTTCTGGGGTGACTTGGCTGTCTCCGGCACGCTAGAGCTCGGAAAGTCCTCAGAAATCAAAGGGAACTTGACAGCAAATCATGCCCTCCTTGGGCCCAGCACACACATTAAGGGAAATGTCCAGGTTGAAAATGACCTAACATTGTTGGACGGAGCCAGGATAGATGGCGACGTACTATGTGGGGGCAATGCATTGATCAGACCAGGAGTAATGATGGACCATGTTCAGGCCGGGGGGGATGTGAAACTGGTTGGTAAGGTTAACACCAAGCGAGTTAAAGCAGGTGGTAAAGTCGTCTCGAGAACATCCTGATCGAGTTCTGATATTCTTTACATTTTGTAGAAGCTTTTTACCATAACGATTCAAAACCTTTATCGGATTTTAAGAGAAATATATTTGGGTGAGAAGAATGCCAAAGAGGACAAGAATCGTTAATGATCCTGCTGATCTGGTTCCGTTGATACAAGCATTTGGATCAGATTTACATAAAAAGGTGTTTAATGCCTTCTCCTCTGACTGGATGACCAAGGAGGAGCTTGAAAAAGCAGTAGGTGCTGACGTAAGTGAAAGCCTCAAAATACTTCAAAAGGGCGGATTGATCCAGAGCAGGTGGAGAATGCCCGAGGATGCGGGGGTTCCTGAAAAAGAGTTTCAGGCATCCTATTCTGATGTGAGAGCCAATTTTCAATGTGGGTTGGATGAGCTGAGCAATTTGATACGAATCGCATCTTCCGATGATGAAGAATTTCTTGAAATAGTTTTCAAGATAGAGGAAGAGATAAAGATGGGAAATACATCGACAGTTGGCTTGTGTCGGGCTCTAAATCAAAATGCCTGCTTCATCAGGGGAGTGGCAAAGCGATCTAATAAATTAACGGTCAGGGGTCAGAAGCTTTTGTTGGCTGAGGAAAAGCCATGGATAGGTTGAGCCATCTATCGCTAAAATATGGGAAGAAAGAGATCGATTTAACTTTACCTCCCAATTCACAAATCGTCAAACCCAACGATCTTCCCGGACAGGATGGAGAGGTGGAAATCAAAAGAGGGCTGATGAGTCCCCTAGGCAGCAAAAAACTTTCTGAGTTGGTGCCTCCCCACGGGAAGACGGCAATCATCGTCAGCGATATTACGCGTCCCACGCCCACTTCAAAATTGCTGCCCCCCTTGTTAGAAGAGCTGAACAAAGGTGGCGTATCCAGCGAAGACGTGGTGGTAGTTTTTGCAACAGGGCTTCACAGAAAACTGATCGAGGCAGAGAGAAAATCGTTGGTGGGAGACGTTTATGATCAAATTAAGTGCATCAATCATGATGCAGATGATTGTATATATGTTGGCAGCACCAGGAGTGGGACTAAGGTCAGCATCCTAAGGGACGTCTTCGATGCAGATGTCGTGATATGTCTCGGCACCATAGAGCTTCATTACTTTGCGGGTTACAGCGGTGGTGCGAAGTCCATTTTGCCGGGCGTCAGTTCAAGGGAGACGATAGAAATGAATCATAAACTGATGCTTTTGCCAAATGCTGCATCCGGATGCGCGGACAGTCCAGTCCGGAAGGACATGGAGGAAGCCGGGGCCATGTTGGGGATAGATTTCATCCTGAATGTGGTCTTGAATACCAAACGAGAAATTGTTAGGGCAGTTGCGGGGCACCCGGTACATGCGCATAGGGCCGGAGCAATCTATGCAGATCAAATTTACAGGGTTCCCATAAAGGAGCGGGCAGATATAGTGATCGCATCTTCTGGTGGCGCGCCCAAGGACCTCAACGTTTATCAAGCATACAAAGCCCTGGACAACGCAAAACATGCCGTCTCGAGAGATGGCTCAATAATCTTGGTCGCCGAATGCCCAGAGGGGATGGGCAGTGCTGTGCTTGAGTCCTGGGTAAGAGAGGCGAATAGCCCCAGAGAAGTGATCGATCGGCTAGAGAGAAATTTCAAGTTAGGGGGACATATGGCTGCTGCAATCGCACGTATAGCGGAAAAGCATGACATTTACATCCTATCAGAGCTGCCAGATCATCTGGCGGAAAAATCCTTCTTCATACCGGTGAAAGATGTGGGGGTGGCTTTGGAGGCGGCGATGAAAAAGCATGGAGATGCCAAGATAATCGTAATGCCCTATGGCAACTCCACGCTTCCTTTTACTTGAACTTTTTCATTTGCTTTTTTTTGAACGTCATCAAACAGATCGTTGCCATGGGCATCTGTTGCGACGATGAGGGGCCCGAAATTTTCTACTTCAAGAACCCAAACAGACTCCGCCATCCCGAGGTCTGCCCAATGGTTGCCGACGACGCGCTTTATCTGTTTGGCGGCGGCCGATCCACACCCGCCTGTATAGGCTAGATAAACACATTTATCGCGTAATGCCTCTGTAATGCCCATTCCGCCCTTTCCGATGATGGCCCTGATGTCAAAACTTTTTAGCAGCTCTGGGGTCATCTCGCTCATTCGAGCACTGGTGGTTGGTCCGGCAGACAGGGCTGTCTTTTTTCGCATAAGGGGCCCGCAGTGATATATGGTGGCGCCCTCCAGGTCGAACGGTATTTTCTTTCCCTCTCTGCTCCACTGCAATAACCGATCATGTGCCTTGTCTCGGGCAGTAATGATGATCCCGTTCAGGTATACGACGTCTCCTGCGATCAGCTTAATCACATCCTTCGCGCTCAGGGGCGTTGTTAACCGGTGCTCCATGTTACCCCTCCAAAGTGATTGAAGCTCTGCGGGCAGCCCAGCACTGCATATTGACCGCTACGGGCAGGGATGCAGTATGACAATCCCCGTATTCGACATTCACCGCCATCGCGGTAGTGTTTCCGCCAAGTCCCATCGGCCCCAAGCCAAGTGAGTTGATGGCATCCAACAACTCTAGTTCAAACTTGTCCTTGGGTTTGTCCAATTTCCGTAGTACAGCTTTCTTGGCGAGTTTTGCCGCTCCGTCAAAGGTTCCACCGATGCCAACGCCCACTATGACGGGCGGGCAGGACTTACCGCCAGCGTTTTTCACGGTTTCCAGTACAAAATGCTTGATATGTTTTATCTCGGAAGGGTTGAACATTCGCAAGGCAGACATGTTTTCTGAGCCCGACCCCTTTGTTAAGACCGTTATTTTGACTTTGTTCCCCTTCACGAGGGAAAGGCTTACGTCCATGAGTTCACTTTCAGAGCTCTCTCTGGTGATGGGATGCACTGCATTATGCCTGAGCGGTATCTCCTCCGTTGCTTTGGCTACTCCCTCCTGAATTGCTGACATAAGGTCGAAATCGATTTCCGCGTCATAGCCCACTTCCACAAAAAAAACAGGCGTGCCGGTGTCTTGGCACATGGGCGTGCCGTTCTCTCTCGCGATCTCGGCGTTTTCCAGCATCTGGTTCAAATGTATGCGAGCGATTGGATTGCTCTCTGTTTCCAGCGCAGCCTTCAGGGCGGAAAGGACGTCTTCCGGCAGCTCGGTCTCTGCCTGGCGCAGCAGTTGAAAGACTGCGTTTACGACCTGCTTTCGGGTTATTTTGCTCACAGTTTTTAATGGGGCATGAAGTACTAAAAGGTTTCAATTGGGTTTTCTATTTGTTGGGAAAGTAAGAGGAAATAAAAAAATGATACTTCAATTTATATGGCCGCTCTATTCAAGGACATCGGGAGGGGCTTCGGATGGGACGAGAGCACCAAGATAAAAGTAAGGATATCAAGGAGAAAAGCGCTGGAGATCATAGGGGTGTGAAAACATTTTACTGAACTCCTTTTTTAACAGCTTCAGCACCATTTTTTAATGTCCCGGCTTTCAAAAATCCCCAGAGCAAAAATGCTGCACCCAGCATCTCGGCGGGATACAAACCAACTGATTGACCCGCCCTTGCCATGCTGCCTGCAGATGCAATGATCAAAGTTCCAAGAGCAATCAACACATTAGCCCACATTCGGTAAGAGTACTGTTTTTTTCGGGCGAACAGGACGATAGAATAGATTGCACCACCCAATAGAAATATTGTGCCTGGTATGTTGAGGAATAAGGAACAGATTCTCGGAAATGTCTGTGGATCGCCAAGGGCAGTCCCACCCACAGTGATCCCTGCCACCAGATTTTCTTCCACCAACTCGGTGGTAAATGTGCCATAGAGAAATATAGCCATTACGATTAAAACAAACATAAAAAAGATGTGTCCATAGATTTTCTCTCTAAAAATAAGATATAATACGCCCAGACCCAAAAAACCAACGAGGGATGCTGCAAAAACGATATAGATCCGATAAATATTTGGGTCCCATGAATCCGCATACTCTGAATAGGCTTCCATGAAGGCGGCAATGGTATAAATTAGAAATCCAATGGACCATGCTACTTGATGTAGTTTACGGCGGTCTAAGTATTGTTTTACTAATAAAATCGTAAAAATGGCACCGATTATCCCCGTTACCAGGGGCCAGGCCCAATGCGACCAAAACGCTGTCCAATCCATTTTTCACCTCTAATGTTAAGCTTAAAACTCTTTGCGTGCCGTTTCGACTAAGCTATTATATCAAACTCTACCATAAAAGGATTTTTACTATTATCTTAACACCCAATCATCGACTTGGTTGATGAGATTTTACTTATCAATCTACTAGTATATTACAAAGATTTATATTACAGATATCTGATATTAATCATGGAAAAATGGAAGAGATGAAAATAATTAAACAAGATACTAAAAAATGGCTTTTAAATATACTTGATCCCGCCAATACTTTTAGTTTAGGGAAGTTACTTGAGGTAATCGCTCAAAGAATTGCTGAAAGAACACATGGTGAGGATTGTACTATATATCTACTAAAAGACAAAGAAAATAAGTTGGTGTTATCTGCAGCTACTCGTCCAGTCTTTGCTGAATTAATTGGTGAGGAAGAAGCGGAATATAAACCAAATGAGGGGCTCACTGGTTGGGTCTTTCAAAAAAAGGAGTCTTTAAAAATCAAGGATGTACACAACAAAAACGAGCTCAGACAAATTTCTCCGGATTTAGTGTGGAGAGATAAATTAGGAACTTTTACTCGATTTCCAGTTAGAAATCGATCAATATTAGTTGCTCCTATCCATACAAAGGAAAGTGCGGGTGCTATAGGGGTTATATTAGTAACAGTAGCAACTGATAGTGAATTTTCCGATAAGGATAAAATATGCCTCGAAGAGGATGCCATCAATTTAGCATACCTTTTAGAAGAGATGGATTTGTATAGAAATAATAACTCTTGGGTCGCTAATCTAAAGATTGGTAGTACTCGAAGTAAGGATAAGCTACTTGAACATATAGTTAACGAAGCAGCACATATTATTGGAGTGGGGGCACTTTGTTCAATCTTTTTTTTGGATAAACAAACAACAAAATATTTTTTGAAAAAAAGCACTCATAAAGAATTTGAAGATGAATACAAAAAACAAAATTTATCATATGGGGTTGGCGAGGGTAAGACTGGGTGGGTTGCAAAAAATAACAAAACACTAAAAATAGATGATTTAGATGATAAAATTCTTTTAGAGAGGTATGGACTATTAAGTGAAAGTACAAAAAGAGAAATATGTGAAACAATATCTCAGTTTGGGGAGCAAGCGAAATCTTTTCTTGCCGTTCCAATTAGAAATATTAATAACAAAAATGAAGTTATCGGCATTATCCGAGTGCCTAGTACAAAAAAGAATGCATTCACTGATGAACACACAATCCTGCTTGAACGCTTTGCAGACCAATTATCACCCATCATTGAGGAATCTAGGATATTTGAGGCAAGGAACGAGTTGGTAGACACTTTTCTTGAAATGGCACAAATCCAGGACTTAAAATTGTTGTACCAAAGAATGGCTGATGAAGGAAAATTACTTGTTGATGCTGGTGGATGTTCTGTTTTTATAAAATCTAAAAGTGATCCAGAATGTTTTGAACTTAAGGGAACTACATCCCCCCCATCTTCCCCTATTGATGAAATAGCTGTTAAATCTGGGAGGGGTCTTACTGGGTATGTAGTCCAAACAGGAAAAACTCTGTGTTTACGGAACGCTGAGGACGAAAAAGAGCTCGATGAGATTGAAAAAGGTCTTCGGAGACTTGGTGAGTATTGTGAGGTTAAGAGAGTTGGACCATTTTTAGCAGTTCCTGTTAAGACAACAAATACCCTAACTGGAAAGGAAGATGTAATTGGAGTAGTTCGTGCGCCTCGCGAATATGAAAAAATTGATACTCAAGAGTTTTACACTGAAGCTGATAAACATCTATTTCAGTTTTTTGCAAGATATCTAAGTCTAGTTATTTCTAGGGTTAAAAGAGAAGCAGATGATCGAATAAGAATAAAACAATTTGAAAAATCTGAGAAGGAAAGAAGAGAAAATTTCGAAAATATTTTCTCTAAGTGTCTGCTTGAAAAATGTCGCGATATATCTGAACTTAGTTATACACCGCAAATTCAAAAATTTTTATCTCATTACCCATCATCAGGAGACTTAAAATCGGGTATGGATAAAGTCAAAATTAAATCTCCAATTGAAGCCGTTTTAGACTCCATTAGTTCGCTTTGGCAAATAGATGAGATGGAAAAATACAATTGTAATTTATTTAATGAACTAAAAAATATAGAAGTTTTGCTAAAAGAGATCCCCCACTATCGAGATCATTTTATGCATCAGTTTCAAGTGTTTCTTTTAGGATGTTGTATAATCGATAAGATGTACAAGTTTAAGAAGACTAAAAATTTTTCTACTTTTTCTGATTTATATTTTAAGTCAATTGAAAATACTTTGTCTGGCAATCAAAAATTTAGTGAGGATGAAAAACGTAAAATAGCTGAGACTGCTTGGCTAATTGCCTCGACAACCCACGATCTTTGTTATCCCCTAGAAAGGTTCGATGATTGGATAGGTATATTTATTTCTACTTTCTTTAGCACTGAGAAGAAGTTGGTGGGTGATATTGAGTTAACAAAACTTGCAGGTGAAGCACTACCATATATAGATAGATGGGCAGAGTTTTGTGGGCAATCAATGAAGATTGGAAGTGATCTTGTAAATAGTCTAAAATCTAAGTTTCTCGATAAAATGGGTGAGAGAGATCATGGAGTTCTTGGAGCTCTTTCTATCTTGAGTAAAAATGTAATGAATAATGAAATAATTTTACCTGCAAGTATCGCCATTGCTTCACATAAGAAAATGCTATCTGATTTTCCAGATATAACATTCGAAGATTCTCCACTGGTTTTTCTCTTGAATTATTGCGACATGGTACATGAATGGGGGCGATGTAAAGATGTTGGATTTGAGGAGGAACTGCGCTTATTGGAAAAGCTAGAAATTTCTCCAAAAAATATAAGAACTGAAATAAAACTGGGGGATAGAAAAAAAGCAAAGAATAAACTCGAAGAGTTACGGGGTTGTTTTTCAAAATTAAGGTCTTCTAAACCTATTTTTTGTATTTACATTAAAGATATTCCTGATGGAGTGGACTCCACATTCAGTGGAAGACAATAGGCGTGCTATGCGTCTGATAAATATAATATAAAATAGTCATTTTACTATGCTTTTCAAGATCGTCTGTGTAAGCTATGAAGTTACGGTCATAATTGCTTTCAACGATTGAAACGAATTTATTTCCAATCTCGGATAAGCACCGCCTATCCGCTGGGATGCCCTATCTCTTCTTTTTCTTCTACTTCTTCATCTCATCAATCCCATCCCAATTCTCGGAATAACTCCTTCATATTTGTGCTCTCTGGTATATCTCTTGATAGGAAGTTGGTTTGGTCTGGATTATAGTTATTAGTTTGTTTAATATATTATTTACCATACAACTTCACTGGTTTATTACTAGGCAAGGGAATAAACAATGATTGATAATGTCCCACCTCATCGGGATTCGATTCGTTGTTTGAGAGTATTTTTCGATTACATTACATTATACTCTTAAAGATGCGCATCTTGGAAAATTTATGCTTGTTTATGAGGTCTACGTTTAAGATAATTAGACGTTATTAGGTATCATAATATTCGAGTGAACTGGATGATCAACATTGAAAATTTAACAAAGAAATTTGAAAAAATAACTGCGGTGGATAATATAAGTCTACGGATAAAAGAAGGAGAGATATTTGGGTTGCTTGGACCAAATGGGGCAGGGAAAACCACGACCCTTCTGATGTTAACCACCCTTAAACCACCGACTTCAGGCACTGCAACTATCAATAATTTTGATATCATTAAACAACCTGATATGGTCAGAAAGTCGATTGGAATAGTGTTCCAGGACCCAAGTTCAGATGAGATACTAACTGGTTATGAGAATCTTAAGCTTCACGGATGGCTGTATGATATGCCGGATGATTTACGGGAACAAAGAATTATCGAAGTTCTTGACTTGGTCGATCTCACGAATAGGAAAGATGATTTAGTAAAAAAGTACTCAGGTGGCATGAGAAGAAGGCTGGAAATTGCCAGGGGGCTTATGCACCATCCAAAGGTGTTATTTTTGGACGAGCCGACTCTTGGGCTTGATCCCCAATCCCGTGAATATATCTGGACCTATATCGAGAAATTATCCAAGGAAAAAAACATTACCATTATTTTAACCACTCATTATATGGATGAGGCTGATAAATTGTGTGACCGTTTGGCCATCATCGACAGCGGGAAAATTGTTGTCATCGGTTCTCCAAAAAAATTAAAAAAAGATTTGGGCGGAGATATCATACGAATAAAAGCTGAAAAACTTAACATCGACGCTTTAAAACAATTAACCTATGTCAAAAATATCACTAATTGTGATGGTGAATTCTGTTTGACCGTTGAGGATGCCAATTTAAATTTACAAGAAATTTTGGGTATTGTCGGTAAAGTCGATTCCGTGGAGATCCGAACACCGACACTCGATGACGTATTTTTACATTATACCGGTCGAGGAATTCGAGAGAGTTCCCCGGAAGGTGGATGGGCTGAGAAAGCCATGCACATGAGGTCGAATTAATGGGTGAATTGAAAGGTATTTATGCCTTATGGTACAGGGAAATCAAGGTATTCACGAGAGAACGGTCCAGAGTTATCTCATCGATTGTTAATCCTCTGCTGTGGTTTTTTATCATCGGTGGGGGTCTTGGAGCATCTGTCTCATTTGGTAGTATAAATTATCAAACATTTATCTATCCTGGTATCCTAATTCAAACAGCACTATTTTCTTCTATTTTTTTCGGGGTTTATATTGTCTGGGATAAAAAAATAGATTTCATGAAAGAAGTACTGGTTGCACCTATGAAAAGAACCTCGATATTTGTTGGTAAGATACTTGGCGGGTCTACGGATACATTGATTCAAATTATCATTTTATTAACCATCGGTGTTGTTTTTATTGCAACCGGGATTATGAGCGGAATAAATTTTAATTTTTTCACAATATTTGTTACCCTGGTCTTTTTGTATGTGACAACGGTTGGACTTGTCAGCATCGGGCTTATACTTGGCTCTCAGATGGAAAGCCCCGAAGGTTTTCAATTGATTATCAGTTTTGTTATTTTTCCCATGTTTTTTTTATCGGGGGCACTTTTTCCCATAAATAATTTACCGTCCTGGTTAGCCCCTTTCATATTGGCTAATCCAGTAACATATGCAGTGGATGGTGTCAGGGGCGTTCTGATCGGCTCCTCAAGGTTTAGCCTCGTATATGATTTCCTGATAATTTGCATTTTCTCAATAACAATGATCTCAATTGGCACGTATGCATTTAAAAAGATGAAAATTTAGTAATTATTTTTTTTATAAAGCTTAAAAAATCAGTATTATGCTGCCACCATCGGGAATGTTTGTAGGTGCCCAGCTATGATTTGCTTCTTCATCTCGCCAATCGCATGCAACAATGGAAAACCTTAATCATCTTTGGGTTGATTATACAGACTCCGCATGAGCGAAAAAACGATCTTCTTCGACGCATATGGGACCCTGCTGGAGCTTGGAAACTATCACCAGGACCTTTCTGCGCTTATGTTAAAGGAGACCAAGTGCGACTTGGACCTGGATTCATTTCACTTGGCATGGAATACTGAATTTGAGCGAATGGTCTTCGATATAATTGGAGGTCAGCGCCCTTTCACAACCCTTCGGGTGATTTACGGGGCAAGTCTTAAGAGCGCCTTTCTCCAGCACTCGGTTCACCTCGAAGATGAGCGGGTGGCTGAACTCAACATCATTTGCAGGGAATTCTTGGACCAGCGATGCTCCGTATTGCCTTCAGCAAGCAGAATAATATGCAAGCTGAAAGAGGATGGTGCTAATGTGGGTTTAGTATCCAATGGCGACGATGAAGAGGTTCTGTATCATCTGGGAGATCTGGTTGAAATTTTTGATTCAGTGATAACCTCTGAAAAGGTTGGGCTGTATAAACCCGACCCAGAGATATTCAGGATCGCTCTGGGGGAGCTTGGGGCCAAGGCATGTGATTCTCTGCATATAGGTGATAATCTTCGCATCGATGTGGCAGGCTCGAACAAAGCCGGGATCGGCTCGATATGGTATAACCGAAGGAACAAGCGTCCTGTCGATGGCATCCATCCGATGTTCACCATATCAGACATGGAAGAAGTTTTGGAGATCGTTAACCTGATGTTCCCGCAGCATCGATGATATGGTAAACAGTATGCACTGATGAGTTGACTCATCGTATTTCTTGATTTCCAAGGCAAATGCCCTAGGCAAAGAACGAGAACAGCACCGACAATAAGACCGTGATGTAAACTGCTTGGAAGCTCCCGGTTCCGCCGAGATTGACATAAGCGCTTCCACGCTCTTTTATTGAGTGTAATCGTGTCACCATCCCAATCAGTATGCCCAGAACGCCTGAAACGAGGATCACGGGTGCGATGCTTTGGGGTGATAAGGCTAATGCGAACGGGATCGTTAAAAATCCGATACAACTGGGAACCGTTATGCCCACTCCACTTTTCGGTTCAGATAGCAGGTTTGTGGCAACTATCATGATCAACGTGATCAGTATAGTCTCCAGCATGGGTGTGATGTGAAAAACGCTCAGAGCAAACAGCAATGGCAAGATAAATCCACCTATGTTCAGGGTAACCATCGTATTATATATGCGTGGATCCCCGCTCTCCAGTTCCTCTTTCAACGGTACGGAATAAACCTCTCCCAATAGCAAAGCCTCATGACTAGTATAATCTGGTTTCTTCGTCCTTGTACGGTATAGTGGCATCTCAAAAACTTGCAATAAGAATATCGCGGCGATTATGGCAAACAATGTATTAGGGAAAAGCCCAAGAGAATTGCCCAACTTTCCCACATAACACAGGTAAAATATCGGGAGCAATAAAAAGCCAAACAGCGCAAACATTTTCGAATCTGGCTTGTTGATGAGGCCCCTGACCATCCTACCACCCTAGAGCAAGTTGTTCGTTGGCTACTTAAATATACCGTAGAAAGGCACGCTCCTCTTCGTCATCTTATATGGGGGCTAACCGAGGATTTCCTGGATATCTCTCTCCTTTTTCTGCTTCTCAAGATAACCATATACGGGTGCATGTGGCGCCCCCCTGATCAACATTTCGATGCCCCTTCTTACGATCTGGATTTGGTCTGGTGTGCCTATTATTCCAACTGTTTTTGCATAGACCGAAATCTTTGCGCCCGTCAATGTCTCCATTAGCTCTCTTGTCCTTCCACCCTTTCCAATTATCCGTCCCTTCACTCGTATGATGTCTTTTTTCGCCTTAAGCATCTTGGATAAATCTATTGTGTCCAACATGAGCATTTCATCTTCGAGTAATGAAAGTGCCCTTTCAGGACTGAAACCCCGTCCAATCGCCTTGATAACCTCGCCTGCCGTCATCTCCTTCAGGGAATCAGAGGAGTTGATCTGGACACTCCCCAATTTACTGTCGATGTTAAGGTTGACGCCGAGTTTTTCAATTATACTTTTGGTGCTTCCATTAGCACCAATTATAACCCCCACCCTATCTAGTGGAACTTTAACATACATTGAACTCACCTGATCTTTGCAACGACCTCTTCATCGGAACATTCCACGCCCAACTTTCTAAAAAATCTAACTACATTCTTCACGTCCCTAAGAAGAAAAGCCTCAGCATTAGGGTGGTCCCTTGTGACGGACTGCCCCATATCGATGAAAATCGGTGAGCCATCATACAAGATGTTGTACTCACTCAAATCAGCATGAACCAACTTTGATTTATTGTAAAGGATGCTCATATAGTCCACGATCTTGGCGAGCAGCCCAGCGGGGTCCTCAATTTCATGTGCTACCTCCTTTAGCAGAGGTGCCGGACGTTCATCCTTTCCGATGAACTCCATAACCAAGATGTTCCTTTCCACCACCATCGGTTTCGGAACCCTAACTCCGGCTTCATATGCCTTACCCAGATTTCGCAACTCTTTTCGAGCCCAAGCAAACACGATGTCTTTTTTGCTATGTTTTATGTTTTTGAATCTGGGATCGCCTGTCAAATATTCCTGCATCGCCTTGAAGTCACTGGTAGCTATTTTATATATCTTGATGGCAAGCTCGCCCTCTTTACCGATGGCATGAAACACGTTTGACTCTTTTCCGGTACTGACGACTCCGCCCATTGCATTGATGATATTCTTGCTTGCGAGTCTATACAGGGCTTTCAGCGTGGGAACGTCAAATACGTCGCCCCATACTTTTAGATCCTCAGAATCTTTTACCCTTACTCGCAGTCGTTCAATCTTTTCGTCGATTCTTTGAATCTCCTTCATGTTTTGCCTTTTAAGTATCCCCTGCGCTCCAGCCAATCCACCTGCGGAGAGGTGTATCTCCAAGTCACATCTGCTTTATCGTCCTGGAAATCCCAAGGCACGATGATTACGACATCTCCGTTGCGTATCCAAATCCGCTTTTTCATCTTACCGGGTATTCTGCCCAGTCTTGTCTTTCCATCCAAACATCTAACGCTCACTCGATTAGCGCCAAGCATGCCCTCCACGATACCCAGCATCTCTTTACCCTTGGGAATTCGCACACGTACGATCTCTTCTTCTTGATTCAAATTAACACCTCTCGTACGGGGTCCAAGATCTCATTTACATATTCTATTGCAGCATTCTTCATGTCCAAAGGATGCAATGTGTCGGAAACGAAATCCCTCTCCAGAGAATCATAGGATGCATAATGCAGGTCTCCTCCAAACTTGTCTGGACGTTTGATCGTGACTTCGGAGAATCTAGGAAAGATATGGTATCTGAACAATTGGACTATCGGGTTATCCTTTACTTGCTTTGGACAAAAGGCATCGCTAATCTTTTGTTTGACTTGCTCACCGGAATCATCCACTGAAATGTAATTTTCCTTTGATGAACTCATCTTTGCTCCATCCAATCCAACTAAAATCGGTATATGTATGCATATCGGAGCTCTTAGCCCAAGCTTTGGCATCACCTCTCTGGCCAGCATATGGATCTTACGCTGATCCATGCCTCCTACTGCAACATCTATACCAAGCTCTATTATATCTGCCACCTGCAAGACCGGGTATACCACGTTAGAGGTTTTCATGTTTTTTGGGTCCCGAGCTATCATCTTCATACTCCTTATTGCCCTTTTTTCAGTTATATGGCTCATCAGCCTATGGCTCAACATCTGATATTCGGGAGTCATTTGAAAGCCATCTTTATCTGAGAGATCATACCCATCTGAGCCGCCGAGCACAAATGTCGTCTTATTTGGGTCGAGCCCCATAGCCTTGAATGCTTCTTTATTCTCCTTTGCCATTCCCCTGATCTCCTCCAATTCTCCTTTTTCGTTCAAGTACGCATGGAGATCTGCCAAAAGAACGATGATCTCAAATCCGGCCTTTTGGAGATCGAGCAGTTTGTTGACTGTGAGAACGTGTCCCATATGTATTTTTCCAGAAGGCTCATATCCCACATAAGCAGTTAGACGCTTCTTGGACTCGATCAACTCCTTCAACTCATCCAATGTCACGATCTCTTCTACATTTCTGGTTACCAAAGATAATTTATCCATCTGGGTCTAACAAGGGGTGGCAATATCTTAATGTTTTGCCTCAATTCAGCTAGTTGTGCTTTTTGCCCTCTAAAAAATCTGAAATAGACATTTATAAAAGGAGCTACACTTAAGCACTGTTATGCTTGAATACCTAGGGCTAATATTGGGGCTCGCCCTTTTATACAAGGGTGCAGATTATCTGGTTGATGCCTCATCCTCTCTAGCTAAGAGGCTTGGCATCTCTTCTTTAGTAATTGGGCTGACAATTGTTGCATTCGGCACATCGATGCCCGAGCTCATCGTTAATGTTTATTCCTCTTTTCAAGGAAATGCTGATATTGCCTATGGCAATATCGTTGGAAGCAATATCTGCAATGTATTGGTGATACTGGGCATTGCTGCCCTACTAATGCCCTTAAAAGTTCAAAGCTCAACGGTTTGGAAAGAAATACCATTTGCTTTGATTGCCGCTCTAACTCTTTTTGCGATGTCAAATGAGGCATTCTTTAATTTAGCAAGCACTAACTCTTTGACAAGGACGGATGGAGTGGTCCTGCTTTTCTTTTTTATGATTTTTTTGTATTATGTTTTTGGATTAACCAGGTCTAAACAGGGAGAAAGTGCAATAGGGGTTGAAGTGCATAAACATAAAGGAATCATCCTCTTTTTCATGATGGCTGGTGGCTTTGCTGCCTTATATGTTGGCGGAAGGCTTACTGTGGATTCAGCAGTTAATATAGCAAGGCAGTTTGGAATTAGTGAGCTATTAATCTCCTCAACGATTGTTGCGGTGGGCACATCTTTACCTGAGCTGGTGACATCCTTTATGGCAGCGCTAAAAAAGGAAATGGACCTGTCAGTAGGGAATGTTATCGGCTCAAATATCTTCAATATATCCTTCATAATGGGCGTAAGCGCGGTTATCTCTCCTTTGGCTGTGCCGGTAGGAATAAATTTTGATTTTATTGTTCTGATAATCGCCACCATATTATTATTTATTTTTATGTTTAGCGGCACAAAGCGTAGATTAGACAGATGGGAAGGAATGATACTTCTATTGCTGTATGTTGTTTATATTGCTGTTATAGTTGTGAGGGGCTAATCACCACTCTTCTAATTTGAGTTTCGAGTTTTTAGCTGACTCTTTTTAGGCATGCCTATCACAATAACCTCAATAAAATAACAAGTGAAATTCCTAAAATTAAAGAAAAAATTGTGGAATGATCTTCTGATTTGCCGCATGAATTTGGAATGATTTCATCGCTTGTAATATATATCATTAAGCCAGCAGTAGCTCCTATAATTAGTCCAACCAAAGATGTGGAAATGCGGGTATACACCAAGTTAGCGATTAGTAGTCCTATTAAAATTGGGATTGCTGTCGACGACGAAACCAAAAAGGACTTTAACCTTTTTTTAGTACAGTAAAAATATGGGGCAGAGGTGCATATTCCTTCAGGAATATTATGGATTGCAATTGCTAAAGCTATGATAACACTTACTTTAGCTGTTGAAACAGCTCCAATGGCTATGGCCATTCCTTCAGGGATGTTATGCAAAAATATTCCTGTAATGAGGAACAAGGTCGTTCTTTTTAATTTATGTTCTTGGTCTTGAGAACAAAGTTCTGGATGTACGTGGGGGATTAGTTTATCAACGATGTACATAGCAACTGAACCTAAACCAATCCCTAAAAGACACATCTCTTCTGAAGAAAGATGTATGCTTTCGGGAATAAGCTCTAAAAAAGAAATAGCTAACATCACCCCTCCTGCAAAAGCCAACATATTGTACATGAACTCTTCAGAGGGCTTTTTTAGGACGCCAATTAACGATCCTGTTACAGGACCTAAAACTGAAATTGCTATGATGATTAATAATGTGTTATTCATTTTTCAACTCTAATAAAAAGATTAAACTGCATATAAGCTTTATCAAAACTTTCTCTGAGTTTTTGAGACTATTTTGTAGTGGATTTAGTCTTTCTGGTACGGGATATAATCTATATATTAAAGGGCGTTTTCTTCCACGGAAAGATTTAAGGTGCAATTAATATTGTATTATAGAGTATCAATATTACATAATGAAAAATAGGACCTAAAGCTCTGAATAAGTATTGTGTTGAAATGAACATTGTTAGGCACATTTGCTATGGGGATATACAAATGAGTAAAACAGAAGAAAACCTAAAAGCTGCTTTTGCGGGTGAAAGTCAGGCTAGAAATAAGTATCTTTTTTTTTGCAGAGGTTGCAAGAAACGAGGGTTATCACTATATAGCGAAAATATTCGAGGAAACGGCACTTAATGAGATGCAACACGCAAAAGACGAATTTAAGCGTTTGGGGGGCATCGGGGATACAAAAGCAAATCTTAAGGAAGCGGCTGAAGGGGAACGTTATGAAGCCTCTGATATGTATCCAACATTTGCCAAGGAAGCCGAGGAGGAAGGGAACAAAGAGGCTGCAATGCTGTTTAAGCAAATAAGGAAAGTCGAAGCAGAGCATGAGGCACGCTATAAAAAGCTATTGGAGATGGTGGAAAAAGGCACTGTGTTCAAAAGGGATACGCCGATAAAGTGGAGATGTTCGAAGTGTGGATACGTGTATGAGGGAACAGAACCACCGGCAAAGTGCCCATGTTGTGGATATCCACGTGAATACTATGAGCCAGAGGAATTTTAGTTTAATTCTTATTTTTTCTCACTCAATTTAGAGGAAGTCCAACCCCCCAGTAAGGCAAACATCCCATAAATTAGCAAGGTTATAAGTCCATTAATCAATGAAAGAATTGTTAGATTGATCAAAAAATGATTTTGCGGAAATGGCATGTTTGCTAAATAAGGCATAACGGAAAGTGGAATCAACCATATCATCCCGACAAAACAGAATATTCCAATAATGAAAACTTGTTTGAGATTGAATTTATTTTTTGTTGCGTTCCATCCTGCGATGAAGGTAATCAAACCAGAAAATATGCCAAGCGGATTGTAAGCTAATTGCGACATTATTTTTAGTTGAACTGATGAGAATATCCCAAGACTCACAATAAATACGGCTATTATATGCTTCCACGAGAATTTCAAATATTCATTGAAGGATTTATCAAACATTTTCATGTTGTAACTGTTTACTTCTTTATTATATAAATTTCCGGCAAACCCCTCTTTGGGGGCGATTTCTGCTTTTCTATTCTATATATCTGCTAACTTCCTTATTCATCTTTTACGGCTCTCCATATAGTTTAATTCTTATTTTTAATGTATTTAAAGGGTTCAAAAGTCTTTGGGCAATTTAACTTAGCATCCATATTAAGAGAAGTTTTTGATAAGAAGTGGGGTAAAATTTGGGTGAAAGGAGGGTATGAAGGAAACCTTTAGAGTAGGGGCTCACCCAACTGAAACCGTTTAATTCGTGTTATCCTAATCCGCCCTTAAGAAGTGGGGGTGGGTAGTATGACGCAGGACGGCTGCACAAATACGGAAAGAATTATATGTCTTACTAAGGTTACTTATTATGATATGGTGGAATTACCGTTTATTGTGAATTTTATTGCAGAATCTGCTTTTGCATTTGTCTTTGTACCTTTCTTTTTAGGAATGATGCCCCCTATACATTCGAAATCTATTTTTAAAGGTCTATTTGGGATGATATTTCTTTTCCTTTTTTTTGCAAGAAAATTCAGTTTTAATTTTTTTATAGATACCTCTATTTTTATAGTTTTCATAATTTATGGAATTATGGTTCTTGTGCCCATGATTAAGTACAAAGGAAAAATGTACGCCATTGAAGAGTATCAAAAGAAACCTCAAAAACCAAAATATGGTCTTAATGATACTATAAAAAGGATTAATAACTTTATTTATGTTGCTTTGTTGGCTTGTCTGTTTTTGCTAATCTCAGTTTTTGTTGGTGCTAAAGACATAACGACTCTTTTTGGGATTATTTTTTTGCTAAGCATATTAGTAATTATGGGAAATCATTTTATGAATGGTCATATTAAAGATACAACTAATATCGATCCTAAAAAAATTAAAGTCAATTTGTTAACTCTTATGAGTTTAACTCTAATGCTCTCTTTGATGATATTATTCGTTCTTTTATTTAATGTTAGCAAATATTTTCCAACACTGTTAGATTCTTTTCCATTTATTGCATTTTTAGTTGCTGTTCCACCATTATATATCTCAAATTATCTGTTGGAACGTTCGAGATTGACCTTTTTCAGAGATCGAGATGTAGCAAAAATTTTTATTTCCAATATTCTACATTATTCAATAATTTCTGTAGTTATTATAATTATTTTATCAGATATCCCCGTTGCTTTAAGTGTGCTAAAAGGACAGAATGTAAGTAAAATGATCTATTGGGTCATTGGATTTGTATTTTTTATTACTCAAGCTTTAACGATAATTCTCAAGAAATCTCTTTTATTTGGACTAGAATCAAAAATTATTAATTTATCTACCTTAAAAAGTCTGGCGTCCGAGTAATATTTTGCCTAACAACTATTAATCGAGATAATTATTCGCTTTATATATAGATTTCAGAGTTAAGATGCATTTCTGAAATTATTTTTCATCCCCATCCATACTTTAATAAAATCCACTGAGAATAAGGGTAAATACTTTAATCATCAGAGGAAATAGCTTTTTCAGGAGATCATTATGGCAATTCATCCAATTGAGTACCGATATGGCACGCCAGAGATGAAAAAAATCTGGACCGAAGAGGTGAGGCTGCGGAAGTTTCTTGAGGTGGAGGCTGCACTGGCAAGGGCAGAAGCGGATGTCGGGCTGATACCAAAAGAAGCCGCAAATACGATTGCTGCCAACTTAAGCAAGGTCAAAGTTCCCAGGGTCAAAGAGATCGAAGATGAGATCGGGCATGACATGATGGCTGTTGTGCTCGCGCTTGCAGAGCAGTGTGGTGATGCCGGCGAGTGGATTCACTTTGGTGCGACCTCAAATGACGTATCGGATACTGCGCTTGCTCTGCAACTGAGAGACGGAATCGATATACTAGAGAGAAAATTAAAAGGATTGAAGGGCGTATTGGTGAATCTGGCTTTGGAGCACAAGCATACCATCTGTGTATCCCGAACCCATGGTCAGATTGGGGTTCCCACTACGTACGGGCTCCGCTTTGCCATCTGGGCATCCGAGGTGGGTCGACATCTTCAACGCTTGAATCAATTGAAGCCAAGAATTCTGGTTGGTCAGATGAGCGGTGCAGCGGGCACCGGAGCTGCGTTCTCTCCTTTTTATATGGGGGTCAGGGATAAAACGATGCAGTACCTTGGATTGGGCACAGTTGACGTCTCGAATCAGCTCATACAGCGTGATCGATACGCAGAGCTTGTGATGTTTTTGGCAAATGTGGCAACTACGCTTGATAAAATCGGAATCGCCTTGAGAACTCTTCAGAGGAGCGAGATTGCTGAGGTCGAAGAAAGCTTTGGATCCAGGCAAGTGGGCTCATCTACGATGCCCCATAAGCGCAATCCTATTAAGGCAGAGCAAGTATGTGGCTTGGCCAGGGTCATCAGGGCACAAGTCGAGCCCTCCTTGCTGAACAACACGCTGTGGGATGAACGCGACCTGACGAACTCCTCCTGCGAGCGAATCCTATTCCCGGAGGTCATGATACTGACAGATCACACGATCGATACCATGGTAAAAATCCTGCAGAATCTTCAATTACATCCTGAAAATATTCGGAAAAATCTTGACCTGCTGAAAGGAGTGAACATGTCCGAGGCAGTGATGATCGGATTGGCGAAGCGGGTTGGTAGGCAGCGGGCGCACGACCTCCTCAGAACATGTGCGATGAATGCCCGCAAGACAGGTAAGCATATGGCAGATGCGCTCCTTGAAGACGAAGAGATCATTAAGCACCTTTCCCCAAGTGAAATCGAGCATCTGATGAATCCAGAAAATTACATTGGCGCTGCAGTGGAGCAGGTTGAGCTGGTGGCGAAAAAGTTAAGAGATGAACCATGATCACTGAGGAAACCGTAGATCACCTTGGTTGGTTGGCAAGGATAAAGCTGACTGAGGAACAAAAAGAGAAGTTCACAGATCAGCTGAACTCGATACTAGGTTATTTTGAGAAGCTGGATGAGGTTGAGGCAGATGTTCCCCCCACCCATCATGTGTTGGGGCTTACGAACGTTTTTCGAGATGATGTAGCTGGGCAGTCGATCAGCCAGGAAGAAGCACTTGGCAATGCGCCCAAGAAGGAAAGAGGGTACTTCAAAGGCCCAAGGATAGTGTAGCATGAACGTCGATGGTCTACGAGAAATGCTCCAGAGCGGGAAGTCTGCGGAGGAATTGCTTCACTCCATCTTTGACAAAATCGAGCGCAGCAAACTGAATGCGTTCGTCACCCTCGCAAAGGAGAGCGCATTGGAAGAGGCAAGAAGGGCGGACAAACATGGCGCGAAAGGAATGCTCGGAGGGATCCCGATCGGAATCAAGGATTCCATCTCCACCAAGGGCATACAAACCACCTGTTGCTCAAAAATTCTGGAGGGGTACATCCCTCCATATGATGCGCATGTAATTGAGCGATTGAAGGCAGAGGGCGCAATCATCATCGGCAAAACGAACATGGACGAATTTGCAATGGGAACCTCCACTGAAACCAGCTGTTTCGGCCCCACCAGAAATCCATGGGACCTGAACAGAGTGCCGGGAGGCTCTTCCGGCGGAAGCGCCGCAGCCGTGGCAGGTGGAGAAATCCCTCTTGCACTTGGCTCGGATACCGGCGGCTCAGTTCGATGTCCTGCATCTTTTTGCGGCGTGGTGGGATTGAAGCCCACTTATGGCTCGGTTTCCAGATATGGACTGATCGCATATGCCAACTCCTTGGAGCAAATCGGTCCTTTTGCTGGCAATGTAAAGGACGTTGCGCTGCTCTTAGACGCAATCTCAGGCTACGACCCAAGAGATTCGACTTCTGTGGCTAAAAAGTGTGAATACCTGAAAGAACTCAGGGATGATGTCTCTGATGTGAAGATAGGCGTTCCCAAGGAGTTCTTCGGCGAAGGCATCGATGAAAAAGTGGAAAAAGCGGTATGGAGCGGTATCACGGCTCTGGAGGACGGGGGGGCCTCCTACACAGAAATCAGCTTGCCTCACACCAAATATTCCCTGGCAGCTTACTACATAATTGCGATGAGTGAAGCCTCATCCAACCTAGCACGATTCGATGGCCTTAGGTACGGTCTTCGTCTGGGAAAGGACAAGGATTGGCATACCACTTTTTCAGAGATCAAAGCCCAGGGTTTTGGTGAAGAAGTGAAGCGAAGGATACTCTTGGGAACATATGCGTTATCGGCCGGTTATTATGGGAAGTATTATCTCAAAGCGCTAAAAGTGCGCACTTTGATAAAGCGCGACTTTGAATCCGCTCTGAAGGATACGAATGTGTTGATAACGCCGACCATGCCTTTCCCTGCATTCAAGATAGGTGAGAAAATGGGGGAGCCCTTGGCATTGTACCTGGCAGACGTAAACACCGTTCCCATAAATTTGGCAGGGGTGCCTTCCATATCTGTCCCATGTGGATTTGCAGGAAAACTGCCGATCGGCATGCAGATCATTGGGCGCCATTTCGATGAAGCCACAATCTTGCGAACCGCATATGCTTTTGAGCGGGGGATGACATGAAATGAAAGAGGTCATCATCGGCTTGGAGGTCCATGTACAACTGAACAAGCTAAGATCCAAGCTTTTTTGTTCCTGTTCTACGCAATATCATGACTCTGAGCCTGATACTCATACCTGTCCCGTTTGCTTGGGGCTGCCAGGGGCTTTGCCTGTTACAAATGGGAAAGCTGTTGATAATGCGATCAAAGTCGCATTGGCTTTGAACTGCAACATAGAAGAATGGACTATGTTCTATCGGAAAAACTACTATTATCCCGATCTGGTCAAGGGCTTCCAGATATCCCAATATGATTACCCCATTGCGACCAACGGCAGTATCAGTCTGGATACGGAAGATGGCGAAAGGGCCATCAGGATCAAGAGAGTTCACATGGAGGAAGACCCAGGCAGATTGGTTCACGTAGGCACGATAGACAAGTCTAAATATTCGCTTATTGACTACAATAGGTCTGGTGTGGCCTTGTTGGAAGTGGTGACGGAACCAGACTTGCGTACGCCAAAAGAGGCCAGATTATTTTTGAACAAGTTGAAAAACATCCTGGAATATCTGGATGTGTTTGATAGCTCTCTGGAAGGTTCGCTTAGGGTAGATGCCAACGTATCTATAGCAGGAGGGAAACGGGCAGAGATAAAGAATATCTCCTCCTATAAGGGAGTTGAGAAGGCTTTATTGTTCGAAATCGTGCGCCAGAATAATCTGGTGAGGAGGGGGGTTAAAGTGGTGCAGGAGACGCGTCACTTCGATGAAGTGCGCGGTATCACGATCTCGCTTAGGACGAAAGAGGGAGAAGAGGACTACCGATACTTTCCTGAGCCGGATTTAGTTCCGATTACCATAAGGGATAGGGTGGATGACATCAAGAAGACCTTACCGGAATTGCCGGATGCCAAGCGCCAGAGATTCGCTCTTCAGTATGGTATCTCGGATAATCACGCTAAAGTGCTTATATCCGAGCTGGGGTTGGCCAATTTCTTTGAGACCGTCGCAACTGAGGTGGATGCAAACTTAAGCGCAACATGGATAGCAGACGTCTTGAAAGGAGAATTGAACTACCGCGATCTGGATATAAGCGCATTTTCACCCGCTCACATGGTCCAAATCTTGCAAATGCTGAAAAAAGACACGATCACGGAAAAAGGCGCAGTGCAGGTCATACGAACGCTACTTGATGAGGGAGGGACTCCATCAGAGATCGTCAAACGTAAGGGCTTGCTGAAGATTGCGGCAGATGTCAGCGAAAATGCTGTCTTTGAGGTCCTAGCGGAGAATCCTGCCGCTGTTCAGGATTATCACGATGGCAAAGATGAAGCGTTGAATTTCCTGGTGGGGCAGGTTATGAAAAAAACTCGCGGAAGGGCAGATCCCAGAACTGTTAGCAAATTGCTCAAGGAGAAATTACAAAATGCACCTGATAATCACCGAGAAGCATAGCACAGCGAAGAGAATCGCGGCTATACTTTCCGAAAAGAAACTGAAGAAAGAGAGGATCAGCGGCGTTGATACCTATAAATTCAACGAAACGGTTGTGATGGGTCTATCTGGCCATATACTGGAAGTGGATTTCCCCAAGGAGTATAACAACTGGCAAAAGACGGACCTGAAGGAACTTATCTATGCTCAGATACGCACTTCACCCACACATGCTAATATGGTCACTGCGCTTCGAAAGCTCGGGAAAGAGGCGAAGCATCTTACCATTGCCACCGACTACGACAGGGAAGGCGAGCTTATCGGTGTCGAGGCGCTGAAGGTGATACAGAAGATAAATCCCGATGTTCCAGCAGATCGGGTTCATTACAGCACCATAACCCCCGCAGAGATAAAGCAGGCATTTGCATCCCCGACAAAGATAGATTTTAACCTGGCTGCAGCAGGTGAATCCCGTCAGATCATAGACCTGGTATGGGGCGCAGTGCTGACCCGTTTTGTCTCGCTCAGTTCAGGAAGGCTCGGCGACAAGTTCCTTTCCGTGGGGCGGGTCCAGTCACCAACTCTTGCCCTACTGGTAAGCAGGGAAAAGGAAAGGGATGCTTTCGTACCCGTACCCTACTGGGAAATCTATGTGATACTGGCAAACAGCGGGGAATTCGAGGCACAGCATAAGAAGGGAAGATTCCTGGATAAAGCTGAAGCTGCAGCGGTTCATGCAAAGCTCGGAAAGACAGGACTCGTTAAAAGCATCGAAACGGGAAAACGAAGCGAGAAGCCTCCCACCCCCTTCAATACGACAGAGTTCCTGAGAGCAGCAAGCGCTTTAGGGATATCTCCGGCAAATGCCATGCGGATAGCAGAGTATCTGTATGTCAACGGTTTTATCTCGTACCCCCGTACCGACAATACCGTTTATCCCGCCACGCTTGATACCAAGGGCATCATGGCCTCATTTTTGAACACGGAGTTCCATGAGTATGCGCAGAAACTCCTCAAAGGGAAGCTGACGCCCACAAGAGGCAAGAAGGAGACCACTGACCACCCGCCAATACACCCGGCGACTCCTGTTAAACGAAGCGAACTCCGAGAGCATGAGTGGAAAGTATACGAACTGATCGTGCGACGATTCTTTGCGACGTTTGCAGGCGAAACAAAGTGGGAGACCCTTGCAGTGACCGTGGATATAAGCGGCGAAGATTTTGGAGCGAACGGCGCAAGGATGATTGAGCCGGGATGGCGATGGTATTATCCCTATAATGCCCCCGAGGACAGACTCCTTCCTCAGCTCAAGGAAGGACAGGTTCTGACGGTCAAAGAAACGAACCTTGCAGGGAAAGAAACGCAGCCCCCCTCAAGATACGGGCAGGGGCATCTGATCAAGATAATGGAAGATATGGGGCTGGGCACTAAATCCACGCGCCATGAAATAATCTCAAAACTGTACTCCAGAGCGTATGTCGTGGGTAACCCCATACAGCCTACAAGAACGGCATATGCTGTGATCGAAGCGCTCGAGAAGTACGCAAATACCATCACAAAGCCTGAGATGACTTCCAGGCTTGAGAAGGACATGGACAGAATCGCCGATGGCACGATCGATGAAGAGAGCGTTGTCCAGGAATCCAGGGAGATGCTTGATGCACTATTTGAAAAATTAAACGGAAGCAAAGAGCACGTGTCCAGGACCCTCCAAGAGGGATTGAGAGAGGATAAGATAGTGGGCAAGTGCCCGGATTGCGGCTCCGATCTCATTATACTAAGGTCCAGAAGGGGCCGTTTTATAGGCTGCACAGGCTATCCGGATTGCTCGTTCTCCCTTCCTTTGCCAAAGAGCGGAAGCATAATAGTGACAAGCAAAGAGTGCGACGAGCACGGTCTTCACCATTTAAGGATCGTCACCAAAGGGCGCAGGCCATGGGACCTGGGGTGCCCCCATTGCAACTACATCGAGTGGCAGAAGTCGAAGAAAGAATGAGAATTACGTTAAAACGTTGTTATGTTCAATTGTCGAGCTTAACGGAGAGCTACCTTTAGAATCAAATTCCCAATTGATTCTAACTCTTTTGAAGAAAATTTGATTTTTGATTCTTTATTTTGGAGATAATCATATAATTCTTCAACTTTCAGTACAGTAACGGTTGGCTCATTTAATTTCAAATTAACATTGGGGTTTGTAAAAACAACAATTCCTTCGACCCATATTTTTAATGGATTTCTGAATATGTTTTTCTGCGATTCTATCAGTTGTTTTAATTTTACTGCATTTCCTTTAACTTGTTTACTAGGGCTCCCGATATCATAATCTCTCGGTTCTTTCCAATACGGTCTTCCTCGCATACTTATTGTAAAACCACCCTCATAATGTCTGTGCCATTCATCACCATCACAAATAATCTCTCCTTCATAGTTTTTGGTCTCGATTACAAAAATCCCCTTTGGGCAAAGGAGAATGTGATCAACGTTCCCGTATCTTTCTGGTAGCATTACATCGTTGATTAAGTAATGACCGTCATCTAAATTCCGAAGCATATCAATAACTATTTTTTCTCCAACTAACCCAACGCTATACTTTGTGTATTGTACCAAGAAATATCCGCCAATCACCATAATATAACCAGAAATACACACAAAAATAAAGTTTGCAAACATAAAAGAGAAAATCATTCCTAGAATTCCAATTGAGAGAAATACAAATGATGCTTTCGCGTAAAATTCCATTTGTTCTTTAAGATAATTGCCTTTTTCTTTCAGGATTTTCATAGTACAATTTTATTTCCTTTATTTAAAGAAACATTTTTGAACGTATGGTTTATCTTCTGTGATTTCTCGAATTAATTTCAAATCAAAAAAAGTATCATCAAATCTTGGACAGAAGTTTGGATTATCTTTCTTTATCAATTCTGTAACCTCAATTAAAACTTCTTCCTTTGTTTTTTCCTTCTCGCTTTTTTTACCAAGACTATGCAACCTAAAGCTCCAATATGCTTGTCGCAACATGTTCTGGTTAAAATCCCATCTTGGTATATGGCTTAATTCTTCCTTGACCTTCTCTCTCATTTGGTTGAGTTTCATAATATGTTCCATTTTCTCGCCTTAAGTATCTATCTTACTATTAGATACAAGGATACTTAAATCTTTCTATTTTGAAATTGAATAAAAATCTGTGAACTCCCTACTTGGCTGCTATTCGTCACTTCGCTATACTTCGTTCTTCGACCTCGTTTAATTTGGAGAATATAACAGCCGCTAAAAGACTCAACCTGTAGACTACGCCAAAATTTGATCTCGGTGGAAGAAAAGCAATCTCGTGTTAGAATCTTATTCCTTAATCGCCCTGACGATCTCCTCGATCTTGGACTTTGCGTTTTCCTCTTCTACCACCGTTCCTGTTACGATGACATCTGCGCCTGCCTTTGCGCATTGCTCTGCGCTCGTGCCATCTCTGATTCCTCCGCCCACGATGACCTTTGTATCACCGATGGACTCCTTGACTGCCTGAATCAAAGACGTTGGAACCGGCTCGTCCACACCGGAGCCCGCCTCCAAATAAACCCATCGCATCCCAAGATATTTGGCAGCGAGAGCGTATGCAACTGCCAACTCTGGCTTTTCCCTGGGTATTGGCTTAGCATCGCCAATCCAGGCAGCTGTTCCCCCCGGATGGATAAGGAGGTATGCCATCGGAATCGGCTCTAATTCGTACCTCTTGATGATGGGTGCTCCTAGGGCTTGATGGGTAGTTATATACGTGACGTTTCTGGAGTTCAATAAACTCATAAAAAAAACTGCATCTGCATGTTTGCTGAGTCCGTAGACACCACTTGGGAACAGGATTGTGGGCAAATCCGTCCTCTTCTTTATCGCCAACAAAGTCTGGTCAAGTTGAGAGCCTCCAGCGCCTACAGAGCCACCGATCATGATCGCATCCGTCCCACTAGCCGTGGCATCAGCAGCGATTTCTGCAGCCCTGTCCACATTCTGAGAGTCCGGATCAATCAATGTCAGATGGGCTACACCATCTTTATCGATGATTTCGTTAAGGCGTCTTTCCACCTTCATCTCATCTAATCTCATCTCACTTCTTACTCTCCTTAGACTTCATTCGCAATCCTTTATAACCACATTTTCTGCATCTTACAGCCCGAACAGGGTTGCGTGCATTACATTTCATACAGATTCTTAAATTAAGAATTCTTTTCTCTGCCTCTGGAAATCGCGCCATTGATAGTACCTCAATTAAATGTGATATCTAACGTTCGGTATAACCTCAATATGATATTAACACTTAACCTTAACGATATCCGTGCTTTTTGTCGCAGGATGATTTAAGGATTTGTGGGCTTTTTGTAGTTTACGGGTAGAAGCCTAAAATCACATCACATATACCCCTTCTGAATCTCAATCACTTCTGCGCTATCCTTTGCCTTTGAATATTCTTCCAGCGGCTCTCGATTCAGCTCCAAAAAATTTAGCCCCCAGCCAAACTTGCTGAGAATCTGTATGGCTTGCGTTTTTCGGTTGAGTATGTACAGGGCTGCAGCCAATGCCTCAACGCTGCTCAGCTGAAAAGGTCTGCCATAGTTTACGGGGTTCGCAGCTAATAGATATGGCAAAGCTCTGTGAAGCATCCGCTTTCTCCGAAGTCGTGGGAAGACATTCTCCACTTCTTTCCAGGAGCAGTCCATCACCACTATGCCCTTTTTTAATCCGCTCTCATCAGCCGGGGATATCGCATTACTTGCTAAAGGGTCGAGTAATATTGAGTCAGAAGGCAGTTTTTCCACTTTTCTATGTAGCTCCACTAAGCCCAGCCTTGCCAGCTTCAAAGAGGTGCACCTCTTCGATGCACATTGTCCTGCATGATACGCATGCAAACGGACATCCGTCATCATCGTCAACATTTATTATCGTCCAAGCATATTAATTAAGAGTTCAGTCATGTTAACGTTGCTGAACAGCGCGCCGATAGTCTAGTGGTTAGGACTTGGGCCTTCCAACGATCTTTCCCATTTCGTGCAGATGGAAAGTGAGGGAGATAGCCTACAACCCGGGTTCAAATCCCGGTCGGCGCATGAAAATGAAAAAAAAATATTGGATCCAAGACATATCAAAACAACGAATTGAGAGACTATTTGAATTCGCTGGTCAGGAGTTTGATGAACATCCCGATCGAAGCAACAGGTATGTTCAGTTGGCCAGACAAATCGGCATGAGGCATAATGTCAGGATTCCTAGGGGGTTAAAAAGGCGAATGTGTAAATATTGCCATTCTTATTTGGTGCCTGGAAGCAACGCAAGAGTGAGGTTGCGAGGAACACATGTGGCAGTAACCTGTCTCGTGTGCGAGAAGCAAATGCGGTATCCCTATTCTTCAAGAATTGAAGAAAGATAGATTATTTTTTGAGGGCGCCTTAGTTAAATTTAAAAGCTATATTGCGCTATGGGTTGTAACTGCCAGATGCCATTTGTTGGTCACTGAGAATCTCCCCAACAGATATGCTATTTATAGTATCTCAACAGTTATGGCAAGTCGAGTGAATTAATTACCGTATGCTTTAAAAAGCAAGCGATAGATTAATCAACAATGCTTCCAATGGAGGTCAGAGATGACGACAATTTACGATGTACCTGCGTCTGCGCTTATAAACAAAGCAGCGCAGCAACTAAAAGATGAGGAACATATGGTCCCACCTGATTGGTCAGCATATGCCAAAACAGGCGTGCATAAGGAGATGCCACCCTCAAGCGAAGATTGGTGGTACGTGAGGTGCGCTTCAATCCTTCGGCGTATCTATATCGATGGGCCAGTTGGGGTTTCAAGGCTCAGATCATTCTATGGCGGTAGTGGGAACCGGGGGTCGAAACCAGAGCGATTTTCAAAAGGGAGCGGCTCAATCATCCGAGAAGCCCTCCAGCAATTGGAAAAATCGGGGTATGTTAAAAAGATTAAAGGCGGTAGGATAATCTCCCCACAGGGACAATCATTCCTAGACAACATCGCGAATGAAGTTAAGAAAGAACTCGTAAAAGAAGTTTCAGGTCTCGAAAAGTATTGATTTTTATGATGAACGATGAATTAGATGAAATCAGGAGGAGAAAACTAGAAGAACTTAAGCAAGAGCAAATGCGAGTAGCCCAGGAAGAGGCGGCAAAAGAGGAATTGCAAGCTAAAAAGCAATCCATCCTGCGTGCTATATTGACCACCGAGGCACGCGAGCGTCTGAATAGCATAAGAACGACGAGACCCTCATTTGCCGACCAGGTCGAACTTCAATTGATAGCACTCGTTCAGAGTGGTCAGATTCGCCAGCAAATTAATGACAATCAGTTAAAACGAATACTTCTCCTGCTTCAACCCAAGAAGAAGGATGTAACAATCAGACGAATATGAAAGTTTCAGTTTTGTTCAGCGGTGGAAAAGACAGCTCGCTTGCAGCAATTATGCTGGGACAATTCTTTGAAGTTGAGTTGGTCACATGTAACTTTGGCATCCTTCCTACGTGTCGTCCTGTGCGCTCGATTGCAAGCGAACTAGGTTTTCCACACAGATTCGTGCAGTTGGAGCCAGAAATACTCCAAGATGCCGTGCGTTTGGTGGTCAACGATGGCTTTCCAAATAATGGCATCAAGTTGATACATTGTCATGCATTGGAGCACGTGGCGACTGATGTGCAGGCAATCGCAGATGGAACCCGGCGTGATGATAGGGTGCCGGTGCTAAGCTTATCTGAGGTATTGAGCTTGGAAAGCAGGCTTAATGTACATTATATCCGTCCTTTGGAAGGCTATGGTAGAAAAACTATTAATGTGCTGGTGGACAGATACTTTGAGATTGAGGAAAAGGAAAGCGCTTTAATGAAAGGTGCTGAATATGAATTCGAGCTTAGGGAAGAGATCAAAAGGCTATATGGAGATGATGAGGTGCGAAGGATATTCCCACGACATCATACTCATTCCAGGGTGATCAAAGTGCGAACAGAATTTTTTGAACTCCCGGGATTCAAAAGGGCTAAGGTGAGAAATTGAGCAAGAAGACAAAAGGCAGAAAGATCCGGTTGTCAAAGGCGACTAATCAGAATAGACGGGTGCCTGTATGGGTGATAATGAAAACAAATAGGGCGGTGATGACGCATCCGAAAAGGCGGCATTGGAGGAGAAGTGATCTGAATATCTAGGAGGAACCATGGTTGAGGGAGAAAAGATATACACGATTCCATTGAGGGCTGTAAGAGGTGCGCCAAGATGGCAGAGGTGCAATAGGGCAATCAAAGAGATCAGAGATTATCTGGCAAAGCATATGAAAGCTGACCAGGAAAAAATACACTTAGATGCGTCGATAAATGGGATTGTATGGGAACATGGAAGCAAAAAGGCACCATCGAAAATTCGGATTAAAGCAATGAAGTTCGAAGACGGAGTTGTTGAAGCAGAAGTTGCATAGGATGGGATGATTCCATGATAAGGCGATTGAGCTTCGATGGAAATCCGTTTATTGGGGTGTTCGCTGCAAGCACAGAGAATGTGGCGATATTACCGCCAGACATCCCAAACAAGACCTTTCAAAAGGTATCTGATGCATTGGGCGTTGAGGCTGTGAGAGCCTTTATCGGGGAGAGCTCCGTACTGGGCGCTCTAATAGCTGGAAACTCGCATGGTTTTGTGACGTCTCCTTATGCGCTCAAAGAGGAAATTGAGGTGATAGAGAAATATGCTCCTGTCGCCAGATTGCCAGGTAAAATGACTTCGGCCGGCAACCTGATCTTGGCAAATGATAGTGCAGCGGTGGTGCATCCGTTCATGGACAAGAGAGCCATAGATGTAATAAAAAATACATTACAAGTGGATGTGCACAAGGGAACCATCGCTCATTTAAAAACCGTTGGAATGGCAGCGGTCGCAACAAACAAAGGAGTCCTGGTCCATCCGAAAGCATCTGCATCGGAATTAGAGTTTCTGGAAGATGTTTTTGGTTTGCCGGTGGACATAGGCACCGTAAACCGTGGCTCTGGATTGATAGGCTCCGCTTTATTGGCAAACTCGAAGGGATGCGTCGTAGGGTCACAGACCACGGGGCCAGAGCTCGGTAGGATAGAAGATACGCTTAGTTTTGGGTGATAAAATATGAAGACGTTTCTCATAGAAGGAGAGTTCAGGGCCGGGACTGAGTGGGAAAAGTTTAGGAAGCAGGTACAAGGCCAAAATGAAAGAATGGCTGTTGAAAAGCTCTATTCCTTGGTCGGTAGCAAGCATGGTTTGAAAAGAAATTTCATAAAAATTCATTCAGTCAAAGAGGAATGAGCATGGTTGAGAAAAAGATGAGTGAAGAAGAACTTCGAAATATCCTCCTACAGCTACAACAATATCAAGCCACTTCAGAGGCACTTCAGCAGCAGATCGCCTTGATAGACACCTCAATACGTGGATGTGAGAGTGCCATGCAGGTCCTTGATGGGCTGGAGGGTGTAAAGGACAGCAGGGAAATGCTAGTGCCCATCGGTGCCGGGTCCTACATATATGCATCCATCACCTCAGATCAGATTTTGATGGAACTTGGTGCTGGTATAAGCGCAGAAAAAAGCGTTGAGGAAGCGAGACAAAGCATATCGGAAAGAAAGGATAGGTTAAGCAAGATGATCGAGCGTTTTAATAAAGACTTGGGTGAGATACATAAGGAAATGCAGAATTTGCAGCTGAAAGCCTCTCAATATGGGTAATTAGTCTATGTTCGATGGTGTGAAAAAAAGAATCCATGCCTTTCAAAAAGAGGCAACGACCTTTCTTAAAGGTGAATTAGACGAAAAAGCCCTGGATAAAATGCTATCGGATTTTGAGTTAAGCCTTATTGAAAGCGATGTTGCATTGCCAGTGGCAGAGGCTATAGTGCAGTCTGTAAAAGCAAATCTATTCGACACCAAAAGAAAACAAGCTGATGACGTGCTAGAGAGTGCAATACGCGATACATTAAAAAAAGTGCTCTATTCAAGAGATTTTGATTTTGATGAGTATGTCAAGAATACGACAAAGCCGATCAAAATCCTTTTTGTCGGGATCAATGGGGTGGGTAAAACAACTACCCTAGCGAAAGTTGCTAGGCGTCTGCAAAAAAATGGGCACTCCGTCGTCATCGCAGCTGGAGATACACATAGGGCGGGTGCATCTGAGCAAATAAGCATCCATGCACAGCGGTTAGGCGTTAAGCTAATCGAACACCAGGTTGGTGCCGATCCCTCTGCAGTGATATACGATGGAGTTCAGTATGCCGAGGCGAGACACAAAGACGTTTTGCTGGCTGATACTGCAGGCAGACTGCACACAAAGGTGGGCTTAATGGACCAGCTAAAGAAGATATGCAGGGTGATCGTTCCAGACCTCGTCATCTTCGTCGACGAGGCTATTGCGGGAAACGATGCTGTGGTTCGAGCCCAGATGTTCAAAGAGGTGGTCGGCATCAATGGTTCCATTCTTACCAAGGCGGATGTAGATGTAAAAGGTGGTGCTGCAATCTCTATAGCCTATGCCACTGGGTCCCCAATACTTTTTTTGGGAACCGGACAAGAATACGAAGACCTGGTGAAGTTCCAGCCAGAATGGTTGTTTGACCGATTATTTGAGGAGTAAATACGTATGCTCGATAACCTGAGTCTCTCGCTACAGAATGTGGTCAAGAAGATCGCTGGAGCCAGAAGAATAGACCCTCGCACGATAGATGAAATGGTCAAGGATATCCAGAGAGCCTTATTGCAAGCGGATGTGAAAGTCCAGCTGGTAATGGGTTTATCGACGAGAATAAGGGAAAGAGCGCTCAAGGAGAAGCCACCAGTAGGGGCAAATCCAAGGGAGCATGTCATAAGAATCCTGTATCAGGAGTTAGTGGATATATTGGGCAAGGGTGCAGATATTCCTCTGGGCAAACAAACGATCCTAATGGTGGGCTTGTATGGCGGGGGAAAAACGACTACTGTAGCAAAGCTTGCAAGATACTTCCAAAAAAAAGGTCTAAAGCCTGCCGTAATTTGTGCCGACTCCTACCGGCCAGGAGCCTATGATCAGCTAAAACAATTGTGCGAGCAGATTAGCGTCCTCTTTTATGGCGAGAGGGATAGTGAGCCTATCACAATCGTAAGAAATGGGCTAAAAGAGATCAAAGGGGATGTGATGATCATCGACACTGCAGGACGCCATGCGCTAGAGTCAGATTTGATAAAGGAGATGAAACAAATTCATGCACTTGTAAAGCCGGACCAAAGTTTGCTCGTGCTGGACGGGGCTATGGGTCAAATTGCCGGCAAATATGCGAAGGATTTTGATGATGCCATTGGAATTACCGGCGTAATACTAACCAAGTTGGATGGCACCTCCAAAGGCGGTGGGGCTCTGTCAGCCATCTCAGAAACAAATTCATCCATAGCATTTATAGGGACCGGTGAGACGTTGGATGATTTCGAAAGGTTTGATCCAGATCGATTCATATCGAGGTTGCTTGGCATGGGGGATATCAAGAGCCTGATCGAGCGGGCGGAAGAAACTTCGGCTGCAGAGGACTTAGACGTGGAATCGATGCTTCGCGGAAGGTTCACCTTAAAGGACATGTATAAACAACTTGAAGCGGTAAGTAAATTAGGCCCCCTTAAGCAAGTGATGCAGATGATGCCCATCGGCTTAGGGGTGGACGTATCTGATGAAACCTATCAAGTTACGAAGGACAGACTAAGTCGCTATAAGGTGATAATGGACTCTATGACTGATGAAGAGATGCAAGATCCGAGAATCATTGGCAGCTCGAGAATAAAGCGAATCACCTTGGGATCTGGTACCTCTCTGGCAGATGTTCGTGAGTTATTGAAATATCATAAAATGATGCAAAATGCGATGAAGGGTTTTCGTGGGGGTAAATTCCCGATGAGAAAATTGATGAAGAGATTTAATATGTGAAATGCCATATTGGAATGTGCCGAGGTAATCAACATGAAAAGGGATTTGATGGACATCCTGGCTTGTCCTATGTGTAAGTGTGATCTGGAATTGGAGGTCGTCGAAGGCGATGGGGAAATAATCACTGGAACACTTTACTGCGCAAAATGTGATGAGTTTTATCCGATTGAGGAAGGAATTCCAAATCTACTGCCACCGGACCTTAGGCGATGAAATTGCAGACAATACACATTAACCGGAGCGATATTAACTCGATCGAATTCGATATCAAAGAGCTCACAATCCCACTAAGTCCAGGGGATGAAACGAGTTTCGAGATCAAGGTGATCAACTATGGGACCCCCACTCACATATATCTGTCAGCAACTGAGAATATCAGGGATAAGATCACATTCCTAAGCCATAATCCCTATGTGAGATATGAAGAGACGATACCCATAGTGGCACGACTTCCAAGGGATGGCAAAGGGCTTTACGTCGGAGAGATAGTCGTAACCACCGGTTATGGGGCAAAGAAGAGCGGTTTTGTCATAAAATTGGGGCTCGAAGAAGAAACACATGTTGTGGTCGATGAGGGCTTAGTTAAGCGCAAATATATCAAAATGCGCCACAAAAAAGCCGTCGATATTACGTTGGTATGGCATCCTTTGGCAATCCCCCTAATGATCTGCTTCATCATCGTCTTCCTGATTTTGGCATACGCGAAATCTGGGAATGCACAACTTTTCAGCGCAGTAATGGCCTCCGTCTTGATCGTTTTTGTCATACTATACGGCCTAATCAAACTAGTCAAAGCGTGAGTGAGATGAAATACATCGTGATTACGGGCGGAGTTATGAGTGGCTTAGGAAAGGGAATTACGGCCGCATCAGTGGGTCAAATTCTGAAAAACAAAGGATATGAAGTTACTGCAATCAAGATCGATCCCTACATAAACATCGATGCAGGTACGATGAATCCCTTCCAACATGGGGAGGTCTATATACTCAAAGACGGTGCTGAGGTTGACTTGGACCTGGGACATTACGAGCGTTTTCTTGATACTGAACTTACCGGCGAGCATAATCTGACAACAGGCAAGGTATATCGTTCTGTGATCGAAAAAGAGCGCAGAGGAGACTATCTCGGGGGCACCGTTCAAATAATCCCCCATATAACCAATGATATCAAGGAACGAATAAGGCATGTTGCAGCCAAAAGCAAGGCAGATATTTGCTTGATCGAGATAGGTGGTACGGTTGGTGACATCGAGAGCATGCCGTTCCTGGAAGCCGTCCGCCAAATGCATGGTGAGGAGGCTGAAGAGGACTTGGTTTTCATCCATGTTACCTTGGTACCTCTTAGCCTGCTGGGGGAACAAAAAACTAAACCAACACAGCATTCAGTTAAGGCGTTCCGAGAATTGGGACTCAGCCCTGACATAATCGTTGGGCGATGTAAGACGCCTTTATCACAGGAAACAAAATCGAAAATTTCGCTGTTCTGTGACGTGCCTGTTCAAGCAGTAATAAATGCACATGATGCCGAGGATATTTACTTTGTACCTCTCTTATTGGAGGAGGAGGGTCTAGGTGAATTTCTCATGAACAAACTTCATCTTACTCCCCGAGGGGATAGGACGGAATGGCGCCAGATGGTTGAAAAAATGTCCTCTTTAAAAAGAAGAGTTAGTGTTGCAATAGTCGGTAAATACACCCATCTCGAAGATGCATACCTGAGCATCAAAGAGGCATTGAAACATGCTGGCATCGATCTGGGCTGTGCTATAGATATCACATGGATCGAGGCAGAAAATCTTGAGGCAGAAGGAACGAAATGCCTAGATGGTTTGGGCGGCATACTGGTTCCCGGGGGATTTGGCGTCAGGGGAACGGAAGGCAAGATTTGTGCCATTAAATATGCCAGAGAGAACGATGTACCCTTTTTGGGACTTTGTTTTGGCATGCAGCTAGCAGTCATCGAATTTGCCAGAAATGTAGTTGGTTTAGAGGGTGCAGGCAGCTCTGAATTGGCGGAGACTAAACATCCGGTTATCGATCTTCTGCCGGAGCAATGTGGCATCGAAGACATGGGCGGAACGATGCGTTTGGGTAATTACGAAGCGAGCTTAAAAAAAGGATCCCTCGCACATAGGATCTACGGGGCTACGGAGATCATTGAACGCCACAGGCATAGATATGAGGTGAATCCAAGATATATAGATCAAATAGGGGCGCATGGCATGATCTTTTCCGGCAGGAACGACCACAGGATGGAGATCGCAGAGATCCCCTCTCATACTTTCTTCTTCGCCTCACAATTCCACCCGGAATTCACATCGCGTCCTGGGCGGGCTTCACCGCCGTTCAAGGCGTTTGTAAAAGCGATTTTAGAATCATCTCGGTGAATGGTTGGACATACATATATATCTATCTATTCATCCATCTATTTTTATTTAGAAACAAATTTATGCCCCCTATTGATGCCTCTCTACTAAATTGGGCTGACCCATATGGCAAGAAAAGCACTTTTTATAATGCCCGAAGTAATTACTTATCAAAACGTGGTATGCATGAACAAAGATGTGATGGCTAAAGAGGCTATATATTTGATCCAAACATACAAGCGCCAGCCCCTTGTTATCGCGAAGGGTAAAGGTGCAATTGTATGGGATATAAGTGGTAAGGAGTACATCGACTGCATAGCTGGCATAGCGGTTAACAATGTCGGACACTGTCACCCAAAGGTCGTTTCTGCGATTAAGAAGCAAGCAGAGCGATTGATTCACACATCCAATTTGTATTATACGGAGGTACAAGTTGAGCTTGCAGAAAAAATAGCATCTCTGACACGCTTGGACAAGGTTTTCTTCTGTAACTCAGGTACAGAAGCGGTTGAAGCTGCTCTAAAGCTCGCAAGAAAAGCATCTGAAAAAACAGACTTCATAGCAGCTGACGGCTCTTTTCATGGCAGAAGCATGGGTGCACTGAGCGTTACATCGAAGGAAAGGTACAGAAAATCGTTCGAGCCCCTGATTCCTGGGGTCAAGTTTGTACCGTATGATGATGCAGAGGCGATTAAAAATTCGATCACTCCAAAAACAGCTGCGATCATCCTGGAGCCCATTCAGGGCGAGGGAGGAGTAAATGTACCTTCAGACGGATATCTAAGGGCTGTGAGAGAGATCTGTGATGATGCTGATATATTGCTCATTTTCGATGAGGTGCAGACTGGCTTCGGCAGGACCGGGAGATGGTTTGCATCCATGCACTGGGGCGTCCAGCCGGATATTATGGTCCTTGCAAAGGCAATGGCTGGGGGCTTTCCCATGGGTGCAATGGTTGCGAAAGAGAGTGTGGCAAAAAAGTTCCAAAGCGGAGATCACGCCTCTACGTTTGGAGGGGATCCACTGGCATGTGCAGCCTCGCTCGGGGCGATAGAGGCACTTGAAGATGGTTTGGTAGATAGGTCAGAAAAACTGGGAAAATACTTCCTTGAAAAATTAGGCGAGCTGAGGCACGACTACATCAAGGAGATTCGTGGTAAGGGATTGATGATCGGGATGGAGTTGGCGATGGACGGGAGTTCCATAGTCGATAAGGCGAGGGACAGAGGGGTATTGCTAAATTGTATCTCAGAGACGGTGCTCAGATTTGCGCCACCGTTGGTTATCACAAAAGAGCAGATCGACAGGGTGGTGGAAGTTCTTGGCTAGGATAAGGAATGCAATTCTTAAGATAAGCGAATATGTGCCGGGAAAGACGATAGAGGATGTAGCCAAAGAATATGGTTTTATCCCCGAAGAGGTCATAAAGCTGGGTTCAAACGAGAATCCCTTGGGACCTAGTCCTAAGGCAGTTCAAGCGGTGAAAGATCATGCAAGCACCATCAGTGTTTACCCTCCATCGGGTGCCAAGGAGTTGAGGCATGCGCTGGCACAATATGTCGGTTACCCGGTGAATCAGATAGTGGTCGGCAACGGCATGGATGGCGTGCTCGATATATTTACTCGCTTATTTATGGAGAAAAATGATGAAGTGATCATACCGATTCCCACCTTTTCCTATTATGAGCTTTTTACATTAGCTTGTGGGGCTGTCCCCGTCTTCTTGCCCAGAAATTCAACTTTTGATGTTGACGTTCAAAAATTGCTGGGTGCTGTGAGCAAAAGGACCAAAATCATTTTCCTATGCTCGCCGAACAATCCGACAGGAAATCCGGTGAAGGAGAGTGACCTTAGGCAAATACTCGACGCCACAGAAATAATGATAATCTTGGACGAGGCCTATGTGGAATTTGCGGATTTTTCCATGGTGGAACTTATCAGGGAATATGAAAACCTCATCGTCACGCGCTCGATGTCCAAAGCATTTGGGTTAGCGGGGTTGAGGATAGGTTATGCTGTGGCGCCTCCTGAGATTTCTAGAGAATATATGAAGGTTGCTCCGGTCTTTAGCGTTAACAGGCTTGGGATGTCTGCAGGAGTAGCAGCGTTAGGGGATGACGAACATCTCACCCGGACGATCAAAACCATAAGGAGTGGCAGGGCATTTCTCCAGAATAACATGCCTTTCAAAGTATATCCCTCTCAAGCAAACTTTGTTTTGGTGGATGTGTCCCCGTTTTCCTCAGAAGAAATATGTGAATCGCTCTTGAGAAAAGGAATAATTGTTCGGGACTGCAGCTCTTTCAGAGGTGCCGGAGACTCATTGATCCGGGTAAGCGTTGGTACCAAGGAACAGAATAAGCGTGTTATCGAAGCTTTTAAGGGTGTAAGGACTTGAAGGTTGGCATCACAGGAACTCCAGGGACCGGCAAAAGTGCAGTCTGCGAAATCCTCCAAAAATACTACCCTGTGATCGATCTGAATCAACTCATCAAGGAAAAGAAATTCTATACGAAAAAAGATCGAGAGCGCAATACTCTGGTCGCAGATACGGATGTGCTCCTAAAATATGTGTCAAATTATTCGAAGGGCGTAAAACAAACGGCCATATTTGAGGGGCATTTGGCGCATCATCTTCCCTTGGATATGGTCATTGTGCTTAGGGCATCACCTTCTGAGCTCAAGAGACGGCTGAGCAAAAAGGGATTTGATGAAGCCAAGATAAAGGAGAATGTGGAGGCCGAAGCACTGGATGTCATACTCGTTGAAGCACTTGAAAGGCATGAAAATGTACATGAGATAGATACGTCTAAGAAGGATGTAACCGAGGTTGTGAGCTGTATCATGGAGATCATCGATGGCTCGGAAAAGTACCGTCCGGGGTCAATTGATTGGAGCGGAGAGTTATTCGGATGACCCTTGAATCGTTCAGACCATTTTTTAGGGGGCTTATAGACCCGATAGCAAGTGCACTAGAGGATCTGGGTGCTGGTCCAAATTCCTTATCAGTTGCATCGCTATTTTTCGCAGCACTGGCAGGTATTTCCCTCTATTTCAGGTTTTTATTCCTTGCTGGGCTCATGGTCTTTCTAAATGCAGCCTCTGATGCACTGGATGGGGCACTTGCACGCCGTATTGGTACGGCAGACTTGCGAGGTGACTTTCTAGATCATGTGATCGATAGATATGCTGATATATTCATCGTATGTGGAATCTTCTTTGGAGGCTATGCACCTTGGCAGATCGGCGTTGCTGCGATCACAGGCGTGTTATTAACGAGTTATCTAGGGACACAAGCACAGGCTGTGAATATTGGAAGATATTACGGCGGAATTTTGGGCAGGGCTGATAGGCTGGTAGTTATATTTATCGCGATAATCGCAAATTCGGTCTACTCGGAGGACATTTATGGGTTGCCCCTTCTTGGGTGGGTACTGCTCCTAATAGCAATTACTAGCCATTTTACAGCCATTCAACGATTTATACGCATCTGGCAGGAGCTCTCTAAGTAGGGCTTCAAAAATATCTCAGGCGAACATCTCTCCAGCATCAGATGAGGGCTCCATTTTTGGAGAATTGGTTAAAACTTTTTTTACAGCTCTATCAAAATCGCTCATCGTTACAGCCTCCCTATTCTCCCGGATTGCAAACATCCCCGCTTCCATGACGATGGCGCTCAGATCCGCCCCACTTAAGCCACCAGTTACAGATGTTATTTGCTTAAAGTCGATTTCATCAGCGAGATTTATGTCCTTGGTATGGATTTTGAGTATCTCCACTCGGGCCTCAAGGTTTGGTAGCGGTACCTCGATCATTCTATCAAAACGGCCAGGGCGAAGTAGGGCAAGGTCCAGAATATCCGGGCGATTGGTAGCTGCGATAATCTTAACATCTCCTCTTGGATCGAATCCATCCATCTCTGCTAGGAGTTGCATAAGAGTTCTTTGAACCTCTCTGTCACCAGACGTTGCACTTTCGAGACGTTTTGCCCCTATTGCATCCAACTCGTCTATAAATATGATAGAGGGTGACTTCTCTCTCGCCATTTCGAATAACTCGCGGACAAGGCGAGCGCCTTCGCCGATATACTTTTGAATCAGTTCGGAGCCCACAATCCTAATAAAAGTAGCCTCTGTGCGTTTAGCAACAGCTTTTGCCATCAGCGTTTTTCCGCTTCCGGGTGGACCATATAACAATACGCCTTTTGGCGGTTTTATGCCCACCTTGGCAAAGATGTCTGGATTAATTAATGGTAGCTCAACGATCTCCTTTAATTCTTGTATTTGGGCTTCAAGTCCGCCTATTTGATCGTAATCTACAGACGGAGATTCGATGATTTCCATGCCATAAACCGTTGGATCCTTGGGTGGCGACAAAACGCCAACAACTGCCAAAGTCTGCTGATTCAGGGCAACCCTGGTTCCAGGCAGTAGACTGGACCCTTCGATAAATTGAGAGGCATTTACAACAAATTTAGGACCTGTGCTGCTCTTAATCACCACTTTCTCATTTTCTAGAACATCTAGGATGGTCCCAACCACTAAGGGTGGACCTTTTAGTCTTTCAAGTTCACTCTTCAGTTTTCGGATCTCTCGCTCGTACTGTATTTTTTGGTTTTCTGCAGATCGCCTTTCGCTCTCTATTCTGCGATAATCCTCCCAAAGTCTGAGATTTTTCTCCTCTAATTGACGAACTCTGTCAAGCAGGTATTTTGAGAAATCATCTAGCTCTGGGTCAGCATCAACATCACTCATCTGTAATCCCGTAATATTAATTAGGCTCATGTTGTATATATCTCTTGGTATGGTCTACTGTGAAATATGCGGCGCTGAAATCAAAGGACAGTTACATATAATCAAAATAGAGAGATCCAATCTAAACGCATGTGGAAAATGTGCACAGTATGAAAAGCATCCAACCTATGGGGATCCTTCTATGTCTGGAAGCCAAGCTGTACTTTCGGATATAGCCAAGAAATACTCTTTTGGACTGGGGGGTGTTAGTAGTGTGCGCAGGGTGGAAGACGATCAGCGTAGGTTACTTCGCGGAGACCACGTTAAAAAAATCAGAAGAAATAGGGACACATATGACCAACTTTTTGGAGAGCTAATCCCGGATTTTTATACGATAATCCGCAGAGCACGTCAAGCTCACGGTTGGACTCAAGAAGAGTTTGCTTCTATGGTAAAAGAGAAGTCATCGCTGATAAGTAAAATAGAGCGTGGAGATATGGTGCCAGACGATGAATTGCGAAAGAAATTGGAGCACACTCTGGCCATCAAGCTAACTGAACAGGTCCTGGAGCCTAAGCTGGACACACAGAACCCAAAAGAACTTACGTTTGGAGAGATCGCTGTGATAAAACATAAAAAAAGATAGCAGAGGGCAGTAGCACCCCATCCATCACGTCTACTAGTGGAAAAATTAAAGCAGAAATACGGCAGCAGCCACTACAGTCGTCCAAGAGCCGTTTTTCCCTCCAACGGCAGATTGGGTTATGTTCTTCGTTCTGACTATTTTACCACTAATTTTCCAGATTTCCCTCTTCTCATCATAACTAACATTTGGGTCAAATTCAACGCCCAGCGTGGATGCTAACATCGATGCAGCCAAATCTTCTGCATAATCTCCTGCTATTTGTTCAGTCTCACCAAAAGAATGGTGCTCGCTCAAATATCCATATGCCTTTCGATCTGAGGGTATTGCACATCCAACCGATGCAACAATTAGTCGATTATGCTCATTTGTTGCATTCTGTGCCATGACACAAAATACGACTTGTCCTGGCTCTAATTCACCTAAATATTGGCTTCTTGGGACTATTCTACAGCCAGGCGGAAAAATGCTTGAAACAGTAACAAGATTATATTTTTCTATCTTGGCATCTCTTAGGGCCAACTCATAGGAGCTTAGCTTTTCTGTATGCCTCCCAACACCTCTCGTAAAAAACATCATCTTAGGAACCAATGGCGTATTCATTTGTCACCTCTCTTGCAGAACTTGTACTTAAATGTAACATATACGCTTAAAATCATTTTCATATCCTAGATAAAAATTTTTGAGATAAATTGCTAGATTTGGCAATACAATAAAAGATATACAGCTGTACTCCCATACATAAGTAAACTAGTACAGGAATTGATGGAATGATCTGAATGGAATCAAGACAATACCATATCGATTGTTGTCAAGGAGATGTAGCACGGTATGTTTTGTTACCTGGTGATCCTGCACGCATATCAATCATCTCCAAATTATGGGCCAGCTTTCGAGAGGTGGCGAGACACAGGGAATACAGCACCAACACAGGGGTGTACAAAGGAGTGCCCATTAGCGCCGTCTCCACTGGAATCGGTAGCCCATCTGCTGGAATCGCAGTAGAGGAGCTGGCAAGAATTGGCGCTGACACGATGATAAGGGTTGGAAGTTGCGGTGCGATTCAGCCACATATCAATTGTGGCGATCTTGTGATATCCACTGGGGCAGTACGCCTCGAGGGAACAAGCAAACAATACATATGCTCGGAATATCCAGCTGTTGCGAGCTATGAGGTCGTGTTGTCACTGATAGAGGCAGCAGAAATCTTAGGATGTACATACCATGTGGGAATTACCGCATCGACGGACTCTTTCTATTGCGGACAAGGGAGAGCTGGGTTCAGTGGACATAAATCGAGCATGACAAATAATTTGATGTCAGATCTTCAGAGAGCAGGTGTGCTTAACTTAGAAATGGAGACAGCAGCCATCTTCACGTTAGCAAACCTCTTCGGGCTCAGGGCCGGATCCATTTGCACGGTGTTCGCAGTTAGCCCAGACAAGTTTGAGTTAAAGGGAGAGCAAGATGCAGCCCAAGTTGCTAGTGAGGCGGTTAAGATACTCAGTGAATGGGATGTAAGGAAAGAGAAACGCGATAAGAAATATTGGTATCCTTCTTTAATGTGAGATGATCCTATGAGAATTGCCATAATAGGTGGAAGCGGTGTTTATGACATTGCATTGCTTGAGTCAAGAGAAGAAATCATCAAGACGGAATATGGTGCTGCCAATATAACTAAGGGGCAGTATGGGGATAGGGAGATCGTCTTTCTTGCAAGGCATGGTAAAGGTCATGGGATACCCCCCCATAAGATCAATCACCGAGCTAATATTGCTGCACTGAAAGCCCTGGGAGTCGAAAGGATTATTGGAACGACTGCTGTGGGGGGCATAAATTCTAGCATGAAACCGGGTGATTTCATATTACTGGATCAATTTCTGGATTTTACGAAGCAAACTCTGACGTTTCATGATGAAGAGGTTGCACACATTGAAATGACAAATCCCTATTGTCCGGGGCTTAGGAAAATCATCCTGCAAGCATCAAAAGCACTGGAAATGAGCTTGCATGAAAAAGGAACCTATGTCTGCGTCGAAGGTCCGCGATTTGAAACTAGTGCGGAGATACAGATGTTTGCACTTCTTGGAGGGGATGTGGTGGGAATGACAGTCGCCAAAGAGTGCATCTTGGCTAGGGAAGTTGGAATCTGTTACGCTGCCATAGCACTGGTTGCAAACCCGGCAGCAGGCATCTCATATGAAGAGCCTGGAATTCGCCAGATAATCTCTTTTATGGAGTCTAAACAGGAACGTCTCAGCAAACTTCTCAGGAAGACCCTTTCGATTTTACCGGAAGAGAGAAGTTGTGAATGTGGGGATAAGCCTGATAGGGCATCTATATGTTGATGTTGAGCAAGACTTTTAGTTATCCAATGGTTATCCAATTATATACTAAAGAAATATTAGCTCTTTGAATGCTGTGTAAGATATTCGAACCAGCATTTGAACTCATACATATATGCTAACTTTGTGCTGTTTAATTTATATTAAGGCTCTATTGTTTTAAACCTATCAAACTCACTTCTTCTTAAGTCTATTTCCCGCTCAACACGGGCGTTTTCACATTTTATGCGATTTTGGAGATACGCCATATAAGATTTGGCAAATGAGGAAACAGATTCATTAGGATCATCTTTCCATGACGTTATATCTTTAATTTTCTCTTCATAGGCTTTTACTAAACCGTACTCCCCTCCAACAAATCTTATATGGGAAAGAATAGATTGAAGCTCTAATCTTAATTCGTGCGAAACCTCGAAATTTTTAACAATTTCCTTGATGATCTCCAATACATCAGGACTTCCTTCATATTTATCTAAAATCCAAAGAATATAGTCTAATTTTGTAGTATCTTTTGTTTTTATTATTTGAATCAATTTACCCTTAATATCTCCTTCTATTTTTGGGAATATTATGTTGAATAAACAGCTTGCTCCCCATCTTAGCTTCCCATCACCGTTTTCAAACCATTTGAAAATCTCTTTAATTATCAAATCACTATTTTTGTTTAATTTACCAGTTAATAACTGAAAATCAAAAGGAATTGAATCAATCAACTTTACGCCACTTTCTTTATTTTTAACACGCTTATAGAAAAAATCAATAATCCTCTCAGGTTCTTTTTCAGCTAAAGGCAATAAAACTTGTTCAGTATAATAATCCACGACCTTTTTCATAACTAGATTTTTTAGAATGATTTCATATTCATCAACAGATAAATCCTTACTGATTTCATCTGTAAGATATGATACTTTCTGTGGCCATTCATAAAAAGATAAATCCGTCATTTTATCTATTATTTTTACAAATAACGCCTTAAGGTTCTTATTATTAGAATACTGTCCACATATCGTGTGTAAAATTGCAAGAATAGATGAAATCTCACCATTTTTCAATATCTTGTTCGTGAGATCTGATAGCAGACACTCATCTATGTCTTTAACTGAGAAAAATGCAGATGCAATTTCAGATAAAGATTCACTCTTTTTTATCATTGTTTTGATATCCTTTTTAATTTGGCTCTTTTTATCACTTCCCAACAACCCAATTAGCAAAGCTACTCTAAATTTAGATAATTCGGAAATATCAAGGAGTTTTCTACCTTCGTTTGGTTTTTTGACTGCTAACTTATATAAAAAATAATGAACATTCTGGTATTCTCCTTGATTCTGGTCATTATAATCAGCCAATATTTCTGTTACTAAATAATTTTTCCATTCATTCAAGTTTTTGTCTGTGATTTGAATAACATAACTTTCAATTTGTTCTTTTCTTTCTTTTTCTATCTGTTCGAAGTCTGAACCATAATCTAAGCCATAACCCACAAATGTTTTGTATTTTAGGTAATTCTCATCACCTGATAGCTTTCCCTTTATCTCTTTCAGCTTTTCAGATTCGTTACCCGTTCCAGAAAACCATATTAAATGCTTCTCAATGGCTCTTTTATTGTAGTTTTTTATTTTGTCATAATTTTGGATCAAAAAGGAAAGAATAGTATCAATATTTTCACGCATAGTTTTAGTATGCTCTTCTGTTGTCTTCCCATTATGTATTGGAGATGAAGAATTAAACAATGCGGTGATAATCTTTTCTGATTCTCTACAATCTTGTTCGTTCTCAAACAATTTAATTAACAATTGTATAGAGTCGTGCCTGATCTCTTTAATCTTGTCCTTAATGGGTATTGGACCCATAATCAATGTGAATGTATCAAACTGTTCCTGTGCCGAGCCTTCAATTGTGTTATTCAATAAAGAACCGCATATGGAAATCAAAGCGTCTTTAATTTCTGTATTTTCACTGTCTAATTGAGAGATTCTCTCAATCAATATTTTTTGAGGGGTATAACCAATCGCTCTAACTGCATTTAAATCATATTTTCCAAATACCTTAAGTGTTTCAAGACATTCTTTTCGGAATAGGTCTTCAGAACATTTATTCACACAAAGTTCAATAATTCGTTTATAATCCCAATACTTAACAGATCTAATAAATCTAAAAGAAGCAGTGATAATATCTTGACTCTTTTTGGTCTTCGAGTTACCATCATTCTGTTTTGATTTGTTCCAAATATCTTCTAAAATAGGTAAAAAATCAAACTCTTCTGGCAACCTATAATAACTCGAAAAAATATTTAACTTATCCATATACTCTAGTATTTTTTCATTTGAACCCAACTGAGAGAGTTCTTTTAGTTTGTCGATATTTAGTATTTGTTTGCCCTCTTTAAGTCTCTCGAATTGATCAACAATAAATGAAAAATTATAACTAGCTTTAGTAATATATTTTGACATTACCTGAGCTAGTTTTTCCTTTAAGAAATCAAAATCTTTTGGAGAGAAATTCATCAGTTCTTGATCTGGTTTATATATTATATCACGATTTATCTCCGACCAAGCATGGAAAAGAGGAGTTGTAAGTTGTATTTCACAAATTAAATCTTTGAAATTGGTGTATTCAACAAGTTTTTCCCTTGCATTATCTAATTTTACAATAATGTGAAGAGCATTATAATTATCGGGGCTACGTTTATCCTTGATATCTTCTATTTTCAATTCTTGTTTGATAAATTCACTAAATTTGTAGATATCCTCTTCTAAATAAAAAATCACCCGACAACCAGCTAAGTCGTGAATATTGTTAATTAAATTTGGGTTGTTTTCAAGTTTTTTCCGTAATGAATCTATGTCTTTGCTTCTAGACTGAATTTGTTGATATTTGAAGTGTTTCGATTTTAGGATTTGTTCAAGAATGGCAGATACAGACTTGGCAAAATCGGTGTACTTTGTTCTTGATTTTTCATAGTTTTCAACAAACTTATTTATCTTCTCTTTGGTTTTACTATCCATTATCATAACCTGATTAACAACCTGATTAAATAGTATTATTGTAGGTTTTTATCAACTTTATGATTTGGAGATGATATCATACCGAAAATCGAGCTTGAAATCAAAGCCCAACTGAGAAGGGTTATTCACAAAGCTTTTTGAAGCTAAACTCAAGATCACAAATTTCCTTGCAAAATAGCTTAGTGTTGTTTTAATGGAAAAATTCCCTCTAAGCAGTAAACAGTCAATTTGCCTTCACTTTTGTCTCTTTCACAAATAGGTGGCATATTGCATATAGGACACAGCTTATCTGTTAGCTTATTTTTATTCACCTCAAGGGTTCCTTGTTTATAATGTAACTCGTATAAGAGCTTGAGATATTTGCCTTCTGCAATTCTCGGTACTCCATCCTTGTTTTTCAGTCCAATCCATTCATAGAGCCTTTTACCGCCCTTGGATGAATTGCATCTTTTACATATTCTTATTGCATTGTCCGAAATGTCTGGCCCACCACAAGATCTGGGCAAAATATGCTCAACCGTCAAATTTTCCTTTGAACTACAGTAAATACATTCATTTGGCCTTTCATGCTCCTTAACCCACTCCCTGATAGCAGTCGACCAAGTTATTTTGCCATCTCTCAAAGCAATAAAACGATCCATCTGAAAAGCTCTTTGTTTTATCCCAAATCCCACAGACTTGGAAATAATTTTAGCATATTGCCAAAAAATTTCATCCTTTATTGTTTTTACAACTGCTGGCGGCATATCTTCACATCTTTTCAGTTATAAAACTTGTATTTGCCCCCGTAAACCGTAATTCTCATTGCGCATGAATGCGGCTGCCGGGATTTGAACCCGGGTTCTGAGCTTGGGAAGCTCATGTCATAACCACTAAACCACAGCCGCATTAGAGAGTACTATATTATGTTTATCACACTATTTATTTAACTATGTTAAATATTCCTTTTTTCAGTAAGATCAAACACAGAATTTCCACCTATCTTAGCCCCTTCTAACAAAGCATTTCCACCTATCTCGGCCCCTCTGAACCAAGCATTTCCACCTATCTTAACACTCCTAAACCAAACATTTCTACTTATTCTAGCTGCCTCAAAACAAGCATTTCCACCTATCTCGGCCCCTCTGAACCAAGCATTTCCACCTATCTCGGCCCCTCTGAACCAAGCATTTCCACCTATTTTAGTTCCTCCAAACCAAGCATTTCCACCTATTTTAGTTCCTCCAAACCAAGCATTTCCACCTATCTTGCCCTCCCCAAATAAAGCACCTCCACCTATCTCAGCCCCTCTGAACAAGGCACTCCCACCTATCTCAGCCCCTCTGAACCAAGCATGTCTACCTATTTCAACTCCATCAAACAAAGCATCTTTTCTAATAACGGCATGATTAAAATCTAGGGAATCTCTAATCTTCATCCCTGAAAAATCGATTTCAACTAATCTTGCTCCTTCAAAATTAAAATCCTCTTTGCTTACCTTTTCTTTGACTTTCTGATTTTTTGCATCGTTTATTTCTTTGAATTCTTCACTTGATTCGTCTTCTGGGAGATCGATATGGAGTATGCAGAACTCAGAATTCTGCCAAAGCTTCTCATCACAACTCTTACCATTACGAAATTGATATCCGCATGTTTTCATTTTATCACCTCCCCTGAATTCGTATGTATCGTATCGAAAAGCGATAAATTGCTAACGTGGTACATCTTATATTAGATTGGTATATATGAAATAGTTTTCATCTCAATAGTGCCAGTTTTTATATCTCAATACAATAGAAAAAGGGTTATTCAATGATAACGCTCAAAAATCTTGAAAATCCAGCCAGAGACGTAAAATTCCTCTTGGATCGGGGGTATACTTCCACCAGTGTCATTCGGTTTGTAGGTAACCACTATAAACTTTCGCTGTCAGATAGGCATTTGATAACCAGGGCAGTGTTGCCCTCTAGTATTGCACAAAAACGGAGAGATAAGCTGGTAACATGCAATGAAATGAAAGGCTTAGAACTTCTCATAGACGGATACAATGTCTTGATCACTATGGAAAGCGTGCTAGATCAAGAGATCGTTTTATGTGATGATGGTTTTATCAGAGATATAAAAGGTGTTTTTGGGAAATATAAAAAGACTGATGCTACTGATGTTGCTCTCACCGAGATCTTAACCCTGCTGTCTGAAATCTCTCCATCTTTTGTTTTATTCCTCTTTGATTCAAAGGTTAGCAAGAGTGGGGAGCTGGCCAGATATGTTAGAGATAAGCTAACCCAGTTCGGACTAGGGGGTGACACAGAAACGCTAAGTAGCGTTGACCACAAGCTGAAGACGTGTAATGCAATAGTAGCTACAAGTGACGGAAATATCATTGACTCCGTAGATGCGGTAATTGATATGCCTCAATGTGTCATGAAAATTCGTGGAATAGTTCCATTTCAAATTAAATAAATATGTCGAAAATAAACATGGTGTCAAATATTAAATATGACTATAATCTATATAAATAAAATAATAAAATAAGAAAAACCAAGACACACCCAAATTCAGTTAAATCCCCCATAATAGAATCCAACGCTTATAATAAATAGGACCCAGCGATCGTAAAAAGCTTATTATGTATGTTTACATCATTATATAGCAGATAGGTATCCAAATCATGAAATTCAGAATTGGCTTGGTTTTGGTTTTAGTATTGAGCGTGCTGACAGTAACTTTTTCAGGATGCGTCGGAGAAGAGCTAGTCATGCCCTCCCAGCCCATAGCACCAAGGGCTGAAGCTGCTCCGACACCAACTCCAAAGCCAACACCAATTCCAATTGCAACTCCTGTACCAACTCAGACCCAAACTCAAGAAGTATCTCAGCTGAAACAAATAAAATTCTCAGGATGTGAGTCAGGAATTACGCCAGTATTTCAACTAGAAAGCGGCACATTCATATTTAGGATGAAGAATGATGCCCCCTCTAATTTTACAGTTTTGCTCGTAGACGTTCGGGCCATCGAGTTCTGCGGGTGCTGTTACCAATACATAACTGCTGTTCCCGTTGATACAATTGGTCCTTTTGATGGAGTAAAAACCGTTGAGATATTTGAGTCTGGGGATTACATTTTAGACGTAAAAGCAGAAGGCCAGTGGTCGATAATCATTGAACAACCCTAATTTACTGCTCCCTTCGGTGCTAGAGACATCTACAAATAAGAGACTGGCAAGTATCTGAAATAAATATCGCTTTTATAAAAAAATTGAACTTAGTGGATAGGACAGAACTCATTCCCTCATAATTTTCCATATGGCTAACAAGCCCACAACCATGACAACTGATATCATCATAGTTGCAATGATCATTCTGCGGTTTGCTCTAGAAGTATGTAGCTCTATAATTTGGTCCGAGTCCAGGTTTATACATTTCTCGTGGGATGAGACTAGAATGGTGTAATTGCCAGGCAATAACCCCAAGAACGTAATATCTTCATCAGATGCGGATGCCAAGGTGATATCTCCTTTTTGTAATACCGCCTCTGTTGGCGAATCCACTATGACCCGTAAATTCGCGTACTCCTTGACAGGAATGATACCCCCCTCAGAGCATGGCAGTACCTCCACTACGTCCAGTCCGCTGAGCAGTGTCGGCGCTAAATCCTCCTGCCCATAGGTTCCGCTTATCACGTCTTTTCGTATGTTCGGTCCATTTATAATCAGAGGAACTCGCTGAGATTCGAGGGTTCTTGCATATTTCTCAGAGGCGTGTCCTCCAACTTCTCTGCCCATTTCTGTAAGATCAAAGGTCATCCCATGGTCTGCTGTGATGATGAATATCAGATCATTTTCCGAGCAAGTTTTATACAGGTCGTAAATATCCTTATCTAACCCTTCAATCACATACAAATACCCTTCTGACCCAAGGTAATGGCCAGCCAAGTCCACTGCACCCACGTTCACGGTCAGCAAGAACTTCTGGTCTGGATGATTTTTGCACATGAAACTTGCAATTGCTTCCGATGCATCTATGGCCCATTCATTATAGGCGATGTATCGCTCAACACCCTCTTTCCCCTCAAGAGGCAAATTATTTTGCCATTCCTGCATCAGCTCTACCACATCGTTCGGGCAGGAAATACTATGCTCTAGGGTTATAGAAGGCTCTCTAATCGAATGAGATGCATCGAAAAGGATTGCATCCTGTTCAGCGCGCATCTCCTCAAAGTCACCTTTTTGCATCACCGCCATGCAAATATAATCGTGTTCTCTAACGACATCGAAAATCGTTATCATTTCTCCTACCGTATCCTCGTTTGCTTTGGAATATCCCGTTGTAATGACGGAATGGCCTGGAGTAGTGCTAGGCTGTGGTGCCCTGACATCTAAAACACGTGTTCCACTTTCTGAGATCGCTATGATATTACTTAGGTTCGCTTTTCCTAATTCATTTCCATCTAGATCGTATGGAGCGAATTCTGGATAGATGTAGGATGATCCCATGCCATCGACGATCAGTAGGACGGCACCATGTGGGCTATGAACCGGATTGACGAATACATCGATGGCTGATGCATTTGATGAGATCAGGATACATCCTGTAAGGGTTAGTGCTATAATGATAGTTATATGATGTGGATCCATATCATTCTTTTTTAACTTCTTTACAAGATATTCTAACTGTTTCACTAGTTGCAGCCTCAAATTTTCATATGTCTGTACTTTTGCGCTGCCCAGACCGATTGGAATCTATCTCAATTGTCACATATATTGCTGCAATATCTCTAGGGGATAGAAAGCCTGCATCAAGAGAAACTTACTATCTGGTCATATTTTTCCTGGCTCAGGAAACGGGGTGTATATTTGTAACCATACGTACCCATAGAACTTATATAGGATCTTAGATGCTTTCTTGAGCCTGCCAGCAATCCTCCATAGGCTACTATCATGTCTTTTCTATCCGTATTGTCTATCTGTTCCTCCAGATGCATGATACTGATCTCCTCTACATTGGCCCCGGCACCCATGGCATCTTCCAGAGACCTTTTTCCGATCTCAGTCAGTTCGTCATAAAGTGCCAGGATAGTCGGATTTGTGAACAATCCATGCTCTTCCTGGACAGGATCTTGTAGATCATATCTATCTATCAGGATCTTAATCGCATCCATATGGTTCTGCTCCGATTTGGCTATTTTCAGAAAGATTGGTAGTTTCTCTTTATCATATAGATCGAGGTATAAGTCCCTTGCCATCTTCTCTTCTTCTCTGATTAAGAAGATGCCCTCAATTTCGGTGGTGGTAAGAGGCGCTTGCACCTGCCCTGCCTGCCCACGGAGCGGCTGCACAGCTTTGGATTCCAGCTCTAAAATCCCCTCTCCGCGCGCCACATTATGCATGACCTTTATGGAATCCTCGTCTGCCATACTCCAGATGATAGACACTCTTTGGCCGACTTTGAAGGCTTTGTCATACTTGTCGCCAGTGTCCATCTTTCTCTTGAACTCAATGATGGTGTAGCCACCTTCTTCCCTTCCGCCATAATCAAGGATATCGTTGGTCCCGCCCAGTTCCTCATCCGGAACGTGAGGCCCGTAGTCATTTGTAGAGTACTTATCAAGGACAGTGACATTATAACTATCAACTGCACCCATAATTATATCTGCGTCCTTCATCCACTCAGTGGGCTCAAAGCCGATGGCGACCCATCCGCTGGTATCTCCCTTCAGGGCCATGTAGAGCGAATCTTCATCATTCTTCCAGGAGATTTCGAGCTTTCCTCCCGAATAGCCCTGGGTGTTTGGCCCATATAAGGTCATGGTTTTAGCATACTCATTTTCTCCAACTAAAGCATCAGGCTTCCACTCCTCTGTGACTTCCGGCTGAGGGGCTTCTGTTGGCTTCGGCTGAGTTACTTCTTGAGGTTGAGTTGGAGTTGGCGTTGGAGTGGGCGTAGGCGTAGGTGTAGGTACGGGTGTAGGTTTAGGTGTTGGAGCGGGTGTTGGGGTGGGGATTGGAGTGGGTGTTGATGTAGGCCTGGGAGTTGGCGTAGGTGTAGGTGCGGGAACCGGGGTTGACTCTTCAGGTGATACACATCCTGAAATACTCATGGTAGCTATAGCTCCTGCAAATGCTATATATTTGAGAAACTTGCGTCTTCCAATATTCATAGTTCCTATCTTATATCGTCCAACATAGAATATAAAGTTTTCAACCCTCCCCTACCTCTAACGTCTTTCGCCCCGTTATCCTTACCTTTATCCTGGTGTTTTCGTCCCTGAGCTTTATGTATATCATACATTTCTCTCCAATAGGGAATTTGATGATATGTTATTATCAATGTGCAATGCCACCAATGAAATCGCAAGGCTTTTGAACTTCCTGAGCAAATTCTGTATGTTACTTACTACGATCGAATACCTTGAGCGGTTTCTTTAATTACTCATATGTTTTTAAGGCGATCCTTTAATTCCAATAATTGCTTTGGGTTTTTTTTCATTTATCACTCCAATCCAAAAATGATTTATGGGGATTCTTACATTAAAAGCATGGTGATTATTTTGAAGATATATCCCGAATGCATACCTTGTTTGCTTGCTAGAGTCCACTATGAGGCTGAACTGTCCACTGACGATATGGAACTCCAACACAAAGCCATCCAAGCCGGAGTTCAATGGCTATATGGGGAATATCGCCATAATGCCCCACTCACTTATATCTCAACTGGAGTTCATCGTAGGGCATATGGTGTTCTGGGAGATGATCCATATATCGCAAAAAAGAAAATGAGCAATGAGATCGCGCTAAAATTTCTTCCAGCTATCCGGAAAATCGTAGAGTCCGATTCTGAGGGTGCATTCAGAAGAAGCATTATCGCCTCAGTCATCGGCAATTCGTTTGATTTTGGCGTGCTCGGATTTGAGCCTGAAGAGCGATTTGAGGATTATTTTAGGCAAGTATTCGAAAAAGGGTTGGATGTAGACGATATCGATAACATGGTCTGCCTACTAGACGAAGTCCTGTATCTTGCGGATAATTGTGGTGAGATAGTCTTTGATGGGTTGGTGTTGGACCAGATCAAGAGGTTGGGCGGTCATACCACCTTGGTGGTAAAAGGTGCACCCATACTTACAGATGCTACGCTGGAAGATGCAAATGATACGGGAGTTAGCTGGAAAGCGGATAGAGTCTTGACGACTGGCTCAAATGCGGTTGGCGTTAACATGGATGAAGCCCCACATGATCTGGTTGAAGCTTTGCATTCGTCTTCATTGATAATCAGCAAGGGTATGGCAAACTATGAATCACTGTCAGAATATGACTTCAAGCCGATAGCCTATCTTCTCCGAGCTAAATGCGAGCCCATAGCAAAGTCTTTGGGTGTGAAGAAGGGGTGGAATGTAGCGAAGCTCTGTTTATGATGGAATCCTCTAGCGATATTTATTGGCAGCCATAATCTGAAATTGATGGCCATCATTATGGCTATTATCAGATCAGATATCATGCAATGCTCACGATATGTTTCTGTCCAACTTCATGGATTAGCGATTAGCTTTAGTGATTAGCTATAATCTCTCTTAAGCTCTATTAGTTGTTTTTTCTGCCAACTCAGGCAAGCGGTCTAATATTTTTCATACTGCTCTCCAGATCAACTTTTGAGTTTCATGGTCAGTTATTCACTCTTAATAAAAGATAATTTTTTTGGTGACGGCTAAATACAAAGCCCGAGCCTGTTATATGCCTCTTAAATCCTCATACAAGTTGTTTAGATACAATTAAGAGTTAAACCTCCAATAAAATAAACATCCAATAAAATTGAAAAGAGTGGAAATAGGATGTCAAGCACTATTACTTTCGAAGAATTTCAAAAACTCGATATAAGGATAGGTAAAATAGTGTTAGCAGATCGCATAGAAGGGTCGGATAAATTGCTTCGATTAAGAATAGAAATCGGCGAGCCAAAGCCAAGACAAATCGTTGCAGGCATTGCGAGAACACATAACCCAGAGAAGCTAGTTGGTACGCAAGTGGTCATCTTAGCAAACCTGAAGCCGATTAAACTCTTTGGTGTCGAGTCAAATGGAATGCTTTTAGCTGCAGATCAAGATGGTGCAGTGCTATTAAAACCAGAGAGAGAAATCCGGGCGGGTACGAAAGTGAGATAGGGTAATTGATATTTTGATGGGTTAGGAGTAGATATTCTGTCTATAATCCCCTCTTAAACCGGGCATTCGAAGCTAAGGGAATGTTAATGAATGGTGCATCTAAGATTGGGATATCTACTAGGGATTCGTAAATATTGAATGCACTCTTTAAAAGTAAAGCTTCTATATATCTATTCGGCATCTTTTGGGCATTTTTCTGTTCCAATTATAAAGTTTATATTTCTGATAGAAAGCTCAATTCAGTTAAAACGACAAATATCAGTAACCTTTTATGAAAAAGCTTTATGGAAAAGGATGACAACTGTATATTGTGATCCTAATGTGTGAATCCAGCGTAGTTCTTGATGTAAAAGGCAAGGTGGAGACCTTGATGGAAGAGGTTATCCATATTTTGATCAAAGGTGACAACATTGAGCTTATCGGAATATTTGGCGAGAGAAAAAATATAAGGGGTCGCATCGTCGATATCGACATGAACAAACATGAAATCATGATCAAAGGTGAACAAGATGGTTAAAGTAGCAATAAATGGTTATGGGACCATCGGCAAGAGAGTAGCAGATGCAGTAAGAGCTCAAGACGATATGGAGATCGTAGGCGTCGCAAAGACACGGCCCAATTTTGAAGCTAGGCTAGCTATTGAAAGGGGATACGATGTGTATGCGGCCATTCCAGAGAAGCATGATGACTTTGAAAGGGCAGGAATTGACATCGCTGGAACGATTCAAGACCTGCTGGGTGAAGCAGATATAGTCGTCGACTGCACTCCTGGAGGTATAGGAGCTCAAAATAAGTCAATGTATGAGAAAGCAGGAATAAAAGCGATATTCCAAGGCGGTGAGAAACACGGGGTGGCAGGGCTCTCATTTAATGCAGCCTGTAATTACGAAGAAGCATTAGGACGTGATTTTCTTCGAGTGGTCTCTTGTAATACTACTGGGCTTTGCAGAGCCCTGAAACCTTTGGACGAAGAATTTGGCGTGGAAAAGGTAAGGGCTTTGCTTGTACGTCGAGCTGCCGACCCTAACGATGCCAAGAAAGGGCCGATCAACTCAATAGTGCCAGATCCCGTTACGCTGCCATCGCATCATGGACTAGATGTTCAGACCGTACTTCCTCATTTAAATATCACAACTCTTGCAATCAAGATTCCCACTACCCTAATGCATCTTCACGTGTTGAACGTCGTATTTACCAAGACCCCAGAGATCGATCACGTAAAAGCAGTCTTGAAAAAAGCCCCCCGCATACGATTCGTGAGTGCAGCAGATGGCATAACGTCAACCGCATCCATCATCGAATTGGGGAGAGACTTGATCAGGCCAAGATATGACATTTGGGAGAATTGCATATGGGAAGAATCCATTAGCATCAAAGAGGAATTATACTTCTTTCAGGCGATTCACCAGGAGTCCATCGTCATTCCAGAGAACATTGATGCAATCCGGGCGATGGTCGAATCGGAAGAAGATGGACAGAAATCGATAATCAAGACGAATAAATCCCTAGGTATTGTATAATATGAACGCTGAGCCAAGAATACAGGTGGTTGCCCACTGTTTGCTCAATCCTACGGTGAAAATAGGAAAGAAAATAGAATTCATATCCAACACACCAGTAATACAACTTCCATGTCCTGAGACTATCTACTTTGGACTGAACAGATGGGAGACGACGAAGAATCAACTAGATTTTCCAAAATATAGAAGATTTTGCCGCCGACTATTCAGACCGTATGCAGATTTAATCCAGCAGTTGGCCGAAAAAGGTATACACATCGAAATAATAGGCGTGGCAAAAAGCCCATCCTGTGCAACAGAGCTTACTACTAGGGGTTATCTGGGCGGCAAAATCAAACGGTGTGAGCATGAGCATGTGGTGGGTAAAGGAGTGTTCTTCGAGGAGATTGAGTCTGAGCTGAGCCAGCGAGGCATTCCGATTAAGATGTCAGACCATAAACACAGAAATCATAAATAGTATTTACTATTTTTAGCGTCCTATCCAACCAAATCCTTAATACTTATTTAAACAATTATTAAAATATGAAAGATAGAAAAATCCTGAAAGTTGGATCGAGTTATATGATTACTTTGCCCATGGACATCGTGAGGGGCTTTGGATGGAGCGAGAACACCAAGATAAAGGTTAGGATAACAGGAATTAACCGGTTGCTGTACTCGAAAAAACTCTAAAGGTTTTTTCTCCTTTCACCACTCAAATTTGCTTCGCAAACTTCATTAAATGCCGATGTTAGGTGCAATTGGCGAAATCCCCTATTTTTAATTGCCCCGAGCCGATAGGCGAGAGCGCAGCGTGGCACGGAGCGAAGCGGAGTGAGTTCAAAAAATATTTTTTTGTTCTCATCTACAGGATAGGCTGATGGGCAAAAAAGACTTAAATATACGCTCATAATAAAATTATTATACTGTGGAAAACAAGCATATCAACAACAAGGAGAAGAAAATGACTCCTTTAAAATTTCTAAGGCGATATTGGAGCGCCATTGGTCTTTTTTCAGCAATGGTCGCGGGGGCCTACCTAATATTTGCTTGGAATGAGCTTGTCTTTTTACAAAAGCTTCTTATTCTCAACTTTATTGTTGTTCTTCTACATCAATTTGAAGAGTACAGTTGGCCAGGTGGATTTCCAGCGGTCGCGAATATGGTTTTGATGCGAAGTGCAAAGCCAGACCGCTATCCGCTGAACCAGAATTCGTCCATGGTGGCTAACCTTATTTTTGCATACGGGTTCTACCTGTTTCCAGTCTTTTTTCCCAACGTGATTTGGCTAGGTTTAGCACCTGTCCTTCTCGGCTTAACTGCTCAATTCGTCGGCCACGTCATTTATGTGAACATTAAGCTAAGATCTTTCTATAGTCCTGGCGCTGTCACCAATGTTTTTGGTTGGATCCCGATTGGTGTGATTTACATATATTACATTCTAGCAAATAACATGGTGAACCTGGGGGATTGGTTGCTTGCAGTAGTGTGGGCGGCTGTTTTCATGTTCCTCAATTTCTTTATACTTGAACAAAGATTGCTCGCTGACAAAAATTCACCTTACCCTTTCGACCAAGACCAAATGAAACGCTTCGACGTTGAGAAGAAACTTGAGCTTGCCAAACGATAGTCGCTGATAGAAAAATTTTTAAGTCAATTAACAAACTAATAATTATAAATGAAAAAGTTTTTAAAAACACTGCTATCGAATTTCCTGAAATCCTTTTCGGGTAAGTTTTTTATTTGGCATATCATTGCCATTGCTCTGACATACATCCTTGTAATCTCTGGATTTGATTGGTGGTATTTTTTGCATACGAGAAGTTTTATTCTGAATGTAATTTCATTTCCAGCAATCATTTTGGGTGGCCTTGGCGTGATTATTATGCTCTTTGTACTCTTCTGGATCGGTAAAAAACGCAATCATGCAAAAACAAAGTTAACCGCTTGGGCAGTTGGACAGGCAGCATTACTTGGTTGGCTAATCTCTTCTATATACAAAGCATTTACCGGCAGGATTCAGCCAAACCTTCAAGAAATCGGCACTGACATCAGTCATCAGTTCAATTTTGGATTTTTAGAGCATGGTATATTTTGGGGTTGGCCATCATCTCATACTACCGTCGCATTCGCCATAGCACTCACTCTTATCATGATGTTCCCAGAAAATAAGAAACTAAAGTGGGGCGCTTTGGCTGTCGCTTTATATATTGGACTCGGCGTATCATCCAATATTCATTGGTTTTCCGAATTTATAGCCGGCGCCATAATAGGTTCGGCAATTGGTATAGTAGTTGGTAGAAGTTTTAAGAAAGGTTATTAAAATTTAGATTATTTATACTAACTATGAATAAGAGAATCCAATTCGTTATATACTTTTTATTATTTTTGCTGATTTATATAAGTCTCAACTCGTATGTTGTCCTCAGGCTTGGCGGACTTCTAGGAATAGGAAGAAACATCCTGTATTTGTGGATAGCATTAGCTACATTATCCCTGCCGGTTGCTGTGTATTTTGAGAGGATATTTCCTAATATCTTATCTAGGATATTTTATACGGTATCAGCATTGTGGATGGGAATCCTTCTCTTCACATTATGTTCACTCTTGATATATGAAGTGATAAGACCTTTCTATACCATACCTTATGCAGGAATGATAATTGTTATCGTAGTCAGTGTGCTAAGCATTATCTCAGTAATAAATGCTGTTGGGATTGTGGTGAAAGAAGTAGAAGTCCCTATTAAGAATTTGGAAGAGGATGTCACTCTTGTTCAGCTTTCAGATATCCATGCAGGCACGATAAGGAATTCGGGCTTTTTGAAAAAGATAATTGAAAAAGCAAACAAACTTGATCCAAATATAGTTATGATAACCGGTGATATGGTTGACGCCAGTGCCAGGCTCCATGGAAGTATGTTCAGTGATTTCAACAGATTGAAGGCTCCGATTTATTTCGTTACCGGGAACCATGAGGTCTATGAAGAAACAGATAAGGTATATGCGCTTTTTAATGATACAAAGATAAGGGTATTGAGGAATGAGGCTGTTGATTTTGATGGAATCCAGATAATCGGAGTTGAATTTTCAGAGGACAAAGGCCATCTCGGGAAAGAGCTTGAAAAACTGAAGATAGATAAGTCAAAGCCTGCTGTGCTTATGTACCATTCCCCTGCCGGGACTGAGGATGCAAAAAGAGCAGGAATAGATCTTCAGCTTGCAGGGCATACACATTCTGGCCAGATATTTCCATTTAATTTCTTTCTTAGGATGTTTTTCAAGCACATTAAAGGGCTTTATGACTTTGAAGGCATGTTCCTCTATGTTTCCCCCGGCACTGGTACATGGGGCCCGTACATGAGACTTGGTTCAAGAAACGAAATAACACTTTTAAAGCTGATTGCGAAATAGAATCCTTTGAGAAGAAACTTGAGCTTGCCAAACGACAAGGAGGATACAAATGAGTGTTTTACTTGTATGTCCAAAGAGTAAAGGAAATACATTTAATATATGCAGTTATGTTGCAAATAATAGTGATGCAGAATTCTTAGTACTTAATCAAAGCCAAGTAAATGATTTGAAGAAGTATACGTCTATAATTTTATGTTCTGGGGTATATGGAGGTGAAGTACATAAAGATTTACTGAGATGGCTAAATCAAATAGAAAGAGCATCAATACATGAAAATGCAAAGATTTATGTGTTTTTGAATTGGTTTGGCAGAGGGCAATCAGATAAAAATGCAATAAAAGGATTGGAGAAGATACTCAAAGAGAAGAAAATGAGATTAGAAAACGACTACATGACTTGTTATGGGGGAAAGGGACTTATCAGGTATAGTCATCCTAATAAAGAAGATTGTGAAAAAGTATTAAATTGGGTGAGATCAAAAACATAACCAGCCCCTATGAAGGATACCATCAAGAACATGTCACGAAAACATGATAGATTGTATGATATTGTTTAGAATTAGTGCAAAAAAGTGATAGACATAGAATTCTGACTATGCTTTAATAGAAGACGGAAATAAACAAAAATGCGCCAAAGTACACCCATGTACTTTGGCGGATGGAGATGTCGCTTCGGACGCTGGTTCATCACCCATGCCTACTTTACTTTGCTCAAGTAAGCAACCATGGTCAGGGGGGCGAAGATGATCACGACCACCAACGATCCGATGAGCGAGTACCAAAAGTTATTACCGATAATGCCTTGGCTGAAAAGCTCTCGGGTTGCGCCGTTTCTGCGATGGCTGCCCATTATTGCTAACAACTTCATGGCTTGCCCCTCGTCACTTTATGCATCACTTCGGATACCAACGCAGGCTGCTCTTGAGACACTCGATGTACAATTTCCAAGGCCGAACACTCCCCGTAAAAATCTGGCAGTTGAGCGATCCTGAAGGGATTCGTCTCAAACTCTTGGCTCTCCCGGGCGGAGCAATCGGAAAATTATTTGTAATCATTGCCGGATTGTTTTATCGTGTACAGGTAGATCCTTTCTAAAGGCAGGCTGTGGTCCGGTGTCCAGCCGTCGAATGTCCATGTATAGGAGACGATCCGGGTTCCGGGTTTGAGTTCCTTGACCAATTTATCCTTCAGCCTGTTATTTGCAGACTGGAAAAGAAATAGAGTCACCACAGTGGCCTCCTCCAGGGGCTCTGTAAAGAAATTGCCGAACCTGAGCTGAACCCTGCACGATAAGCCTTTGACAGCCACCTTGATCCGGGAGATCATGTATCGTAAAGGATCAGCCTCAATGCCCACACAACGGACGTTGTACTCCTCGGCGGCCAGGCAGACAACATTACCTTTTCCGCTTCCTAGATCATAGAAGATGTCCTTCTCAGTGACTTCAGCCAACTCAAGCATTTTCCGGATGATTGGGTCCGGTGTTGTTTCATATCCTGCGCCTATAATAAAGGTCCAGTATTTCCATATAAGATACATAATCGTGAAGGTGATGGCTGAACATGCAAGGCAGATGAGCGTGCTCCACGGCGCGAAGGGGCAGTGCGTTTTGTAGCCCAGAACGCTTATCCTGCCCGCCGTTGCCTGGGGCACGAGTGTCCAGATGGCAAGTAGGGCGAAGATACTTGTCACGATAATGAGTATTGTATAGGCCAGTAGCACTTTTGTCGCTTCTGAATTGTTATTATTTACGTCATCATTTCTCGGCTCTTCCATAGTACTTCCTAAAGTTTAATTGCCCTTTCTTCATCAACATTGAATAGACTTCCTGGCAGCCTCATACAACCGAACCCAAGAATAGACAATTTATCTCCTGTTTTAGGAACCTCTCTATATAACATATCTTTTCCTTCTAATGCTGGTATTTTCTCGCCTTCCTTGTAGTCTTCAGGCACACCGGATGATCCTCCGTTTATTAATGCTACTTTTCTTGACATATAGTTTGCCTACTAAACATTAATTGTCCTTATACACTAAATTAAAGTTTAGATTTGCTAGGTAATCTGAAGTTTTTAGCAAATCTATAAATATCATGAATGAATGAACATGGCAGAAAGGAGATTTGATACCTATGTCAGTAAAAATCAATGTAGAAAAATGTGTAGGGTGCGGAACGTGCGTAGAGGAATGTCCTAACGACGCCCTCTCTCTGGAAGACGACATAGCAGTAGTAGACGACGATCTGTGCGTTGAATGCGGTCTGTGTGTCGAAGTTTGTCCATCAGAAGCCCTATCGCTCGATTAGAAGATAAATTCGGTTAATACTCAAGGAAAAGGCAACGTATCCCTCTAATCCATTTTAATTTATTTACTCGTCCGTGCCTTTCGCCTTTACTTTATTTTAACATGTTCCCCCTAAACTAACTATATATGGCCAGGCATTTTTGTTTTGGCGCATTTGAGCAAAAGCTTATATAGTATTATAGCGCATATGTGCATATATGGTGGGAAGAGGCGGGGCTAGGTGTAGAAGAGGTAGACCTCGGTTCCAAAGATGGATTTCACAGGTACCTGTCACTAATTACTTTAATCCGAGTAGTGTTCCATGGCGACCAGTGATGCGACCTCTAGAAACGGTAAACATAAAAATTGAGGAGATAGAGGCCATGCGACTTGTGGACTTGGAAGGACTTGAACAAGAAGACGCAGCACGGGAGATGGGGACCTCGAGAAAAACGCTATGGAGGGATTTGAAGTCCGGGAGGAAAAAGGTTGTTGACGCCCTCATAAATGGAAAAGCTATCGAAATAAAAGGGGGTAGCTACTCAATAGTTGAAAAGGAGATAAATAAAAAGGAGATGAATAAAAAATGCCTAGATATGGACGTGGAAGAGGATTCTGGGGACCAGGTTTCGGAATGAGGTCTGGTTTAGGGTTCTGCAGATGGTTCCCATGGTTGCCCAGATGGTGGTGGACTGGCATGTATGGGCCGATAACACCCTATGCGCCAGGACCATATGGATACAGGACTGGATATGGAGTCCCATACGGTTCCTATATTTTGTAAATTTGTAAATAAAAAATGACTGAGAGGAGGAAGAATAGATGGCAGGATATAGACATAGGTATATATATTACATGACTGGTTTGCCAGGATGGATGAGATTTGGCTTTAGCCCGGGATGGATCGGAAGAAGTCCTACGGGGTTACCGCCAGCAGCACAGTATCTAATGGAGACGGGACAGATGCCGCAATTCACGTCTTATATGGACCAAGCTGCTGCAGCACCGATGATGCCTGCGGGCATGCCGATGCCCCAAATGCCAAAGGAGCAAGAAGTTGCAATGCTAGAGGGCCAGGCAAAGATGTTAGAGCAACAGTTGGAACAGATCAAGAAACGTCTTGAAGAGCTTATGAAGTAAAAGTGTGATCTTTGCAGTGACTTCCTAACTTAAATACTAGGAGTAATAGATGCAGATGCAGTTATATCAGGGGGCTAGGACTGGCTATGGCTGATCAAAAGAAAGAGACAAAAGATGGTAAAAGGGAAACTATAAAAACGAACTTTGTAGAAGCCGGAGAAGCTGGAATAAACCGGGTGAAGCACAAGCTCATGGTCATGAGTGGAAAGGGCGGTGTTGGAAAGACAACAGTTGCAGTAAATCTGGCAGTATCACTCGCCAACAGGGGATATAAGGTGGGTCTGATGGATGTGGATATACATGGACCAAACGTTCCAAAGATGCTTGACATCGAAGATGAACGCATCAGATCCTCTCCTGTAGGCATGTTACCGGTCACGGCGTTACCAGGGTTAAAAGTAATGTCAATAGGATTTTTACTATCGGATAGAGACACACCAGTAATCTGGAGGGGTCCGGTGAAAATGAATATAATCAAACAGTTCACTTCGGATATTGCCTGGGGGGAGTTGGATTATCTGGTGATTGATTTGCCACCAGGCACGGGAGACGAGCCATTAAGCGTTGCACAACTTATTCCAAATGTAGATGGAGCCATAATTGTAACGACGCCCCAGGAGGTATCGTTATTGGATTCCAGAAAGGCCGTGAATTTCGCAAAGCAGGTAAAGGTCCCAGTGATCGGAATAGTTGAAAATATGGCCGGTTTGGTCTGCCCAGAATGTGGTACCCAAATTGATCTGTTCAAAGTAGGTGGTGGAGAGAATGCGGCCTTGGAATTGGGTGTGCCTTTCCTTGGGAGGATACCAATCGACCCAAAGATTTGCGAGTCAGGCGATTCTGGAGTGCCGTTCGTTTTAGAAAATAACCCAAATGATACAAAACACTTTGAATTGATAATAGACAAAGTGGAGGAATTTGTGAAAGGCAAATTAGAATAAAATTCAGAATTTTCATCCTTTTTTGCTTATGGGGTGATATGTAGGTAATAACTTTAGTGTTTAATGAAAAATAAGGTGATAAACAATGAAAATATGTGTAACAGCATCCTCTGGAAGTTTAGAAGCCCAGTTAGATCCTAGATTTGGAAGGTGTCAGTATTTTTTGATCGTAGACTCGGATACAATGGATTTTGAAGCGGTGCCAAACATGAGTGCCGACACGATGGGTGGTGCTGGTATCCAGGCAGCGCAGGCAGTAGCAAACAAGGGCGTTGAGGTGGTTATCACCGGAAACGTCGGTCCTAATGCCTTCCAAACCTTGTCTTCAGCGGGAATCAAGATAATAACCGGGGCTTTTGGCACAGTTAGGGATGTTATTGAGATGTACAAGAGTGGACAGCTAAAAGAAACTTCTGGTGCAACGGTCGGTGAACATTTCGGAATGGGCATGGGTCGCAGTGGGATGGGCATGGGACGCAGAGGGGGCCGTTTTTGAACGGTCTTATGAATATATACATCAATGCAAGTTCCATGGATGGCTAAATAGCGAGAAAGCAGATAACTGCAGATTATCGAATAATCTCAAAAGGGATGGTGGTAGCTGAATGGCAAGTCAAAGCGTTGAGGACTATCTGGAAACCATATATGAACTGAAAAAAGATGGGGGCTATGTTAGGACCACTGATATCTCCTCCTCTCTTGGTGTTCAGCCACCAAGTGTCACCGAGATGATACAAAAACTCGCTGAAAATGGGTTTTTAATCTATAAGAAATACAAAGGGGTTACACTAACGCCAAAGGGGGAGAAATGGGCAAAATCCATAAAACAGCGTCATATGGCGCTTGCGAAATTTTTGGAGATTCTTGGGATAGATGAAGAAATAGCTGAAAAGGACGCTTGCAGAATTGAGCATAATGTTCATACAACTACCATGGAACGCCTGGCGAAATTTGTGGATTTTGTTCACGAAATGGCTCACCATCCAACTTGGTTGAAACATTTCGAGTATTATGTTGAAACAGGAAAACACATCGAATGCAAATGTCCAACATGTGGTAGCAAAATGGGCTCGATTGGGTGAATTGAATCTCAAAGGATTCAATAAAATATTCATTATGGGTGAGTGATTGATTGGAAGAAGAAAATGTCATTGAATTGGCAAGAAGATATTTGAATGTTGGGCCAGTGGCAGTCAAATTCAATTTCAGCGAGAAGAATAAAAGTGCAGATATCCCGAGCAAGCCTTTGAAATATTGTGAAGCTGTTAGCAGGGTAATGAAAACCTCTAAGAGCATGCTCCTTGACTGTGACCATATTTCCTGTCCAGCAGCAAAGGAGATACTTGGCTTTATGGAATGCAATCAATGCAAAATGGGGGAGTGTGTTAAAGAGTTGGTGGAAAAGGGTATGTTTGCAAATGAAGAGCGCGCTATCAAGGCGTTGATGAGTATTCCAAGACCGACAAGGAAACCCCACTCTATGAGTCTATCCACCAACGAAATGATGCCAGATGTTTATATCTTTTATTTGCTACCTCGGGAGTTCATGAAGATCGTCCAGGCATATCAGAGAGTTACGGGGGAAGAGTTAAAATTGGATTTATCTGGCGTCATGTCGGTCTGCGGAAATTGTACCGTTAGGCCCTACTTGACCAATAAAGTTTGCGTGTCCTTTGGTTGCAATGATTCTAGAGAATATGGTGGTATAACAGATGACCGTCTTATTGTTGGATTGACGCCCAAAGTGGCAGCCACCATAATGCACTCTCTAATGGAAATGATGAACGGAAATAGTGAAGAAAGTAAGAAGGAGGTGAAAATGTGAAAGTATGCGTACCAACGATGGGCAATCGAGGTTTAAACGAACAAGTCGGAGAACATTTCGGTAGAGTGCCAACATACACCATAGTTGACACAGAAACGGATGAGATCGAAATCTTACCCAATACAAGTATGCATATGGGTGGTGGGGGATACGCTCCAGAACTTCTATCAACCGTGAATGTAGATGTGATGTTATGCTCTGGATTGGGAAGAAGGGCAATTGGAATGTTTGAGGAGTTCGGTATCATGGTCTATATAGGTGCCTATGGAACTGTGAAAGACGTTGTCCAGATGTGGCAAGAGGGAAAACTACAGCCAGCTACTGATGCGAATGCTTGTGGAAGACATGCGTTTAGAGGTGAAGGATCAGGGTCTGGGTGTGAGAGCCACCACCATTGAACAAGGTTAATGGAAGGATCCTTCTGAAATCCCAGGACTAAATCATATGAAACTTTATTTAGACTGTATCCCTTGTCTCATGAGACAGGCGCTTGAAGCGGCGAGATTCGTTACCAATGATGAAAAAGCGCAGAAGAAAATATTGAAAAAAGTGCTTATTGAGCTTGATGGCATAAATTGGGATACTAGCCCTCTTGAGATAGCGCATGTTGTTCACAGAATTGTCAGAAAAGAAAGTGGAGTCGACGATCCTTATAACGTTGTTAAAAGACAATACAACGACATCGCATTGAAAATGTATCCAAATTTAAAAGGGATGGTAGATCGATCCCCTACGCCTTTGTTGACAGCATTAAGATTAGCTATTGCTGGAAACATAATTGACTATGGTGTAGGATCGAATTTTGATCTGGATAAGGCTATTTTAGGTGTTTTAGAAAAGGAGTTTAAAATCTATGACTTATCGGAGTTTATGCTAATCTTGAAAACTGCCAAAAATCTTGCCTATCTGGCGGATAATGCGGGGGAGATAGTATTTGATAAGATCTTAATTGAAACAATATTAGGGGAGCATGATCTAGATAAAATTTTGTTTGTGATTAAAGATGAGCCGATAATCAACGATGCTACAGAAGAAGACGCTATTTATGTGGGAATTGATGAGATACAATGTATTGAATTTCTTAAAGTTGGAGTTGGTGTACCTGGAAAAGGAATGAACTATTCGAGCAAAGAGTTTTGGAAAATCCTTGCGCAGAGCGATATGGTCATTGGCAAAGGGCAGGGAAACTATGAGGCACTTAGTGGTCATGGGAAAATATTTTTTCTTCTCACGGCAAAATGCCCTGTGATAGCAAAAGACCTCGGAGTGGCCATTGGAGATACAATCTTAAAGTTAAGTGATGGGTTGAAATGAAGATTGCAGTTGCAAGTGGGAAGGGTGGAACTGGAAAAACTACAATAGCCACTAATATGGCATTGTCTCTTGAAAACGTTCAACTCTTGGACTGCGATGTCGAGGAGCCAAATGCTCACATCTTTCTAAAACCAGAAATAAAAAAGCGGATACCAGTTTGCATACCAGTGCCAAAGGTCGATGAAACCAAGTGTGACTACTGTGGGAAATGTGCTGAGTTCTGTGAGTTCAATGCGATCGCTGTTTTTAATAAACAGATCCTGATATTTCCAGAATTGTGTCATGGTTGTGGTGGTTGTCTCCTCGTTTGCCCCAAAAATGCAATAGCAGAGGAATGTAGAAATATCGGTGTAGTCAAAAAAGGAGTTGCCAGAGATATCGAATTCGTATACGGGGAACTAAACATTGGTGAGCCCATGGCAGTCCCGGTAATAAGGAAAGTCAAAGAAGAGATAGATGGAAATAAGACTGTGATCATCGATGCATCCCCTGGCACATCTTGTCCTATGATAGCGGCTGTGCATGGAAGCGATTATTGCATACTTGTAACCGAGCCAACACCCTTTGGTTTGCACGATCTTAGGTTGGCTGTGGAAACGATTAGGGAGATGAAAATTCCGTTTGGAGTCATAATAAACTGCGAGGGAATTGGGGACCAAAAAGTTCAGGAATACTGCAAAAAGGAAGGCATACCTCTCCTACTAAAAATTCCCATGGATAGAAGAATTGCAGAGCTCTACTCACGTGGTACGCCATTCGTCTTGGAGATGCCCGACTGGAAAAACAAATTCTCAGGGCTATTTGATGCGGTGCAAGTCCATGCGCAGCTGAGGGATGGAGGTATATGAACCTAATGGATGACATACTAAGCTCCATAGAAGAAGAACCAGCGGATGACATTAGAGTGGGACTGAAATATACTGCAGTCCGGATTAGGGATAGGGTGGGTTTAGCATACACTTTTCCAGAGTTCAGCTCACCTCCAAAGAATGTTGGGAATCTCATAGGGACGAATACCCTCCCCTTGGCAAAATCGTGGAACCTTACTGAAGCATCGATTGGTACCGCAAGCATAAACGCACTTCTGAATCCAGAGAACTATAAAGTTATGAATGTATCCAATCACATTCTGGCGATCGCTCAAAGTTATGACAAGATAGGGATCGTTGGTCGTTTCCCCTTCATCGATTCACTTGGTAAAGACGCTTTTGTATTTGAGAGACGACCCATACATGGGGCACTGCCAGATACGGCTGCAGAAACATTACTACCAAAGTGCGACTTGGTTGTTATATCAGGGAGCGCATTCGTAAATAAAACTTTACAAAGGTTACTGGAGATCAGCAATGGCTACACTTTCGTGATTGGACCTACTACTCCTCTAACACCCCTTTTGTTTGAATATGGTGCCGACGTGATAGCCGGAGCAATAGTTCACGATGCAGAAAAGGCATTGGAAATCATCAGCCAAGGTGGTGGAACGCGCAGCTTAAAGGGTGCGGTCAAGTTCGTATGCATGGGGCAGATAAGCTCTAAATAAAGTAAGGAAGTGTTCACATGAGGCAGATAACGATCATTAGTGGTAAGGGTGGTACTGGCAAAACAACCATTACTGCTTCTTTTGCGGCTTTGGCGCATAACCCTGTTATAGCAGACTGTGATGTGGATGCAGCCGATCTTCATCTACTGCTCCATCCACTTATAAGGAGCAAACAGGAGTTTAGGGGCTCCAAAGAGGCGGTAATAGATGAGGAAAAATGCATAGATTGCGGGTTATGCGAGGGGGTATGCAGATTTGATGCGATAGATGGGCATATGATAGACCCCATCTTATGCGAGGGTTGTGGTGTTTGTGCATACGTGTGTCCTGAGAACGCAATAACACTTAGGGAAAAGATTTCGGGATATGCTTTCATATCTGAGACCAAGTACGGCCCAATGGTTCATGCTAGGTTAAATATCGCTGAAGAAGCTTCCGGAAAACTAGTTTCACTTGTCAGAAATGAGGCAAGAAAAATAGCAGGAGATCTAATCTTGATAGATGGGCCTCCTGGCATAGGTTGCCCTGTGATAGCATCTCTTAGTGGGGTTGATAGGGCACTGATAGTCACCGAGCCGACGATGTCAGGCTTACATGATTTGGAACGGATTTTGGGGGTCGCTCGCCATTTTGGCATAGCTTCCTTCGTATGTATTAACAAATATGATATCAATGAGGAAAATACCAACAGAATCCTCGAGTTTTGTCGAATAAATGATGTAAATGTGGTGGGCAAAATTTTGTACGATCCGATCGTAACGAAGGCCATGGTTGCCGGAAAGCCCATAGTTGAGTTCTCTGATGGACCGGTCTCGAGAGAAATAAAGGAAATGTGGAATAAAGTAGAGCGCTCTTTGAGGTGAAAATCATTATCCAAGAATTACTTTCAGAAACCCTAAAAATACTTTTGATGGTTTTCGCATTGATGGTACTGGTCGAGTACCTGGAGTTGAGGTTTAAAGATAAGATCAGAGAGGTGCTCACAAAAAAGCCTTTAAGTCAATATGTGGGCTCTTCTTTTCTTGGTGCAACGCCTGGTTGTGTTGGTACCTTCTTTATAGTTTCTCTGTACGTTCATGGTATGATTAGTTTTGGGGCTTTGGTAGCGGTGATGGTAGCGACCGCAGGAGACGAAGCATTTGTGATGTTGGCAATGATGCCCAGAACGGCGTTATTAATCTTTGCCATTTGTTTGCTGTTGGGCGTAATCGCTGGTTTTTTGGCTGATGGCATTGCCAAAAAGATCAAATTGAAGACGAGCCAACCCTGTGAAATCGAAATTCATGAAGAAGAAAGGCAGGATATCAAACATTTTCTTGAAGAACATGTATGTAATCATATCCTCAAAAAACACATGCCAAAGCTATTTTTATGGCTATTTTTCACCATGTTGGCGATCGAGCTTCTCATGCTCAGGTTTGATTTGGGGGCAATCCTACCAAAAAATATGCTCTTTTTAATCCTTTTAGCCGCCCTAATAGGAATACTTCCAAGTTCAGGTCCACACTTGATTTTCTTTTTATTGTTTGCTAAAGGATTAATCCCTTTTTCTGTCTTGCTTGTCAATTCCATAGTCCAAGACGGTCATGGCTTGCTACCTTTACTTTCCTACACTATCAAAGATACGATTTATGTTAAGGTCTTTAACGTTGCATTTGGCTTGGTGGTTGGATTGATATTAATTTTGATGGGTGTTTAAAATGAAACTTAAAGTAATATATGACAATGAAGCATGTAAGGGACTAAAATCTGGTTGGGGCTTTTCCTGTCTTATCGAGGATGAACGAAAAGTTCTATTTGATACCGGATGGGATGGCTCTATACTACTATACAATATGAAAGCGTTGGGCATCGATCCAAAGGACATTGAAATCATCGTGTTGTCTCATGACCATTGGGATCACATCGGTGGATTGACATGGGTGTTAAATTTAAATCCTGGTACAGAGGTTTACGCGCCTTCGTCTTTTTCAAAGCGTTTGAAAGAAGAGATATCATCGAAGGCAAAGTTGATTGAAGTGGATGGGCCGGTAAAGATATGTGAGCGCATTTATACTACGGGCGTGCTTGGGACCACCACAAAGGAGCAATCTCTTCTCCTTGAGACTAAAGAAGGGCTGATCGTAATAACCGGATGTGCTCATCCTGGGATATCTGCGATTCTGGATAGAGCCTCATCAATTGGACACGTGTATGGCATAATGGGTGGATTTCATGGTTTTGAAGATTACGATCTGCTGAAAGATAAGGGCTTTATAAACCCCTGCCACTGCACGATGCATAAATCAGAAATTTCGCGACTTTTTCCAGACACGTGTGAAACCAATGGCGCTGGATGGAGCATGGAGTTCTGAAGTCATGAATTCACAAAGTCACATCTTCGGACCAGTGCCCTCTCGACGGTTGGGCTTCTCTCTAGGACTGGATTTGGTACCCTATAAGACTTGCTCCTTTGACTGCGTTTATTGTCAGTTGGGAAGGACGACGAACAGGACGACAGAGCGGAGGGAATACGTCCCTAAAAAGTTGATTATGGAAGAGTTGGAGGAGCGCCTTACCAAGGGCGAGGAGATAGATTATATCACGTTTTCCGGATCTGGAGAACCAACTTTAAACTCAAAGATTGGCGAAATGATAAGAGATGTCAGGCGAATGACCGATATTCCCATAGCCGTTCTGACAAATGGCTCATTGCTCTTTGATACGGGGGTGAGGGTTGACTTAAGGGGTGCCGATCTAGTTATCCCCTCATTGGATGCTGTTAAGCAGAATATATTCGAAATGGTGAACAGACCGCATGAGGGCTTATTAATAGAAAGGATGGTTGAGGGATTAAAAAAGTTCAGAAAAGAGTTCGAAAACGAGATTTGGCTGGAGGTCATGCTGGTCCAGGGTATCAATGATGACTTGGGCGATGTAAAGCGAATGGCAGATATTATCAGCGAAATAAACCCAGACAAAATTCAATTGAATACGGTTGTGAGACCTCCGTGTGAATCCTTTGCTTTGCCATTAGATCCAGTCAAAATGAAGGAAATATGTAAAATGCTAGGCGAAAAAGCAGAGATAATTACATCGCATGATCGAAGGATGCAAAAGGCATATGACAAGGAAACAGAGGGCGAGATAGTGACTCTTTTGAAGCGAAGGCCTTGCACGATAGGGGATATCTCAAGCTTTTTGGGAATACACCGAAATGAGGTAGTCAAATATATCGAAGTTTTAGAGCGGGAAAAGCGAGTCATGGAGAGAAAGCATGGCAATAAAAGCTATTTGGTGGTGAGTGAGGATGAAATGCGCTCTGTGTGATGATAAAGAATGCTATTTGGGGAAAGATTGTACTGCGCTTAAAGAAAAAGTTGTGAGAAAATATGAAGTCGAAAATAAGAAATCTGAGATAATGACAATCGCGGCCAACCTTGAGGCAAGATATTATATGAAACTCACGAGATTAGAAGAATTGATAACGTTTTGTAAAGAAATGGGCTATCAAACACTTGGAATTGCATTCTGCATAGGATTGGAGTCAGAAGCCAGAGTATTGCATGAACTATTAGAAAAAGACTTTGAGGTCTATTCGGTTTGTTGCAAAGTCTGCGGGATAGGCAAGGAGAATTTTGGCCTTGAGAAGATAAAGGATGACCGATATGAGGCGATGTGCAATCCAATAGGTCAGGCTATGGTGCTTAATGAGAAGGATACAGATTTAAATATAATATGTGGTTTGTGTCTCGGGCATGACATATTGTTTTCCAAAAATTCAGAGGCGCCAGTGACGACGTTTATCGTGAAAGATAGGATTTTGGCGCATAATCCTGCAGGAGCAATCTACTCAAAATATTATCAAAGAAAGTTTAGAATGAAAAAATGAAAGGCGCTTACGTTTTACTAATGGGGCTTCCTAAGGGTGCGGAGATTCAAGTTGGACACATGGGAAAAATAAAATTTAAAACTGGCTTTTATGCATATGTTGGCTCTGCCTTGGGAGGGTTGGAGTCAAGGATAAGCCGACATCTCAGAAAAGAGAAGAGACTTCATTGGCACATTGATCATTTTTTGACAATAGCGAGGATAAAAGAGGTCTACGTGGGTGGAAGAAAGGAATGTGATATTGCAAAAAGGCTGGCAGATTATTTTGATTGTGTAAAAGGATTCGGCTCTAGCGATTGCGCTTGTGAAAGTCACCTATTTTACGATGAAGATTATGGATTGCTTAGCGAAGTCGTTGGGAAGTTATGTGATAGGTTTGAAATGCTGTGAAAAATTTTCAAAAAAGAATAAACCCAAATACTTTAATATCTATTTAAATAATTATTAAAACATGAAGGACAGAAAAATCCTGAAGGTTGGATCTTCCTATATGGTTACTCTGCCCATGGACATCGTGAGGGGGTTCGGATGGGATGAGAAAACCAGGGTCAACGTGAAGATAACAGGTAAAAGGGCAATCGAGATATCCGAGACCCAGAAAGTATAAAAAAATAAGGACGGAGCAATAACGCCCCGACCGACAATCGGGTCGATACTAACCGATCGTCCTGGGTTCAAATCCCAGCCTCGGCGTATAGGATCACCGCTTTGCTCCTAAAGTATCCGCTCTGCTAAATACTATGAGTTTCTATGAAACCCTCAATATTTTTATAGTAATCTGTTATTGGTTATGTATGATGGACGAAAAAGAGGAGAAGAGGATAAGGGTATTGGAGCTTAAACACCAAGAGCTGATGACTAAGATAAACACTGACTCTATGATAATTGTTTCAATATTTGTTATGGGTTTTGTTGTGATTTTAAACCTCTATAGAGAGAATGTTATGGCTAATATCGTCCTTGGATTGATACTTTTAGGAGTTTTAATTTGGTTTGGTCTTGTTAGCCGCAATGCTTTGAATAGACAATCTAAAGAAAGATTTGATATTGCAAAAAATATCAGAGATCAAATATTCAAACTTGAGGAAGAGGAAAAACAAAAAGAGGATAAAAGTAAATCATAAATCCATTTTGACCGTCTATCCCATCTAACATCTTGGAATAACTAACATCACATTTACGCTCTCTGGCGTTTCTCTTTTCGGGTGGGTAGTGTGTGGCATATATATTTAAGGAACTGAGATAATAGAAACCATTGAAGGGTATTGGGTGGGTCAATTCAAATGAAAAAGGCAACATTCTTCTTACTTTCGTTAATTTTGATTATGTGTGCTTTTTCAGGGTGCATATCGACGAATGTCTCAACGAATGTCTCAATTACTCCAACACTGCCACCCAGACCAACACCAACACCTACCACAACACCAACACCTACTCCTACGCCCACACCAACACCCGCACCAACACCAGCACCAACACCAGCACCAACACCAGCACCCACACCAGCACCAACACCAGCACCCACACCAGCACCAACACCAGCACCCACACCAGCACCAGCAGCACCCACACCAGCTCCAACATTGCCACCCAGACCAACACCAGCAACTACTCCAACACCAGCAACTACTCCAACACCAGCACCTATAGGCGACTTTGTGGTCACTGACATAACCTGTGACCCAGACAGGGTTATAGCAGGCAGTAGAATGCAGATCATAGTCACTGTGAAAAATGGTGGGGCAAGTCAAAGCACCCAAACACTGGTACTTCATGTTGATGGTGAAGAAGTAGACAGAGAAGATGTTACTCTTGCAGCAGGTGCATCCGAAGAAATAACTTTCAAACATCAGACTAAAACCACTGTAAGTCCTGAATCGCTGGGACAAGTCGTTCAGGGACAAAAGGTCGAAGGAGCTCCAGTAGAAAGGGATGTTACGGTTGAAGTAGGTGGAGTAACAACAACGTTCCTTCTAGTGCCGACGCCATTTATGCCAATTACATAGGCATAATTTCTGAGTCTCGTTTATTGGATATTGGCCTTTTTATCCGTCTTTTCGGGCACAAAAAGACGGTAGAAAACCCCCACCATTTCATTAATCTCCTCGACACTCTTGGAATAACTAACCTCAGAATTGACTTTGTAGGAAGTTTGCTCCAAAAGAGGTAGGTTATTCATCTGATGCCCATTTCAAATCGCTCTAAATCGATTCTACGAAGCCGTTTTTCCAGCGATCGGGCAAAATTATCTGAAATTGGCTTTTCATAGGTCTGTGAAATTAGCAAGGAAAATAGCAAGAACTAATTATGACAGAATCACTAAAGTATTGGTAGAATTTTTTGAAACTAAGCATAAACATTTATGAAACTTGAGCCATTTAGGAAATTAGAGGGTGATGCCATGGATGAACTAGAAAGGATTAGGCAGCGAAGAATGCAGAAGTTAAAGAGTCAAATTGATGAAAGGTCGACTCAAGAAGAGCTGAGCTGGCCAAATACACCGATAAATATGACAGATGCAACCTTCGCATCCACTATCAAAAAATACCCTTTGAGTGTAATAGATTGTTGGGCGCCATGGTGCGCTCCTTGCAGAATGGTAGCCCCTGTTATCGATGCTCTAGCTAAAGACTATGTGGGAGAGATCGTGTTTGGAAAGTTAAATGTCGATGAAAATCGAGAGGTAGCGGTGAAATACGAGATTATGTCGATCCCGACACTCCTAGTTTTTAAGAATGGCACGTTGGTCAAAAGAATCGTTGGAGCTGTGCCAAGGCAGCATATTGAACAGGCTCTAGAGGAAAATAAATGAGCCTACGAGATGATCTCAGGACATCGATATTTAAAGTGATTGAGAAGGATCCACTTGCTGGTTTTTATGCTTCAAGGGAAATAAAGGACCAGATTTTAACGGTTCTTGTGGCTGGCAGGCACCTCTTGCTAGAGGGACCACCTGGAACAGGTAAGACTACCTTGGCAAAAGTCATATCTGGGCTATTGCCTGAGATGCAAGTGATAAAGGGATGTCAGTTCAATTGCTCCCCAGAAAAGCCTTCATGCCACCATTGTAAAAACCTAGCGGAAATCGAGTCCGAGACGATTACAGATAGGTTCGTTCGAATACAAGGCTCACCAGAGATATTGCCGGAGGACTTGGTCGGAGATATCGATCCTGTCAACGCATTCAAGTATGGAATCGATCATCCCCTAACTTATCGTCCAGGAAAGATTCAGAAGGCACACCGAAAGATACTGTTCATCGACGAAATAAATCGAATGCCAGAGAAAGTGCAGAACACATTCCTGCAAGTCCTTGAGGAAGGCAGGACGACGATTGCGGGGTTCGACATTGAGTTGGAGGTAGATACACTATTGATTGCCACGGCTAATCCAGAGGAATATGCTGGCACGGAGCGGCTTTCTGCCAATCTCCTAGATCGTTTCGAGTGCGTAAAAATTGATTATCCTTCCATAGAAGATGAAATCAGGATACTAAAAAAGTATGCAAACCCACCTTTTTCAATAGATATAGATACATACAACAAAATCACCAACATTTCAAAAAATCTTCGTGAGGGGGGACAATTCAGCGTCCGCGGGACTATATCGGTTTTGGAGCAGGCCGCAGCACATGCCATGATTCATGGGAAAGATATCATAGATAGAAGCGATATGCGAGTTGCACTCCAGAACTCGTTGAAATCAAGATATGGGGATGAAGATATTGACGCCACAATCGAAAGAGTTCTTAGATGATGTGATAGTGCATCTAATATATAAAATACGACAACATCCGCACGTCATCTCTGGCCCGAGTGTTCGGGGAACTACTTCTTTAAGGCTACTGTTACATGCTAGAGGAAGGCTAAAGAACGATGTGACATCAGAAGATCTGCTGGATTGCGCATTGATCGCATTGCCACATCGTATGGTGGCCTTAAGGGACCCCAGCTCGATTGTGACAGAGATTATCAGCGGTAGAGAGCCAAAGTTTGATAAAAGCGTCATTCTTGCGGACCTAAAAAACATGGCGATACCAAAGGTGGTCGATTTTGATTTTTGGCATCAAGGATCGAAAAAGAAAGCGCGAGTCGTCAGAGCTTCTAACCTCCTTCTGGAGCTATTGGATTTAGTTGACAGAGAGAACATTCTGTTGTTCAGCTTCAACTCAGATATGGACATACAGACCAGACAGTTCATAGAATGGTTGATCGACGTTGGTGTGGTATCCAAAACCGAGAACGAGATTATAATAAAAAAATCGTTCTTTCTAAATCTATCGAATTTCTTGCCGTCTCGGTTCAAGCTGTCGGATCTGTTGGGTGAAAGAGGCTATCCTGTCAACTACAGGGGCAATCCGTTTAGGGAGATATCTGTTAGACACACGTTGCGGAAATTGGCGTCCCTAAAAAAGAAGACCTCGGATATGGAGAAGAAACATCTTATAGTGAGACCTAGGTCCGAGGATAAAAAGGACATCATACTATGTATGGACAACAGCCATTCGATGTCTGGAAAAATGCTACTTGCTAAGGCGATCGCCCTCAACCTGATCAAGACGAGGGGTCGGCACCAATTGGGCATCGTGGCGTTTGGTAATCGTGGATACTTAATTCTTGAACCAACACACGATGAGGGTGCGTTGGTCGATGAGGTAATAAGGATTGGCACCTTTGGAAAGACCAACATGCTGGATGGCTTGAAAGCTTCCAGGAAAGCTTTGAAAGGTGACAACAAGCACATAATATTGATTTCTGATGGGTGCTCAAATATCGGGTCAGAGGAGGAATTGCTACAAATGACCCGCGAGATTGCGATGGCTACGAGAATATCTACGATATGTATCGGTGATAGCAACCTGATGAAAGAGATAGCGCGAATGGGCCGGGGCAGATATCATAATATCGATCCTAACACTTTAAGGAATAAGTAGAACGATGGGGCATTATATGGTTGTAGCAGAGTTAAGCATAATCCCTTTAGGCAAAGAAGTGGGCATAAGCAAATATGTAAAGGCTGCGCTGGAAGCGTTGAAAAGTGCTGACGTGAAATATGAGGCAGGAGCGATGTCCACTACCATTGAGGCTAAAAATTTGGCCGAGCTATTCGATGCTGTGGAGAAGGCTCATGAGGCTGTTTTCAGGATGGGGGCGAAAAGAGTTATCACCACGTTAAAGATAGACGATAGGCGGGATAAGGTGATGAGCATAGCCTCAAAGTTAGGGGCAATCAGATGACCTTTGATGAAATAGCAAGCGAGTATGACGCTTGGTACCAAACACCCTTGGGGGCTTATGCCAACAGGTTGGAGAAGGAGTTAATATTCGAACTTGCGGAGCAGAAGCCAGGAGAAATAGTTTTAGATGTTGGCTGTGGTACTGGAAACTATTCGATAGAGCTTGCACGTATGTGTTTGAAAGTTGTGGGCATAGATACCTCAGTGAACATGTTGAAGATTGCGAGAGAGAAGGCAGAGAAAGGAGAATTAGACATAACGTTTGTCCTCGGTACTGCCGAGAGCTTGCCGTTCAACGATGATCAGTTCGATATGATCTTATTGGTGACCACATTTGAATTTCTAGATCCAGAAAAGGCAATTGTTGAGATGAAACGGGTTTTAAAAAAAGATGGTAGAATCATCCTTGGAGTATTGAATAAATGGAGCTTGTGGGCTTTTGAAAGGCGAATGAAATCGCTATTTAATAAAACCATCTTTGACAATGCCAGATTTTATAGTACCTTGGAGCTCAAGCGATTTTTTGGCAATATGGAATGCAAAACGACGCTATTTGCTCCGCCCAATACGCCCAGTTTTTTGCTGAAATATCTTGAGAGGTTTGAAGGGACGCTATCCACGGTTTTTAAACCTTTTGGTGCATTTATCGTCTGTCGATTCTTGTCCTCTTAAATTCAGTGAAGTCGATTATATGAGTTTTGAGTCAGATTCACAGCTCAGTTATTTATATGGGCATCATATACAGCCCCACTACAATTAATACAATCCCAGCGATGCGTTTCAAGATGGCGTTATACCGCACTAATATGCTGAGACGTTTAGACGAAAATGCCGAAGAATAGGCGATGATTAGCATTGGAGCCCCTAATCCAAGTGAATAGATGAATAACAGTAAGGCACCATAGGGAATGCTGCCACTCACTGCGACCATCGATAGTATGGCGCCAAGTATCGGCCCTACACAGGGTATCCACACGATGCCTAGCGATAGTCCAAGGGTAAATCCCCCGCTCCCTGATGGTGCAGAATAATTGAATCTTATGGGCATCCTGCTTCTAAGCTCTAAGACTTTCTGTTCCAGCTTTTCAGATAGCATGTATAATCCCAGAAAAATGATAACGATTCCAGCAATGACTTTCATGTAGTAAACATAGCCGATGAATGCCATGCCCAACGCAGACGCTGCCACGCCCATGATGGTAAATGACAGAGACACTCCCAAGACGATCGACAATGGTCTAAATCGCCCTTTTCCAGTCGAGTAGGCCATTATCGCCGGAATTAGTGGAAGTACGCATGGTGAAGATATGCTTACAACTCCAGCAGAAAATGCAATCAAAGGCGATAGATCAGTCATTAATTTGATCACCATCCGACGTTAGTATAACAAGCTGTCTATCTCGCTTTTGAGGATTTTGGCCCCAGGAGATCCCAGATGAAAGTATCTGATCGCTCCATCCTCATCGATGAGACATATGGTTGGTAGAATCCATACGTTATAACTCCTGTCAACGGTCGAGGAGGAGCCCATCAGTATTGGCCATCCCATTTCATGTTCTTCTGCGAAAGTCTGCAGCTCCTTAGGAGCTATTTTAGGCTCCTTAACGTCGATGGAGAGGAATATGACCTGATCTTCATATTGCTCATACAGCTGCACTAAATCATTGTCGATCGTGAATTTGCACGCTCCACACCAAGTCGCAAAAAAGTCCAAAAGGACCACCTTGCCCCTATAATCGCTGAGTCTGATCAAGTCGCCACTTGTTGCATCTATTAGCTCGAAATCGGGTGCTAGGGGAAGCTTAGTTGTCGATGTTGGCGTAGTAGACGGTGTGGGTTTAAGTGTAGGGGTAGGTATTGGCGTAGTAGACGGTGTGGGTATTGGTGTAGTAGATGGTGTGGGTATTGGTGTAGTAGACTGTGTGGGTTTAAGTGTAGGGGTAGGTATTGGTGTAGTAGACTGTGTGGGCCTGGGTGCAGGAGACGGTGTTAATGTTACTTTCGGCTCGGTGTCCACACATCCCAAAGATGCTGTGGATATCAATAAAGTGACGATTATCGCTATCCAGATTCTATTTGCTTGGACGGATAAAACCCCCTCTAATCATTTGATCTGCCAGTACGAGAGCTACCATCGCCTCTGCTACAGGAACGATCCTCGGGCATATGCATGGGTCGTGCCTTCCCTTGATCTGGATATCCCTCTCTTCTTTCTCAGCCAGGTCCACTGTTTTCTGGGTTCTCTCTATGGATGGTGTTGGCTTGACTGCAATTCTGCACGCTATGGGCATGCCATTGGATACCCCACCCAAGATGCCACCGGCATTGTTTGTATCCGTCCTCACGATGCCTTTTCTGAGCACAAACGGATCGTTCATCTCGCTCCCTCGCATCGTTGCACATCCAAATCCAACGCCTATCTCAACGCCTTTTACACTTCCGATGCTCATCAGTGCCTTTGCCAGATCCGCATCTAACTTATCGAACACGGGCTCGCCTACGCCTGCTGGTACGTTCAATGCTATTATTTCGACGATACCTCCAACGCTATCTTTGTTTGCCTGCACTTTTTGGATGTGCTGAAGCATGCGTTCCGCAGTTTCCATATCTGCGCATCTCACCATGTTTTGCTCTACGTTCTCTCGGATTTGGTCTAATGTAGTCCCGCCAACGGAAATCCCGCCGATCCGGATCACATGACCTAAAATCTCGATTTTTTGCGACTTGAGCAGTTTCTTTGCTATTGCCCCTCCTGCCACTCTTGCAACCGTCTCCCTAGCAGAGGACCTTCCACCCCCCCTCCAATCTCGGATACCATACTTCGCTTCATATGTGAAATCTGCATGGCCTGGTCTTGGTACATATCGCAGCGATTCGTATTTGCTGGAATCGACGTCCACGTTTTGAACGAGCATTGAGATCGGAGTTCCAGTCGTCTTACCATCGAACACACCCGAAAGGATCTCTATTTTGTCAGTTTCCTCTCTGGTGGAGGCCACAATGCTCTGGCCGGGTCGTCTTCTGTCAAGCTCAGCTTGAATATCGGCTTCGAATAGCTCCAGCCCGGCAGGGCAACCATCCAATACCACGCCCACAGCTTTTCCATGACTTTCACCCCAGGTTGTAATCCTAAAAACGTCTCCAAAGGAGTTTCCACCCATCTACTTCACCTCAAGGTTGGCCCCCATGCCACAAAGATCGTCGAAAAAGTCGGGATAGGATACCTCCACGCATTCGGCATTATCGATTATGGTCTCCCCATCTGCCACTAATCCCGCTATCGTTAGTGCCATGACGATTCGATGGTCACAGTAGCCATGTAGTTCTGCACCATGTAAGCGGTTTCCTTTGATAGTCATCCCGTCAGTTCTCTCCTCTATTTTTACCTTCATCTTTCTTAGCTCAGAGGTCATTGCATGTAGTCGATCCGTCTCCTTATATCGAAGATGTCTTGCATTGCAGATCGTGGTCGTTCCATCTGCTACGGCGCCCAGAACTGCAATGGTGGGGACTAAATCAGGTATCTCCCCTGTGTCAATTTCTATTCCCTCTAAATCGGCTCCGTCCACTGTCACGATGCCCCTGGGCTGATCCCATGATATGTTCGCGCCCATTTTTTCCAGTATCGGAATGATGGCAACATCGCCTTGTTTCGATGGAAACAGATTTCTCACTTTCACCTTAGAGTTTGTCATCGCCGCAGCAGCAAGCATGTATGACGCAGAGGAGAAATCTCCAGGAACGACATATGATCTGAGATCGAACGCTTGATCGCAGGGAATCGAAAATTCTTTAAAATCGGTTTGGATGTGAGCACCTGCTTTTTCCAGTATTTCAAGGGTCATCTCAACATATGGCCTGGATACCAGCTCACCGTTTACCTTTATTACCGTTTCATGCTCGGCGAACGGGCAAGCTATCAACAGTCCAGAAATGAACTGAGAGCTGATTGATCCATCCACGATGGTCTTCCCGCCCTTGAGCTTGCCTTGCACGACTATTGGTGCCTTTCCGTCACCTTTGGTTGAGAATGCCTTTGCACCAAGATCGTTTATCGCTTTGAGTAGTGGTTCATTGGGACGCTCCCTCAGAGAGGCGTCACCAGTTAAAACTGCCGATCCCCCTATCAGGCTTGCGATGGCGGTCATGAATCGAAGAGATGTACCAGAGTTTGCCACATATATCACATCATCTGGAGTCCTCGGTCGACCGCCCACTCCCGTAATATTTAGGGCATTTTCACGATCCTCTATGGTCGATCCAAGGGCTTCACACGCTCGTATAGTGGCCATCGTATCGCCAGAGAGAAGATGACACTTGATGGTAGATCTCTCTCCAAGGCTTGCAATCGCTATTGCCCTATGGGTGTAACTCTTGGACATGGGGGCATATATGTCTCCTTTGATCCTTGAAGATCGGACCTTGACATTCATGACAAATAAATAGATAATACCTATTGATATAAGTATATAATTAATATGATTAGGGTGTTCCCATGCTGACAGATAAATTGGAACATGAACTGGAGTTGTTAGAACGCAACTTGGTCGTCCTAAAAGCGGTGATAAAGGAAGAGCCGATTGGAATATTAAAACTTGCGGAGGAAACCAGCCTCCCAAAGCACAAGGTGCGCTATTCGCTAAGGTTACTCGAGCATGAGGGCCTGGTAGAGCCGTCACTTCATGGTGCTATAACCACTAACAATATGATGAAGTTCAAAGCCGAATTCGGACCAAACATGAAAGCACTGATCCAAAGGTTAAACGGAATCTCACAAAGTTTAAGTTAAACGACAACTATTCTTGTACTCTAACACTCCATGTACTTAGGCCGCCATAACTCAGTTGGTAGAGTGTCTGGCTGTTAATCAGGTTGTTTCTGTCCTAAAAAAAAGCAGAAACCAGAATGCCACAGGTTCGAGCCCTGTTGGCGGCGTGTCTTATCTATAAATAAGATAGCGGTAACAATTAGTCAATAAAAGTTAAGTAATGGAGCGGATATATCTCGGTACATGGGCCCGTAGCTTAGTTTGGTTAGAGCGCTCGGCTCATAACCGAGCGGTCATGCGTTCGAATCGCATCGGGCCCATCCGAAGGGCTTGGCCCTGAAATGTTTCGCAGTAAATGCGAAATCCACAGATGGTTGTAGCCCCGTGTTCAAGGGAAAGAAAGGTCGAAATCCCCTTGTTGGGATAGCTCAGCCTGGGAGAGCGCTCGGCTGAAGACCGAGTTGTCGTGGGTTCAAATCCCACTCCCGACATAAGCCTTTCCGACCATTCTTTCTAATCTTCATCGATCGCGCCGGTAGTGTAGTGGTTATCACTATGGCTTGCCAAGCCATAAACTCGGGTTCAAATCCCGGCCGGCGCATTTTTTTTTACAGATGTTTATATTATAGCAAACCATCCTTTGCTTTCTCTTTAAAAAAATCTGCCAGGGTCTTCTGGAATTTGTATAGCTCCAGGAATTTTGCCCTGGGTCTCCATTTCGATAACGGGGTTCGTATTCTTGTGGCTATGTCCCCTATTGCCTCTTCTACGGAATCAAATCTTTTCGGTTTTTGTGACATGGCATTCCTTACGGTCTCTCGGATTACCCAGCTACCGAGGGGTGCCCAATAGGCCGGGAGAATCTCTCGTATTATCAAAATCAGTGCCTGTTTTTTTATTTTCTCCAGATACTCAAGGCACCCAAGCCTTGCAGCATAATACCCTCCTGCTATGTGAGAATAAGTTGTCCTGCCCTCGTATCCCTCTCTGTCTTCCCCAATCCATGTCGTATTGCCTGCCCAAGTGGACTTTGGTAACCAGATCTCTATCAACTCGAATGAAAAAATTCTGGGCAGCAGGAGTATCTCAAATCTATTGCCAAATTTTTGGTCACTAAAAACCCTTATCTCATCGAGTTCCGGGTTAGTTCTGACTTGGGTGATCAGTTCCCTGCCTATGATATCGTCTGTTGCCGTGATCGACCATCTTGTCGGAACAAGTTTGCGATCATCGTGTCTGCCGAGCAGTCCGACCGAGAGCAGTCTGCCTATGTGGTAGGTCGAGATGTCGCCCTTGTATAATTCTCCTATCGCATCCTTGGCTAAGACATCAGTATCGAAGACAAGATGGTCAATTTTTCTGGGAACCGATGGGTTTTCTGTTATTTTCAATGTTTTAATCCTGCCGGAAGGGCCCATTGGACTCAGGACATCATCAAAGCGTAATTCCTTTTTAGGGGCTTTATGGAAGTGGACCTCGGTGTCGACTGGCATAGATGCCATCGCAAGTTCCTGGATATTGGCTAATATTCTGTTGGTTGAAATGCAAGGCTCTTTGACATTTAAGCCGATGTTGGATCTGACCAAATTTGAGCGCAGTTCAATTACGTCTTGGATATCTTTGCCTAACCATTTACTGGGATCGTCGTAGATCGGTGCCTCCTTGGCGGTTATTGAAGGGGGAATCAACGGTCCTGCTTGGATATTTGGATATCCGACACGCCCCACAAAAACTGAAGGCGGGGAAGCACCAAAGATGCTGTCTCCTAGGGGTGATATCCTCTCTATTGCTCTGAACTTGGTGAGTATCGGGCAAGGCCTACCACACAAGCCCTTTCCTTTGCATAATATGCATAGCGAATCTTTCATGGGACATCCTATCAGCAAGTAATATAACGTGCAACTGCAACTAACCCCTTTTCCAACTTTTTATTGTATTCTGCTGTTTTGGGGGAAGTCATGATGATCGTCTTCCTGTTTCATCCTCAAAAGCCACTCGATACGTGGCTTGGAGTCCAAATGACCTTTTTCCATTACCACGATATTCAGTGAAACCTTTCGAAGAATGAAATTGAGGTATAATCCAAGCGTGCTGTCTGCACAGGGTTTTATTGACACTCATCAAACGGTTATTTACTTCATTCCACACTTCAGTTTTATATTTTAAATAATCCCTCCGTGATAGTATATATGATATAAATGAAATACATAAAGTAATACATGGGATGTTACCAACATGAAGCTCAGAACTAAGTTATGGAGACGCGGAAAGATGAGCTTTGCAACGAAATTTTTTGAATTTGCTTAGTTTTGATAGGTGAATGCGATATAACAATATCGCATCATCAAGACATTTATAGTATAGTGTAATTAGACTATGCGATTTTGATCTTTTTCAATCTTTTTTGATGAATGGTTATTTCAGTCCTGTTTTGTTGGATGTTGCATTGCGGCCATTAAAATCAACTAGGAAAAAGTTTTAGTGCTCTTTGTAGGTTAATATCTAAAAGACCAAGAAGATGTAAAATGATTGATGCAGATAATGTAATAGATGATGTAATAAATGACCCTAATACCATAGCGAGTTTGGATGAAAGGGAAATAGACAAATGCTTGAAAAGGCAATCCCAATTTTGGAGAAAGAAAAGGCATTGGTGGAATTGGATGGCGACCTAGCCTTCGTAGGAGACACCCATGGAGATTTCGAGACGGCGAAGTCTATAGTGAAGAGATTTTTTGATGGGAGGTATTTAGTTTTCTTAGGCGATTATATAGACCGAGACCCAATGAAATGGGGATCCATACACAATGTGACTTATTTGCTCTTCCTAAAATGCCGTTATCCAGAAAAAATCTTTCTTTTAAAAGGAAATCATGAATGCAATTACGCCATCCCCTGCTTCCCTTATGAATTTGAACAGGAGATAATCCAAAGATACGGTTCTCATAGATTGCATAAAAAATATGTTGAGGCATTTTCATCAATGCCGTTGATGGTTCTCGCAAAAAATGTTTTCGCTGCACATGGAGGAATTCTGAAAGGAGCAAATTTAGAGCAGTTGAGGAAAATAGGAAAAAATGATTTAACATCTATCGAATCGATTGTATGGAGCGATCCCATCATCTCAACAACTTTTAGAGGAGTGGGCGATCCATTTAACGAAGAGGATTTAACCAAATTTCTAGATGGGATAAATGCCAGGGTATTCATTAGGGGACACGATTATAGCACATTGGGAATTTCCATATATGGGGGTAGGTGCCTCACCATATTTTCATCTCGTAGATACAAAGAAATGGGAAATGGGGGAATTTTGGTGGCTAGGGCTGAGAAAGAAATATCCTGCACTAGTGATCTTATCCTCGAAGATTTTTCCACTGGAAAGTGGCTTAACTATGAGGCGGCAAGGAGATGAAAGGGAATAACATTTATGTTATACAAAAACACGATGCAACACATCTTCATTATGATATGCGATTAGAAGTCAATGGTGTTTTGAAAAGCTGGGCTATTCCCAAAAAGCCGCCAACGGAAAAGGGGGTAAAAAGATTAGCAGTACAAACCGAAGATCATTCTATTGAATATGCAAATTTTGAGGGCATCATTCCTGAAGGAAGTTATGGAGCGGGATCTGTTGAAATTTGGGATAAAGGAACATTTGAAATTGAAGAAAGAGAGAAAGATAAACTCGTTGTCCATATATATGGAAACAAATTGGAAGGTAGATACTGCCTTATACAATTGAAGGGGCAAGAAAAGAACTGGCTTTTCTTTAAATGCTAAACTCCTGATAATTGGCTGTTTGCTGAATGATTTTGTTTTCTAATGCTGTACTGTAATAAATAATGAAATCAGTAATCACCCCGCCACTCTTTTTTAAAATCTTAAAAGAAATGTAATATGACAAAAGAATACTATAGGTAGCAACTACTCTATTAAATTGGAAAAACGTAGCTGGTGCTGTAGTCATGGCAATTAGAACTGCGCACGAGTATGAGGATGAAGAGATCTATGGGAGATTGGAGCCTTACATAGGAGAGTGGTTCCGCTGCACTTTTGAGACGTTCACACCCCCGCAGAGATATGCAATCATCGAAATCATGCGTAGAAGGAACATACTTGTGTGCGCACCTACTGGGACCGGAAAGACGTTTGCCTGTTTCCTAGGTATCATCAATTATCTCTGCAAACTGGCTAGGGATGCAAAGCTAGAGGATAAAATCTATTGTCTGTACATCTCTCCGCTAAGAGCGCTGGGCAATGATATCCACCGCAATTTAGAGCTCCCTCTTGCGGAAATCACCGAGATCGCAAAAGATATGGGGGCAGAGATGCCCGCCATAAGGGTGGCTACCAGGACCGGAGACACCCCTCCAAGGGAGAAGCAGATGATGCTTCGAAAGCCGCCCCATATCCTGATAACCACTCCCGAGACCGCAGCGATCATCCTAAATGCTCCAAAGTTTTCCCTTCACCTGGCGAATCTGGAATACGTGATCATCGATGAGGTGCATGAGGTAGCTGATTCGAAGAGGGGGGCACATCTGAGCTTAACATTGGAGCGTCTCCAGCATGATAAAGAATTTGTCAGGATAGGGATGAGTGCCACTACATCTCCCATAAGGGAAGTGGCCAAGTTTCTGGTCGGCTATGAAAACGAAAAGCTCAGGAGTTGTTTGGTAGCAGACGTTTCACATGCGAAGCCCTTTGAGATCAAAGTCATCTCACCCGTAAAGGATCTAACCCTCATGGACAGCGCTGAGGCCACAGCTTTAATGTATGGGCTCATAAAGGAGCTCGTTGACAAGCACAGATCCACGCTCATATTCACCAACACGCGTTCCGGAGCTGAAAGAGTATCTTATCACTTGTCAAGGCTTTACGCAGAATTGGGGGAGGATGCAGGAATAGGGGCTCACCACGGCTCCTTGTCCAGGGAAACGAGGGTTGATGTGGAGGAAGGATTGAAAGAAGGGAGAATGAAAGCAGTCGCCTGCTCCTCCTCACTGGAGCTGGGCATAGATATCGGGACGTTAGACCTCTGCATCCTTGTGGGATCGCCGAAAAGCGTAACCAGGCTCATACAGCGCGTAGGTCGTTCAGGACATGAATTTCTTGCTAAAGCCAAAGGTCGCTTGATAGTGTTGGACCGGGACGATCTGGTGGAGGGTGCGGTGCTGGCGAAATGCGCCTTGGAAAGGAAATTGGATGATGTGCAGATAGTTGGCACCGCTCTGGATGTGCTGGCTCAGCAGTTGGTAGGGATGTCCCTTGTGAAGAGGTGGACGGTGGAAGAAGCCTATGAGGTCGTTAGGAGAGCCCACCCATACCACCATCTGAGCGAAGAGGCTTTTCGCTCAGTCTTGAGATATCTTTCTGGATCTGAGCTGGAGGGGCGAAAAGTCTATCCGAAGATATGGTATTCTCCGGAAGAAGGCCTTTTTGGAAGACGAGGTCGTATGGTGAGAGGAATCTATATGACCCATGTTGGAACGATTCCATCCGAATCCTCCGTGCAGGTCTACCAGGGCAAGAAATGGATCGGGAAAATCGATGAGATGTTCCTAGAAAGGCTCAGTAAAGGCGACATATTCGTCTTGGGTGGGAGAACATGGGTCTTCAGGCATGTTAGTGGAATCAGAGCCTCTGTGGAGGATGCCTCTGGCGCCGCACCAACGATACCTTCCTGGATAGGGGAGATGCTCCCTCTCAGTTTTGATTCCGCCGTAGAGATAGGTAAATTCAGATCTATAATGGGGAAAAAGATCGTTTCACAGGAGAAGGATAGAATCATAAACTGGTTGGGGGGAGAGTACCACCTCGACAGGAGGGGGGCAAAGCAAATATACGAATACTTCAGACAACAGCATTCATATGCTGGAAAAATACCCTCCCATGACCTCATTCTATTTGAAGAGTATTTCGACTCTCTTGGCAGGCAAAACATAATATTCCATGCCCTTTATGGGCGCCGTACACTGGATGCGCTATCAAGAGCCTATGCCTACAAGATCGGCAGAGAATATCACACCAATGTGGCCGTTACGATCAGCGATAACGGCTTCATACTCAAGCTTCCTGTGCGCAAAAGAGCCGAGCTAAGGAGTATAGTAAAAATCCTCAAGAGTGAGGAGATGGAGGAAGTGCTGAGAAAAACGTTGAGAAGAACGGAGCTCTTCAAGCGGAGATTTCGCCAGTGTGCCACACGAGGACTGATGATTCTGAGGCAATACAAGGGTTATGAGATCAAGATGGGGAGGCAGCAGAGAAGCTCAGACGTTGTGCTGAGTGCAGCCAGTAAGATGCCTAACTTTCCAATCATGGAGGAGACCTATAGGGAAATTTTGGAAGAAGTGATGGACATAAAGCATGCGAAGGAAGTGCTAAGAGGCATGGAAGGTGGTAAGATAAAAGTGGACTTTATAGAGGGGTTGCCGGTGCCCACACCCTTCGCTCACAATCTGGTAACCTTGCAAGCAGCAGATGTGGTTCTCATGGAGTCTCGCAAGGAGTTCCTGCAAGAGCTTCACAGAAGGGTTTTGGAGTACATTGGAGCCAAGACATGCGAATTTTAGAAGCAATACAGATCATCGAGCCATATGCTGCACTCTACCTTCCTAGAGAGGGAGCTATTTGCATCGCTGACCTCCACCTGGGATACGAGGAGGCACTGGCGGAGGAGATCGGCATGACACTTCCAACCACGCAGCTGAGCGAAGTGGAGAGAACTTTTAAGTCCTTAATGGATTCATGCGAAGCCGATCACCTGATCATAAACGGTGACCTAAAGCACGTTTTCGCCAGGTCAACCCCCCAGGAATGGGCAGAAGTTCCAGCTTTTATCGAATTCGCTCTGCAAAAGGTGGAGAAGATCACTTTAGTCAGGGGAAATCACGATACCCTGCTTGGCCCCCTAAAACGCTTTAGCAAGGTGGAAGTCGTCGCAGAGCATCACCTAGGCGACATCGTCTTCGTTCACGGTCACAAGGATTACGTTCCTTCCAGCGAAAGGACGATAATTATCGGCCACGAGCATCCCGTGCTGGTGTTGGGAGATACCGTGGGAGCGAGGGTGAGAGTGCCAACCTTTCTCCAAGGCAAGATCGATGGGAAGAACCTGATCGTGATGCCTGCCTTTTCCCCCCTTGCAGGCGGAACGGAGATCAATCTTGCTTGCAGTGAGGAGCTTTTATCACCGATACTGCGTAGAGTGGATATCGGAAAAATGGTTGCATATGCCATTGATCCCGAGGCAGGAATACTGAAGTTTCCCGAACTCAAAAAATGGAGAGAAGTGTCGTTGAGACTCTAGTTTATTTTGATTTGGTTCTACACCACCTTTAGAACCCCATATCTTTCCTCATATTTTAAAGCCCGTTATTTAATACGACAACATTTAAGTTTTGTTAACGCCTTTAACGTTGGCTAGTGAGAACATGGCTTTGTTAGAGATCAAGAATCTTCATGTAGAGGTTGGCGGCAAGGAGATTCTGAAGGGCGTTAACCTGGAGATTGGCAAGGGCGAGGTGCATATTCTTTTGGGTCCTAATGCATCTGGCAAGACTACCTTGGTTATGACTATATTGGGAATGCCTGCCTACAAGGTCTCCAAGGGCGATATAATTTTCGATGGGAAAGATGTAATAAATCTATCCATAGACCAACGCGCAAGAGAGGGCATAGGCTTTGCATTCCAGTTCCCCCCTGCGATAAGTGGCGTGAAATTGCGAGATATAATCCGCCTTTGCGGCGGAAAGGAGCCCTGGGACCCGAGTAAGGAAAAGGAAGAAAGATTTGCCACTGAAGCACTTAGGAATGTGGGGTTGCCTCCAAGTTTCAGAGACCGGGATTTGAATGTGGGCTTTTCAGGCGGTGAGAAAAAAAGATCGGAGCTAGTTCAGATCTTTGCGATGAAGCCGAAACTTATGATCTTGGATGAGCCTGATAGCGGCGTTGATATAGACTCTCTCAAGCTGATCGGGGGGCGAGTGGATAGTTTCTTAAAAGAGACCGGGGGTTCATTGCTCCTGATCACCCATCACAGGCACATTTTACAATACATGGATTCGGATTTAGCTCATGTGATGTGCGACGGAAAGATCGTCGTTAGTGACTATCCGGAGAATATTCTATCCAAGATAGAGGAAAAGGGCTATTGTGCATACGTGGATGTGTGCCCCCCCTCGACGAAAAAGGAGCATATGAAGCTCCTGCCTGAGGAATGATCCCATGAAAGAGTTCCCGAAATGGTACGTGGAAAAGCGAAAAAGAGCTCAAGAGTTGCTTAAAAATGCAAGGCCTGCCAAGTATGGTCCAGATATCGATCTGGCTGTTTTTGATGCGGAAGTCCCTCAACATGACAAAGTGGGGGGGATATCTGAGCTTAGCGATGCAGTGCTGGGCGCTTCCAGAGCTGTGGGGACAAGAGAAGACGAGGAGCACAGAAGCGGCACGTACTTCCAGTACGACAACGATGTGGTCTACCTGAAGTACACTGAATGGGTAAAAGAGAACCTACCAGACGGATTGATCGTCCTTAACATAGATGATGCCATTAGGACATATCCTTGGATTGAGCGATATTGGTTTAGGGAGCTGCCCATGGGACTGGATAAATATGCAACTTATGTGGCAGCCAACTCTGTTGGTGGGGCATTCGTTTGGGCTAAAGAAGGGGCTAAGATCGATTATCCAATCCAGGCTTGTTTGTTCATGGGCACTGATAAGGCCGTACAGGCACCACACATCATCATCATCGCCGAACCCGGCTCTAAGATACACCTGATAACCGGTTGCACGGTCCATCCGGGATGTGAAACTGCGGCCCACATTGCTGCGACCGAGATCTACGTAAAAGAGGGCGCAGATGTGACTTTATCGATGATACATTCCTGGGGGCAGAACTTTCACGTTCGACCGAGGATGGGGGCGATAGTCGAGGAAAATGGGGTGCTGAACATGAACTATATCCTGCTGACGCCTGTTAGGTCCATCCAGATGTATCCTACGGTTATACTGAAGGGCCAAGGTGCTAAAGCGAGTTTCAGGAACATGATTTTGAGCAGAAAAAACTCAAAAATCGATGTTGGCAGCAGCATCATATTTTCGGCAGAGGGAACCAAGGGAGAAATAGTCTCCCGTGCAGTCATTATGGATGAGTCGATCCTAGACATGAGGGGCGTATTAAGGGGGAACAAGCCGAAAACACATGGTCACCTGGAATGCAGGGCTCTCCTGTTGAGCGATAACGCGATAGCCAGAGCGCATCCGAGCTTGGATGGCAGGTCAAAGGAAACCGAGATGACCCATGAGGCAGCGGTTGGAAAAATCGCTGATGAGCAGTTGTACTATCTGATGACCAGGGGGCTAAGCGAGAGCGAGGCAACCTCACTCATAGTAAGGGGATTTCTGGATACGGATATTCCCGGTTTGCCCCCGGAGCTCCAGGCTGAGATCAGCAGGATAGTTTCAATGACCGCAGAAGAGGCTATGTAGCGTTTTGCGGATACGCTCTGTTACATCTAATGAACTGCAAGGCAAAGGTCAAGGAAGCAAAGCTTCCGAAGAAGTCCTCCAAGCTCAATAATGAATGTTTTGTTTATACCCCCTCTATACCCCTAATGCAGTTATTATCAATGAAGGTATGGCTCGATTTAAGCCGTGTGAAATCCATGGCCCAATAAGGTTTTTCGTCTTATAGGTAACGATCCCCAGCAATATTCCTTGTGCAGCAACACCAATTAAAGACAGGGATGTGAGATGTTGTGGATGGGCAAGTATAAATGCTAGAACTGAGGTTGCATAGGCTATTTTAAGATCTGTGATTTTCCAGAGATATAAAAGAAGAACGCCTCTAAAAAGAAACTCTTCATTAAAAGCTTCAAAGAACATAATTACATACCAGTATGCCGAGGTAGGCTCTACTTGCCCCCACTCGTATATTATTAACGCAAGTATTACAGTTATCACTAATACCCCAAGGCCCCAAAAAATGCTCGTTAGAAGTTTTTCTTTTTTTACGCCTACCTGTTCTAATGCTGCTTTGATTTTACACCTCTCGAGATAGAGAATTGTAATCAGAGGAAGAATGGTAAATAGGATCAATTTTCCTACGAAATAGCCAAGAGTAGGTTCAATGACCTTACCTAAATCCTCAGTGATTCTATAACCAATGACTATCAGAATGCAACAAATGGAAATTAGCGCTACTTTTCTTAGGCTTTCTTTTTTCCATTGTAGGCAGTATACTAAAGGGATGGGTAAAGCTAAAAGCATCAGGGCTATCGGAAACATTCCAAGATTAAGGGGCATCGTTACAACTTACTCTCCTAAGTAGATATAACTTCTTTTTCGTTTTTTAGGAAAGGGCTTTGGAGGATTGGATATAACGTCTCGTTGGTATGCAAGGCGAGGAATTTGGGCGGAGGAGTAAGCTGAAGCCAGATAATCGCCTGTTATATGAAGTCGGTTGATACTAAACATGGAATTGCTTTTCACATTCTTCTACCAGTTTCTCTACTCTCGCTAAATGCTTACTACATAATTTAAGAATATCTTCCTTCGCTTCTTCAATGTAATACTCTCGATGGATATTAACTTTTGATTCGTGTGGAGACTTAGATAGCCGCCTGGGAACCACATTATTATCTTTATCAATAATTATGCTGACATTTTTTGAACGAATAATTTCCGTTACACCGTTAATTTTAATTGTGGGAGATATTGTACTCGTGCCTATGCTTACACCATTAACAAAAAACTCAGTTAAACAAATAGGTAATATTGGTCTCAGATGAATAGTTTTAACCCGCAACTCATTAAAGAGCTTAAAGTCGTCGTTTTCCATTTCTTTTTGCTTATTTTTATACCATTTATCGAATTCTGAGAAAGTCTTAAATTCATATTGCATAATAAAAGTCACACTGCGAGTTGCTGATAAAAAAGCACTTAAGTTATAAGCAAATGTCCTAGGGTTCTCTATTTTATCGCCCATTTGGTCAAGAAAGTATTTTGCTTCTTCCAATTTGCGTCTTGTGTCAGTCATAGTATCTCTAATTTGACCGATCTCATATAACGTATCATAGATAAAAGAAGTTGTCGAAGGTAATTTGTGGGAAGTATTTGCTTCCTTTTTATCCGCTGTTAGGCGATTTAGTACTCATTGGTAAAATCAAAAAATAGTTTTAGGCCTACTTTTATTTATTAATCTGAAAATCTCATGGTTTTCCAACCTATTGATCCCTAATGGATATATCCCATCCTTAATATACGAAAAAGAAAATTTGGAATAAAGTCTATGAATAACATCTATTTGCATAAGGGCTTTAGTTAACGCACCTGTCATTAGAGCACGTCCTGACTCAATGTTACCCTCGTATTTATTTTCATCAAAAGAAAAAACGGGAAAATCTAAAGGAGTTATAGTAACATCTTCTTTTGTTGGAACCGATGGGTCGCCCGTTGCGTAATATATAAACTGTCGCTCAAATACGGTATCAGTTGTCTGTTTAAACCCTTGGTATGTCATTCCTCCACCACCCCCCTTAATGCCAAAGTATTCAATAGCTATCTGACGCCAGAGCATTAGGAGGGTTTTATAAGCAGTTGACACTACGGTAGGATCAAAAGTCTCATACGGTAAAACGGTTTCTGTTTTAGCATGAAAGAGTTTGCAACGAATATTATCATATTGACTCGCAACAAGATAAGCAACGGGGTCGCTACAATTTTGTGGTACTAGAGGTGAAAGCGGTGATTTCTTATTGACTTCATATAATGCCTGCAATAACCATTCCCGCTCGCCTTTGCCCTTGACTTTAGGGCAAATAATGCTCAACATAGATTCCAATCCTAAAAACAGATTCCTGTAAGCCTCATATAAATCTCGGCTAGACTGAGAAAGTCTATAATACCTAAAAGCTGGTATCCAATTAACAGGTGGTTTTGCGGGTTCTGGTATTATGTTGCCATCCTTATCGAGTATAACTCCGGAAACACTACTAATCGACATGCCTATATCTGTAGTAGAGACATGCCTGAGTATTATTTGCCCGTCGCTATTGAACAGAATAGCATGTCTGTCTCCGGGAGACTTAATATTCATTTCGCCTTGTCCTTTTACAGATAGTAAATCAAGTGACTTTTGACATAATTCAAATCCTGTTGATAAAAGTTGTTCAACAGTTAAAATTTGTTTACTACGTGCTATAATGCACTGATTCCTCTGACAAACCTCCACTTCCCAATCATTATCACACGTCAATAACTCAGTAATTTTGCTATCCGTTTCAAGAAAAAAAGCTATCCCGCTATTAAATACTTCCCCATTCTCTGGCTTTCCCTCACTACCACCAATGTAAATTGACCCAATACGTGCCATTTCTTCACCCCTAAACCATCTTGACGTACGGCAATGAATTTACTTTCTATTGATTTTGAGTACTATTTCGCCTAACTACTTATATCCAAACTTAAGTTCGCATATCCGTACATATTGACGTTATGTCAGAGGTTAATTTTGTATATCCTCTCATTTTAGAAGGCTATCTAAAATCTGTTTCTTACGAATACATAATCTTGAACCTAATTATCTTTTACTTATATTAATTACGACATAAAGCTTCTTGAACCTAAACTGATTAGGCAATCTGATGAAACTTTAAATCAGATATTTCTTTATGCTCCAAATCCTCATTAAACCTTGGGTAAGTCAATACATCCAACTGCTCTGTACTAATTGTCATTTTCTTATTTTGGGGGTTACTTTTTCATTTCTTAATTAAGTTATTTCTTTATGATGAGTTTTTTTAATTGATTTTTAAAATACCAATTGATAAATACCCATACAATTAAAGAGGTTAATATAGCAGCAACTATTGTAACTACAACTTTTATTCCATATGTTAAGTTACTCACTGATATTAGGCTCAATAACACAAGTAAAAATGAGATTATAATAGCATATGCTTGATTTTTTCTGTTATTTGATAATTGCACAGTGGTCTCGATTATTTTTAATCCTTCTAGTAGATTGTTATAAGAGTCAGATACTTCTTTTTCCCTTAATCCCTTCCAAACTTGTCGATTCCAAGTAGGCAAGTATAATAACAAATATTCACCAAAGTTATAATAATGCTCCAGATTTTTAGAAAATAAATAATAGTATTTAATTATTTCATTCATTGATGAAGTCGGTAATTTGATATCTAAAAACAGCGATAGTTTCCAAGATAGCACTTTTAAATAAAACACCTCAAATCTATAAAATTCTGTAAACAAATAATATGCTAGCACCCTATATTCTATAAAATCTTGAAAATTTTTTATATTTGGATTTAATGTCGTAATCGTTTTATTGTAGACCTCTTTTGCTTCATTGCCAAAAACATATATTGTCCCATCCTCAGACGGCATTGCTAATCTATCGTTATAGATAGCAATATTATCTAAGTATGTGGCTATAGTCTCTTTTCTTAGATCCTCAAAGGCTGAATCCCCAGAAAGTATGCCCCACAATTCGTTTATATATTTTTTTCCAAATTCATCGATTGATAGCTCTTCTTTAAAGCTTCTAATAGTGATATAAGGATAACAATCGATTTTATCATAAACAAGTTCTTCTTCTTTATCTTTTATGCCTACCTTTTTTCCTTTTTCCAATATTTTTTGAATATATTGGTATCCTATATAATCTATGCGTTTATCATCTCTATATTTACTGTTTTTATAAGCAGTAATTGGTATTTTTTTAACAATTGAATATGGAAAAGCAGGAAGCCCCAATTTAACAACATTTATGACTTCCTCTATACAATGATTGCCTTTTAAGGGAACACACACTGTAAGAGTACCAACACCTATATCATATAACGTACTAAAAATAATAAGATCGGTGTCTAAACTATCATTTGTATAACTACGTTCTTTAAATATTATGCGTGAATATTTATTTAAGTGTACATCTTCCTCAGAAATATACATTTTATCTAAATAAGATATATTTCTGACAAATTTTGAACATTTATCAGCATATTTTTTTGACCCATTATCTTTAAATTGATCTAAAAGAATTCCAAAATCTGCTAGACTATTAACAATTTTTTTAGCATCAATAGGATGTCCAAAATCAAAGGAATACATAAAGATTATATCGGCATCCCCTAAAATTAATTTATTTCTTTCTAAATTATTTGACTTCATGTTAGTTCCTTAATATTATTTGATACATACGATTAAAGTATAATTGTGATCCTCAAAAATAGGGTTATTTAAGAAAGTTGCTTTAAGTGTTTCATTGTATTCCTCAATTTTAGTTTTGAAATTGTCTTCCCCTACATCTTTTGCGTACAACCTAAGAGCAGATGTTGCTTTATCTGCCGCGAAGTTCACTAATTGACTTATATCATATTTGCGGAATTCTTGAATTTCTTTAATAGTGCTTATTTTAAAATTTGTGTTATTTAGTAATTCTATTAACGCATCTATATTTGGAAATCTCTCTGTTTCAATTTGGTAAATCTCGGGAAAATGTTTCATCAATACTAGATTACTCAATTGTTCATGAGATAAAGTGTTCAAAAGAAAAACTCCTTTTCTTTTCAATATTCTATGTATCTCTGATAGTGCCAGTTTTTTATCATAAACCCATTGAATTACTTGACTCATTACAGCCGTATCAAACGAACTATTTTTAAATGGTAAAGATTCAGCATCACCAAGGATATAGTGACCAGATAAATCCTTTTCTTTTGCTTTTTTTAACATGTCTAACGATTTATCTAAGCCACATAATAGTGCACAACGCTGGTCAGCGAACAAACTGGTATATCTGCCTATACCGCATCCAATGTCTATAACTTTCCTGTTGCAGAATTTGCCGTATTCAACGAATGAACTAAATAACTTAGGATACGGTTTCCTATGATTTTTAAATGCCTCAGGATATTCTTTATTTTGCATAATTATCTTATCTCTTATTTTTTTCAGAAATTTTAAATTCTCAAGTGGGTGGAACGATTGCATATAAGTCGTCCATATCCAACATTAATTTAGTATATTATAAAAGTAGTGACATCTGAAATCTATTTCTGATATATCTTCTCGAATCCTATGAACTAACTGATTTACAATCTTTCGGCAATCTGATGAAACTTTAAATCCGATTTCTCTTTATGATATTCAACTTCTCCCGGAACTCCTATGGCATCAGCTCTGCATTGTTTGCAGCAGGTGAAAAGTCGCATGTGCTTTCTCACTGCCACTCTTGCTCTGTCCATCTGCGCACAGCTAGGTCTCTTTAGCCTTCTGAACTCGCCCAGTGGTATGAGAGGCATGACGTTCATGATGTAGGCATAGGGTGACGCCCATCGAGCTATTTCCTCGATCTCATGTTCGTTTATTTTGGGAATTAAAACCGTGTTTATCTTCACGGTGATGCCCATTTCTCTCGCGAGACGAACCCCCAATCGCTGGTTTCTGAGCAGTACGCCCAAGTCAGCACTTTTTTTGCCATCCAGAGTTATGTATCTATATATCTTTTTGGCTGTTTTAGGAGTAGCAGCATTGATCGTCACCGTTATGTAATCCAGACCAGACAGCTGATGCATTTTTTCCGGCAGCAGAAGACCGTTGGTGCATAAACAGGTCTTCAATTCGGGAAAATGATTTTTAACCAGAGCAAGCGTCTCAAAGGTCTGGTCATTTGCCAGCGGGTCCCCGGGTCCTGCCACTGCTACTATCCTGTTTCTGGGGTCTGCCTTGATGGCATTTTTTACGGCGGAGAGGACTTCTGATGGTGGCATGATTTTTAGGGTTGCACCTGGCACGCCTCTCAAATCAGAACAAATGTTGGCTTCGCAATATCTGCATTTGATGTTGCACTTTGGTGCAACCGGCAGGTGTATTCTCCCCACATGAAAATGCGCATTTTCATCAAAACAAGGATGGTTCTCACTCATTCAAATATCCTGTCCACATTTTTGGATATCTCATCGATATCGCTGCTATTCATATTCATATTCTCAAAATGCCTCATCGACTTTGTATTATATTCCATTATCTCGATGACCGTCGGCACTCTGATGGCATCTCCCACCGCCAGGACCGTCCTTGCTGGGATAGCGCCAACCACGCCCTCCCATGCACTCCTGTCTGGAATTCCAGCCAGCGCAGAGGTGATGTCGTTTGGCTCCTTTAACGACAGAATCAATCTGTTTGCTAATTGGCTCCGAACCTCATCGTCTATACGGGAGGGACGCTGGTCGATTAACGAGAGAACCAGGTTAAACTTCCTCGTCTCTCTGGCAAGTGTGCTGAGGATGGTATATGAAGCTATATGAGGATCTAAAAATTTGTGTGCCTCCTCTATGAACAATACGAGTCTTGGCAGCCCCTCTTTTTCACTATAGAGGTCATACAATCGTCTCGCTAGTATGTTTGCGATGAATAGATATGCGGTCATATCCCTGCCGTACTTTCCAAAGTCGAGTACGATGGACCTCTTTGCTTGAATCAGTGTTATTATGTGGCTGAAAATGTCGTGGGATGTATCCCTGACAAAGTCAAACCTGTCCATTCGCGCAATCCTCCTCCTGAGCGCCTGAAGTGCGCCCGCATGAATCCTTTCGTCTGAATCCGGTGTAGCATTCAGAATGGCAGTTATGAGGTCCTTGTCCCCTTTTGTCCTGTCCAGGCAATATAAAGCATCTGCCATGGGGTCTGACAGGTCCTGAAAAGCGACGATGATGTCCGAGGGGGTTATCTCCCTGGGGCTGATCACGAATGGTCTGGCTTCTGTGTTTGAAGGATCAAGCGAAAACATCTCCACCTTATGGGGGAAAAAGAATTTCAAGCCCGGAGAGTTGTCACTTTTGGAGTACATGCCGTACTCTTGGTGCATGTCAAACAGAAGTATGCTCGCCGTATCCTTTGCCAGAATGGAGTTGCACACGACCTTGCACAGGATGGTCTTTCCCATGCCGGTACGACCAAAAATGGCAAAAGGCTTTTCGGTCAAGATGGCAAAGTCCAGCGGAATTTCGAAATCAGGTATGCCGCGCAAAGAGCCAATCGGCATGGTAGTCTCCGTGGACTGATATATTTTCTGGGCATCCTCCTTGAGGGCCATTCGAACCTGTGAGAGGTAAGGGGGTATCGTCTCTGGCTCATGCAATTCACCCTTATCATCTATCAGCTGAATGGGCTTTAACAAAGCTTTTGAGAAGAACATCTGCCCGCCGTACCCTTCGTGGATTCCCGGAGAGATCATAGGAACTACCGACTCCCCAAGTTCGGATCCCGCGATTTGCTCGACGATCCCAACGGGCGGGTTGCGAATATCTTGGATCAGGCAGTAGAAGTCGTATCTTTTTCCTTCCACGATGATGGGATACCCTACCCTCAGATCCTCAGGGTTATCGAGCTCCAGTTTTGTATCGATGCCTCCTGAAACCGATGCTGATATAACCTCTCCGATCTTCATCTGCTCACCCTGTCCAGAAACTCATGAAACATTCTCATCTTTGACCCTTCGATGTCAGTTCTTCCCCTGAGGATTTCTCCAAGGGATATGCCATATTTGGGAGCGAGTGCTATGATACTCTTTTCATATATGTCATGGAGCCTTCTTACCATCACAGCCAGTCGGTGCGCCTCTAATAGTGGATATATATAGCCCGGGCAGAGCTCCGACCTCGCATAGTGTGCCAGTAGCGGGAACACGCGCTCTGGACGCTCTTTGGTTTCTATATCTATCCTGAACCACTTCATAGCCATCGGATGCAACCTAGCGAAGTAAACGTCCCCATAACGGATATAGGTCCCCTCCAGATTCGCCTTGACATATAGGTAACCTTGCTTTTCGACCTTGAGCAACAGCTCCTCGTCGGTCGAAGGCGAGCCGAATGCATGAGTCTCAGAGTCTTTGGATACGCCGATCAGTACGTTCTCATGATCTTTACATCTTTGGATGGTGTCTTCCATCATATCTGAGAACTCGCTCAGGAAGGGTGGCGGTATGGTCAATGCGCCGTCAAGTGCCAACAGCTCCCCGGAAGTATTGCCTGAAACCTGATTCAGGAGTTTATACTCCTCAAATCTCCTGAGCTCGTTGGCCATATACGAGTAGGTGTTTAATTTCGACCTCCTTGCATGCTCAAAGATGCTCTTATATAGCTCAGATTGACCCTCAACGAACTCCTCATGCGCTGAGATCACAATTGGTCGCTCAACGATTGAGGAATTCTTGAGCTTGAAGCCTGTTTTTGTGCCAACAACGAACGTGTATTCCAGTGCACAGACCCTAATCACAGCTAATTTGATCCCGGCAAGATCCAAAATGAAGGAGTGCGACCCATCGATGGCTACCAAGTCCCTGGTCTCATCGGCCAGTTTGAACTCCTCTATCGCCACATCTTTTAACGTCGTTTGGTCTTTTTCGTGTGCTAGGTGGCTATACCTTTTGATGTCCTCTAATGCATCGGCGAAATTCACGTTGCCACCTCTATTCTGGACCTCTCATCTGGCGTCATGTACACCCTTATCTTGCCTGGGAATTTATCTGCCACTTCAGTCAAATGGGTGATCAAAATGATTTTGTCGAAGAACTGGCCCATGTCAAAGAGTTTTTTGACAAAGAGCTCCCTGCTGACCTCTGTATCCAGAGACCCAAGATCCCCTTCATCAATGAAAAGGGTCTTCATCCTGCCGAATGTCCTTCCAACCTGGGGAAGGCTTGCAAGTTCCTTGGCGATCGCGAATCTTAGGGCGGCGTTGATCTGCGTTCTCTCACCGCCGCTGAACTCCTGTACGTCATGGAACAAGCCATCAGGCCCCTCCACATCGATGCGAATGCCATAGCCCTTGCTCTCTTCGTAGGGCGTCAGCTGTACCTTGCTGAATCTGGCATCCGTTAAATCTGAGAGGTTGGCGGAGGATTCCTTAGCAAGTTGAGGCAGTAGCTGGTTGATGGCATACATGACTATCCCTCTCTTGTGGAATATCTTATCCTTCAGCAGAGTGAGCACCTCTGACGTCTCTTGCAAATCCCTGAGTTTCTCCTCCAGCTCTTTGATCTGTTCTCTGAGCCTTAAGAGGTCCTCGACATTCCTTTTTATTTGATCTGCCTTGCCTTTTTTTTCGCGAATATCCCCCTTTAATTCACTTCTCTTTCTTTCCATCTCCTTCAATTCAAGCTCAATACTTTCATAACGGGTCTTATCCACCGAGAGCACTTTTAATGAAGCCTGCAATTCTCTCTGTATCAACTCCTTTTGTGCCTTCTGAGCCTTCAGATTCTCGATCAATTTGGACACATCACCCATTCTGTCCAGCTCTCTCCGCTTCTGCTCTAACATTTCCCTTTTCTGCTTCTTGGCTTCCAACGCACGCCTCATCTCGCTGAGCTGCCCCAGCTCGGTTTCACTGAATGCAAGGCTCTTCATCTGAGCCAAAATTTCTTCGATCTCCTTTTCGATCTTCTTGGATTTGAGAGACCACTCTTCTTGTTTCCTTTCCTTGTCGCTCTTTATTCGATCCATTTGCTCTTGGATTTCGGAGAGTACGAAGGATTCTGCGCTGATCCTTTTCGTCCTTGCTGAAACCTCGTCCAGCTCTCCATGGGCTTCATCACGCTCTGTCTTCAGGCTCGATATCAGGCTCTCTCTATCTCTTAACCACTCCATTTCCAGCTTTATTCGCTCGATCCTCTCTTCCAGAGCTCCTTCCCTTTTTAGAAGAAGAAAAGCCTCCTTGCCATCTACGTCCGTTACTATCTTGCCAAGTCTTTCTTCCTGTATGCTGAGGTGGGATGAGAGGCGTGCCATATCGGATTTATGCTCTTCTTCTGCTTGGCGCTTCTGTCCCTCATAGATGCTCTTTTGACCCTCTAGGCTTTTGATCTTTTGTTCCCTTTCCCTTAGGGTGTCCCAACTCGCTCTCAGCGACTCATAGTCCCTGGTCTCTTCATCCAGTCTGAGTACCTTTTCTCTGATTTCCCGAGTATTCTGGTGATCCTCACAGGCTTTTTTTATCTTCTTATTCAGCTCAAGGATGTCGTTGGATGCTTCGGATTCCCTGGCTTTGATCTCAAAAAATTTCTCATGCTTCCCCCTCAGCTCCTTGCACAAAAGCTCTCTTTCGGCGATGATTTCATCCAAACCCCTCAATCCATCTTCATCCGTCTTGATATCCTTATTTATCGAATCAAGCTCTTCCTGCATCTCTGGCAACTTGGTCAGTTGATCTTTCCTCACTTTTAGTTCGGCTTCCTTCTCCTTAATGTCCAATGCGATTAAACCCAATTCTTCAGTCGCCAAGCTCTGAGCTTTTTCGAAAATTTCCAACCTAAAAAGTTTTTGAAATATCTCCAGACGTTGTGAGCCGGTCTCTGCCCCTAATTCTTTCATCTCCTCCTGGCGGACGAAAGTTGAATTGTGGAAGCCGACATAATCCAGACCGATTATCTCCTGTATTTTGGCATCGATTTCAGGAATGGTGCCGCCTATGGGCAGCCCATCCCTTTTGAGGGTTACATAAGAGGTTCCAGAGGAGGTCAGGCCGCGTATTACCTCGTATCTGTTCGGTATGCGGCTCTCCCCGTGGCTAAATGTGATCTTAATATACCCGCCGGGCTTACAAATATCCTGGATTTTCACGTTGGGTAAATCTGTTCTAGAGGTTCGCTTATATAATGCAAAGGTGACCGCATCCAGCAGGGACGTCTTTCCTGTGCCGGTCTTGCCCATGATGACGTTGAATTTATGCGGAAAGTGGACTGAGGATTTATCCAGATATCTCATAAAACCCTTAAGTTCGATCCCTTCTATGACGAATCCCCCAGATGTAGTCTCTTCTAGCTCTTTGAAGAATGAGTCGAGAGTTTTCATCACAACACCGTTTTTAGGAGGGACCCCCCTCTTTTCTGGAGTTCGTCGTGCTTTGGATGCCCCCCATAATTGAGGTCTATGAAGTCTTTGAGCAGCTTAAATGGGTCCATGGTGAAGCTGACAAATCCGAGCCTTTTCTCCTCTCTCTCGTTCCATCGCACCTCATAATGGAATGCATCTTTCAGCTTATCTGCGATCTCAGCATCTACGACCTTGCTTCGCAGCCCTTCGTCGATCTTGATCTCAAGGCGAACCAGTTTCCCTGTGACGTCTGGTATGGCATCCAGAATTTTCTGCATGGGGTTCCCCCCGCTCACTTCAACTTTGATTTTCAACATATCCCTGGTAGGCAGTTTTTCAAATCGCCATTCTATCTCGTCGAAAGGACTGATCACGATGAATCCCTTCTCGTCCTCCCTCTCGCCCCAGTCTATTCTTTCGACTGCCCCGCAATAGAGGACCTCTGTAGACCCTATGTGCATCGTTTGGTGCAGGTGAATGTGGCCGAAGACTGCAAGGTCCACGTAAGGGATCATGTCCTTCCGAAAGGAGAACTCCCCCGGCAGCACTTCCGGATATGAGGTCTCTCTTAGCCTCGCACCCTCCACATAGTAATGGGCAAAGAGGAGCTTGAAATCCACATCCAACTCCTCTGCCCTTTTTTGGAGCCATTGTTTCAGCAACTCTTGTCCGAGGATGAAGGTCTGCTCTATGGGCGTCTCTTTGCCAAATTTCTCCAGCACCAGCTCTGCAATATGCGTTGGATGCATGTATGGAACGATGAGGCATCCCACTCTCTTCCCGTTGATTTCCAGCGTCTCCACAGCAGGCTTCCTGTACACATTGACATGGGGATAACCCCGAAAATCATCCGTAGAGGTGCCCTTCTTTCCCCTGGGCTGGTCGTGATTTCCTGCGAGTATCCATATTGGTATGCCTGCTTCTTTTAAGGGCTCCATCACATCCCGTCTTATCATCTCCCGGAAAATCGGGCTGACGTGCGTTCTATCGAAGAGGTCGCCGAGGACCACGAAAAGCTTTGATTTGTTATCTATTGCAAATTGCGCCGTACGGGCGAAATTATTGTGTATGTCTAAAGCTCTCTCGGAAAGTCCGGTCTCTGGATCGATTCGAAAACCAAAATTGATGCCCTCGTGAACATCACCTACGGCGACAATCTCATTCATTTATGCTTAGAATATGCGCTGATGACAATAACCTTTTTGTTCTCAGTGTGACATGTAATTATGAGGGTGGATCAGATGGTCATAGGAGTTACGATGGTGAACGTCGTTCCTGGGGAAGAAAAGTCCGTCTATAACAAGCTGAGAGGTATAGATGGAATCAGGGATATTTTTCATGTGTTTGGCGAGTACGACTTCATCGTGATAATGGAAGTTGAGGGTCTAAGCGCGTTGAATAAACTGGTTGATTCCATACGGGATATACAGGGTGTGACGTCAACTCAGACCATAGTTGGGGCCGAGCTGTGATGTGTTGCTATATATCCATCAATTAAAATCAACTAAAAAATATAGGGGATGGGACAGATAGATGGCGATTGCAGAGGAGCTTGCAAAAAAACAGAGGGCCATAAGCGTCGCTGAGTTCTTTGAGAAGAACAGACAAATACTTGGCTTTGATTCTGCCCCGAGAAGCCTAATAACGTGCGTTAAGGAAGCGGTGGACAATGCGTTGGATGCATGCGAAGATGCTTCCATTCTTCCCGACATTTTTGTGCAGGTTGCTCGGGCAGGAGATGCCTTTTTGATCACGGTCGAAGATAATGGGCCTGGCATAGTTAGAGAGCAGATACCCAGGATTTTCGCCAAACTGCTCTATGGCTCACGATTTCACGTATTAAAGCAGAGCAGGGGCCAGCAAGGCATAGGCATCTCAGCGGCAGTGCTCTATTCTCAACTGACCTCTGGCAAGCCTACCAAGATAACCTCCAGGATAAGCCTGAACGACCCTGCACATTATTATGAGCTGATCATCAACACCAAGGTCAATGAGCCAGAGATCCTGGTGGAGAGAACTGCGGATTGGGATCGACCCCATGGAACCAGAATAGAGATGGAGATAGAAGCATCCTATGTGCGTGGGAGGCGCCAGTCCATCCATGAATATCTGAAATCCACTGCCATTGTGAACCCACATGCCAGGCTGACGCTAATAGAACCTGATGGGAACATAATGGTATTTGATAGGGCTACGGATATCATGCCGCCCCAGCCCAAGGAGATTATGCCCCATCCGGATGGGATGGAATTAGGCACTTTAATCAAGATGCTGCGCTACACGGAAAGGCAGAAATTGGTGTCCTTCTTGATGAACGAGTTTTCCAGGATGGGGCGGAAGACTGCAGAGGACATCTGCAAAGATGCTGCCATTGATCCTGGTGAGGTTCCTGCTAATATATCCCATGATCAGGCGAAGCACCTTCTGGGGGCGTTCAGAAAAGTCAGAATCCAGGCTCCGCCAATGGATTGCCTGTCCCCCCTAGGGGAGGATCAGATATACAAAGGTCTTGAGAAGGAATATGACGTCGATTTCATATCTACCACGACAAGGGCCGCCAGTGTCCATTCTGGCAATCCTTTCATTGTGGAGGCCGGCATCGCATTTGGTGGCAGCCTGCCCAAGGAGGATAGGATTGAAATATTGCGTTTCGCCAACAAGGTGCCTTTGCTATATCAGCAAGGGGGATGTGCAATCACTCATGCGATAAGTGATATAAACTGGAAGAACTATGAGCTGAACCAATCCGGTGGAAATGGCATACCGGTCGGCCCAGCGGTTGTGTTTGTCCATGTCGCTTCTACGAAAGTTCCCTTCACATCGGAATCGAAGGACGCGATAGCAGATATCCCAGAGATCATGAACGAAATCAAGCTGGCTGTTCAGGAAGTAGCCCGCGACACGAAGAATTACCTCTCTCGACAAAAACTGCTCGAACGGCGTAAAGACAAGGAGGAAATCATCAAGAAGATTCTCCCGAAGATGGTTGTCAAGGTATCCTCCATATTGGAAAAGGAGGAGCCTGATATTAGACCGGTGATAGCGAAGATCATGGGCAATGTGCTGGTCCAGAGAGAAGTTACGCCAAAGGCTGACGGGTGTTTCGTCTCCCTGAAGGTCAGAAACTTTGACGAGCATGCCAGGTCGTTTAAACTTCATGAGTTGTTCAAATATGAGGTATTGGACGCTCCAGGGGCAAAAGTCATGAAAGTCGGTAATTCGACCAGTCTGGTGTGGAAGGTATCTCTGGTTCCAGGCGAGCAGAAAGTGCTTTGTTACAATATCGAGTGTAGCGGAACTCCAGAGCTGCAAGCCCCCATAGCAGAGGGCATAGACGAAGAGGTCATAACAGGGGCGAAGGTGGTGTAGTAAGTATGATCGAGAAGGACGAGCTGACACAGAGGAAGTTACTTCATCTGATCAATGGGTTTTACACCCAGCTGGAGAACGGGGAGATACCTGCTCTCTTACTGCCGACCCGGACGAAAGCTAACATAGCCTATGATGATGATGCGGAAGTATGGGTATATGGCGAGCGAGAAAGCACCAGAAGCGCTAAAACGACCCGTGGTGCCTACCAGCTGCTCAAGACCTCCTATGTGGTCGATTTTGTGAATACGCAGCTAAAGCAGGCGAAATCCTCCACGCTGAGAGAGCTGTACTACATATCTGAAAACTGGGGCCTGGCAAAGTTCGGGGAGCAGCAGGAAAGCGATAGGTTGATCGAGGACCTTGAGATCGTGAGCGAACTCCAGAGAGAGGACTTTCATATAAGACCGGAGGAAGATGGTGCATCTATCCTGGGCCCCCTGCGCATCCGGGAGCAAACCCGAAGGGGAACCAAGATCATACACTGTCAAGATGATGTTGGCGAGGCAGGCTATCAGGTTCCATGTAACGTGGACGCTCTTGAGTTCTTAGAGCATGACGCAAGGCTCGTCATCGCCATAGAGACGGGCGGTATGCGTGACAGGCTCATCGAGAACGAGTTTGATGAAAAATTTGATGCTATCATCATTCACCTGAAGGGCCAGCCAGCCAGAAGCACGCGCAGACTGATGAAGAGGATCAGCGAGGAATTGAAGCTTCCAGTGGCGGTCTTTACCGATGGAGACCCCTGGTCCTATCGTATTTTTGCATCCGTTGCCTATGGCTCGATTAAGAGCGCTCATTTGTCCGAATATATGGCTGCTCCGGCGGCGATGTTCGTTGGAATCAGACCGTCCGATATCATCAACTATGAGCTGCCCAACGACAAGCTGACAGATCAGGATATCAGGGCACTACATTCCCTGCTCTCTGATCCCAGGTTTGAGTCAGAGTTCTGGAAAAGCGAGGTCAACCTCCAGTTGGAGCTGAACAAGAAGTCTGAGCAGCAGTCTCTTGCAAAGTACGGCCTGGACTTCGTCACCGATACCTATCTGCCTGAGCGCCTGACAGAGATGGGTATACTATAGTATGGTAAGGTCTAAAACAAAATAATATATAACAAACTAGCTTTCAACTATTAGTATATGTACCCGGTCGTTTCTTCTTTTATCAGCGGTTTTTCCGGCAACTTTTTGCTTTTTAATTCGTCTTCCATCCTTTTTAGATCGTTATTTAGGATTTTTGAAAGCGATTTGGCGGTTGCAGGAGTTATGACAACCTCAGCTAACAGTTGCCCTCTTATCACGTCGAGAAAGCTGAGCCTTACCAAACCCTCTTTTTTAACTCCCTCCTCGGTCTTTGTTGCCTTTACGGTAATTCCGAGCATCACCTCATCTGCGAACAGGGGCTTTACTATGGCTGGTGTACCCCTTATTTGAACTTTCTGCGGTTCTGCCATTTATTTAATCTCCTTTGTGGTTTTTTGTATTGATATTCGATTCGATTATAATTTAAATCATAGTAAGATAAGAGTTGTTGTATTTTGCTTGATCGAGCTTTTTATTTTTGTGTTATAAGCCTTTGGTAACTATTCATCTTCTTTACTTTATTTTATTAAGATCAGCGCATATATTTTCTCGCGAATATCGCAATGAATGCGGCCCACATAAAAGCTCCAAAGATGGCTAAAATGCCTGCAACTCCTTGATAAATTCCATGAGTTGGATGATAATCTCCATACCCCAAAGTTGTCGCTGTAACGATGCTGAAATAAATATTCTCCCACAAAGAAGTTGCACCTTCCACGCCATTGCCAATCCAGAAGAGAAATGCAAATCCAAACACTACCAAGAACCATGTGAGTAAAACATATTCCCATTTTGTGCCATATCTGAAGATTTTTTGGATTAAAATAAGCTCTAAAAATTGTATAATGGGTTTTTTCTGTTTCCTTTTTGCCTCCATTTCAAGACGGAAATAGTAATCCTCCTCGTTTCTGTCACCCACTTTTGTCCAAATATTTTTTGCTGTTATACATGCATTTTTTTGAGCTTCTGGATTTTTGAAAGTCGTATCTTTAAACTCTATTTTTCCTTTTATTTTAGCCCTATCAAATGAAGCATCTTTACATATAGTAGCTCTATTGAATAGGGCATCTCTCCCTATTTTAACTTCATCAAAACGAGCATCTCCGACTATTATGGCTCCATCAAAATAAGCAGAGTACTTTATCTCGGTTCCATAGAACCAAGCATTTCCACCTATCGTCGCTTCCCCAAACCAAGCATTTCCATCTATCTTTGCTCCCACAAACGAAGCATTTCCACCTATCGTCGCTTCCCCAAACCAAGCATTTCCATCTATCTTTGCTCCCACAAACCAAGCATTTCCACCTATCGTCGCTTCCCCAAACCAAGCATTTCCATCTATCTTTGCTCCCACAAACCAAGCATTTCCACCTATCGTCGCTTCCCCAAACCAAGCATTTCCATCTATCTTTGCTCCCACAAACCAAGCATTTCCACCTATCGTCGCTTCCCCAAACCAAGCATTTCCACCTATCTTGGCTCTATTAAGAGAAACATCTCTTCTAATAATGGCATCAGTAAAATCCAGATTCTTTTTAATCTTCTTCTCTGAGAAATCGACTTCAAGTAATCTCGCACCTTCAAAATTAAAATCCTCTTTGCTGACTTTTTCTTCAACTTTCTTCCTTTTTAAATCGTTTATTTCCTTGAACTCTTCGCTTTCTTCGTCTTCTGGGAGATCGATATGGAGTATGCACTTCGAATTCTGCAGAGCTTCCTCAGCACATTTTTCTTTATTCCTGAAGGTATATCCGCAGGTCTTCATTTCTATCCTATCTTATCGCATCGACTAAATTAAATATCCATTGAAACTATCATTTCAACCCCGCCCATCTCTCCCTTATCTCCTCGAATACGAAAGGCGGGTATAATATCCCGTATTCAGTTATTATGGCGCTCACGTTCTCCATCGGCGTGGCATCGAAGGCGGGATTATAGGCTTTCACCTCCAGAGGAGCGATCTGCTCGCCTCCAAAGTACTTAAGCTCTGACGGATCGCGCTCCTCGATTTTTATGTCCGCTGCGCGCCTGTCAAAGTCAAAGGTAGATGAGGGGGCTGCAACGTAAAAGGGAACGCCATGCTTTTTCGCCACGATGGATAGAGTATAGGTGCCAATTTTATTGAAGACCGCATCCTCGACGATTCTGTCTGCGCCGACGATCACATTATCGATGTCTCCGGATTTCATCACATGCCCGATCATGCTGTCGGTAATCAGCGTAACGGGAATGTTGTCTTGGAGGAGCTCCCAGGTGGTTATCCTTGAGCCTTGGTTTAGGGGACGAGTTTCACATGCGATGACTTTTATTCTCTTGCCTTTTTCTATGGCTGACCTTACAACTCCTAGGGCTGTGCCCCAGTCGACACAACCCATCCTGCCTGCATTACAATGCGTCAGAACGATGTCGCCGTCCTCCAGCAATGCCTCGCCGTGCTTGCCGATATCCCGGCACTTCTGCACATCCTCGTCTGCCATTTTCTTGGCTTCCTCCAGCGCTAATTCCTTTATTTGTGCGATGGAATGACCGGCGTTCGCTTTGCTGAGAACGCGGTCGATGCCCCAGAACAGGTTAACTGCGGTTGGCCTGGTACCCCTCAAAATTTGTGCTGCACCCTCGAGGTCTTGCATCAAATCCCTTGGACCTTGGGCATGGCTGGTATGCGCAGCCAGCGCGATGCCAAATCCACCGGCAACGCCAAGTGCGGGCGCACCCCTCACCTTCAGGGAGGTTATCGCCTCGGCCAGAGCGCCCACGTCTTTACATTCCAGCACAATGTACTCCTTGGGCAATTTCGTCTGGTCTATTAACATGACACTATTATCTTCATCGTTCCAGTCGATTGTTCGCATGAATTTACTGTAATGCTTAATGTGTATTAATTCTAGGGGTGTTTTATCTCTCACGATCCCCATTTGGCTCCTGATTTGATCTCAGGCTTTTTATCCTAAGTCAACCAATAACTATAACAGATGATGGCGTTTAAATGGACCAGAAGAGGCATCCTCAAAATTCTGGGTCTCATGGGAGCGGCATCGTTTACCCTGGGAGCCTACAACTGCATGAAAGCAGAATCCAGGATACTTTTGCCTGAACCTAATGCAGACGGAGAGATGTCAGTGGAAATGGCAATTGCTGGCAGGAGATCCGTTCGGAGATTCGAATCCGCATTTATTGGTCTCAATCAATTATCCCAACTGTTATGGGCAGCTCAGGGCATCACTGACTCAAGGGGATTTAGGGCTGCACCCAGCGCTGGTGCCCTCTATCCACTGGAGCTCTTCATATTGGCAGGGGGAGTTGAGGGACTGAAAGAGGGCATATATCACTACGATGCCGAAGGGCACTCTCTTGAACTATGCAGAGAAGGCGACCTGCGACTCGAGATGGCCTCTGCATCGACTTTGAACCAGATGTGGATCAAAGATGCGCCCATAATCTTGGTAATCTGCGCGATATACGAAAGGACCACCTCTAAGTATGGTGCAAGAGGAGAAAGATATGTGCACATGGAAGCAGGTCACGTTGGCGAGAACATATACTTGCAGGCGGAATCTTTGGGATTAGCCTGCACCGTAGTGGGTGCCTTTCTCGATGACGAGGTTCGCAGAATCCTCGATGTAAGTGAGGAAACCTCACCCTTATACCTCATTCCAATAGGGAAACCTAGCTGACGTCCAGCTCGAAGGCCACAACAGGTTGGTCCAGTCCGAAATTCAGAATCACGTCTGGATGGATCTCACCGAATGCCCCTATGTTGTTACCATCCACCAAGATGCGGGCTCTCCGCCCCTCTAAAAATGCCGTATCCTCTGCCTCTTCTAGGGTAAATTCTGTTTTGAGCTCTCTCAGCACAGACTCAGCAATGGATTTTATCTCGGCGAAGTTAGCTGTGGAGTTTATGGAAACACATGCCAATCGCTGTGAATTTTTTCCGTTGAGCAGAACCTCTCCAACCTCAAATATCTTTTGCGGGAGCACATGGTGCTTGTTCAAAGACAAAATCTCCATTAGGCTCGGAAGAATGGACGATCTGACCATGGTTTGGTCTATGCTGATCGGATGCCTGACCCTTGTTACCTCCACTTTAGGTCGTCGCATGCTGTCGAAGTGCACTTTTTCGTTCGTGAGCGTGAAGGTCATAACCTCTGAAAAGCCCAGGCCAATCATGATGTCCCTCAGCCATTCGAATTTATCCTCGATGTAATGTGCTTTGCCTATCGTAGCGATTTCGGGAAATTCCGGTTTGAATCTGTCATATCCATATCCGATGGCGACATCCTCGATCAGATCACAGGCATGTAATATGTCTGCCCTATATGCCGGTACCTCCACATCGATCCCATCTTCATGGATGGTTGCGCCGAACCTCATCTTTCTGAGATTTCTTGCGATTTCTTCTGCATTCAAATCCAAACCGAGAAGTGAGTTCACATCCTTAACTTGGAGCGACCTAATAGTTGGAGACAGGTTAGGCGTCTTGCGCACCTTTCCATCTGAAAATATCCTGACTGATTCAACCTTGCCGCCCCTTTCCGCAAGTGCAGTTACCACGATGTTCAGTGCCGTGGCAACGGACGCATCCGTTCCTGTTACCTCGACGAACAAATCCCTCGTCGTATCGGTGACCATGGTCCGTGCCGAGTTGATGATTGGCGGGAAGGATAATACGTTGTCAGCAGCGTCGGTTATCAGGGGGTAGCGTTTCATGCCATCCAAGATACGCGCGAACTTGACCCCTTTTGGATGGATTTCAAGTATCCTGCGCATCGAGATGGGATAGTCGAAATCAAGTGGTACGAATTCAGTGTCAGGGTCAGCTGCCTTGTATAAAAACGGCGGTTTGATCTTTGAAAGATCATGGACGCCAAGAGATACCTTCTTTCGATCGCGCCCAATGCCCCAGTGCAGATGTTCTTGTAAGCTCATCAAGGGCTCAATGCTGTTAGAATCCAGGTGCAAATCACGGACAACGGCACAGGCGAGATGAGGTCTTATCGGTCTAATGGACTCATCTATCGTGATTGAGACTTTTGAACTTTTTACATCATACCTGGGCAAACCCGTCTCTATCTCCAAAAAACCGCGCATCGCTCTGGCGACGCCCTCGATACTGAAGAGGTCCGGACGGTCTGGAAAGAACTCCACATCCATATGGTCTTCATCGATGCGTTCAACATCAGCACCGATCATTGGCATCCTGTCGACAATGGTGTTCTTGTCTGTGCCGATCAATCTCTCCAAGTCTTCATAGCGCAGCGTCACCATTGGCATATAGGGCACCTCCAAAGCCAACCCATGTCTGATCTATAAAGGTCTCTAAGGTCCTTTAGCCCCAGACGCAGCATCGCCAGTCTGCCAACGCCAAGGCCCCATGCCAATACCGGGTGCCTTATTCCAAGTGGTGCTGTGACCTCGCGGCGGAAGATTCCTGCCCCCCCGAGTTCCATCCAGCCCAAACCCTCTACGTACACTTCAGGCTCTACAGAGGGCTCAGTATAGGGGAAGTATCCGGGTCTAAAGCGTAATTTTTCGAATCCCATCCGTTTATAGAACTCAGCCAAGCATCCCAACAAATTCTTAAATGAGACAGCCTCATCCATCACGACTCCTTCCAGTTGCGTAAACTCCGGCAGATGTGTTGAATCGATTGTCTCCCTCCTATAGGTGCGTCCTATACAGAACGCTTTCACTGGAGGGTCTGGATTATCGGAAAGATGCCTGATCGTTATTGCCGTGGTGTGCGTCCTGAGCACTTCCGTCCTTGCCAGCTCCAAGCTCCACTTGCCTCCCCAACCTGTCGAACCAATGTCTCCGCCCTGCTCATGCATGACCTTCACCTTTTGTGCAAGTTCCATTGGTATATCCCCTTTGGAATCAAGGTAGAAGGTGTCCTGCATTTCCCTGGCAGGATGATCCTGTGGCTGGAACAGCGCATCAAAGTTCCAGAAAGAAGTCTGCACTATGCCCCCCCGGATCTCCTCAAAGCCCATTTCCAAAAATATCTTGCGCATTTGATCAAGCAGCCTTCGATAGGGGTGCTTCTTGGCTCCAAAAACCTTGAGTACCGGTGCGTTGACATCATATGCACGCAGATGTTTCTCCTTCCATTTACCAGATCGAATCAAATCTGGCGTCAATTGAGTGATCTCCTCGATAATTTCGATACCTTCTGCAACCAACCTGCGCCCCTCGTCTGTGAGGCTTATGACCCGATCGCTCTTCTCTGTTGCAACGATCAGATTTCTGTTCAGCAGAGCCTTGATGACCTCGGGGTCAAATCGCTTGAGGTCCGTATTTTTCACATACAACAGATTCAGTATATCTTTCTGGGGATCTCTCGTTATGCTCAAAGGGGTGATGACCACCTCGTCTTTACGCTTTTCGATGGATGCCCAGCCTTTTTTTCTGAGCCAACCTAGCGCGATGTTGACCTCTTGGTCGGAGAACGCTTCTATGAGGTCGGACAAAAAGGTCTCTTTGCCATCCATGAACTCGATGATTCGCTGTTCTGGAAGCCCTTTTTCTGCGTAAAGAACTCCTTCGGTGGTAAGTGAGTACATTTCGGCTGTCTTCTCAATAATCTTTGAAAGTCCTTTCTGTTCAAGTAGGAGCGCAGACCTCATCGCAGTCTCGACGTTAATCTCTGCTAGCGATGTCAGTTTTTCTGGGCTAGCGGATTCAACCCTGGTCAATGCCAACAGAATGCGTTTTTCATCGGTGGTTAAGTCATTTTGGTTAATTTGAGCCATTGTACTAATCCCTTGACAGGCAATAATTATAATTGTTCTTATGCTATCTTAGTTTCTGTGTTTAAAGATCCGGCTTTAACCCAGGTAATCGTCAGCAAGATTAAGGATTTGGTCCCAAAGGGTCCTGTGAAATTCTGCCATGTCTGCGGTACGCATGAGTTTGCTATTACGCGTTTCGGGTTACGTTCACTTCTTCCTCCCGCTATAGAGGTGATAGCTGGTCCGGGTTGCCCTGTTTGCATCGTTCCTGCAGGGGAAATAGACGAGGCTATTTGGCTTGCACAGCATGGTTTGACTGTAATGACCTTTGGCGACATGCTCAGGGTTCCTGGGACCAAGATGTCACTTTCGGATGCGAAAGCAACCGGCGGAGACGTACGTATCGTTTACAGTGTTACCGATGCGGTGAAGATGGCAACGAAAGAGCCTGATAAGAGTTTTGTCTTCTTTGCGATAGGCTTTGAGACAACAGCGCCAACGGTTGCCGCCGAGATTCTGAGGGGTCCGCCTAAAAATCTAAGCTTTCTCACCGCACATAGGCTGATTCCACCGGCGATGAAACTCCTCTTGGGCACCAAGGACATTCAGATAGATGGCTTCATTTGTCCGGGCCATGTGGCGACTATTATCGGAGCTGATGCATTCAGCATATTTCCTCAGACCCACAATATGCCCACAGTTGTAGCCGGATTTGAGCCCATGGATATCCTGATGGCAGTTCTCATGCTACTGAAACAGATGAAATATGGTGCCAGACTTGACAACGAATACTCCCGTTCAGTAACCAAAGAGGGCAACGTTAAAGCCCAGGGCATTCTCAAAGAGGTTTTCGACGTGGTTGACGGATGTTGGAGGGGGATTGGAAGCATTCCGTCTTCGGCATATAGGTTAAAGGATGAATTTGCCGATTGCGATGCGCGCCTCAGATATGATATTAAAACAGAATCAGCAAGGGATATGGTGCCCGGCTGTAGCTGTCATTTGGTCATCTTGGGAAAAATAAATCCTTCTTCATGCCCAATGTTCCTGAAAGCGTGCAGGCCTGAGCACCCACTGGGACCTTGCATGGTCTCCCATGAGGGCACTTGTAATATCTGGTCGAGGCATGCCCAGCTCTAGGATTTCCGGATCGTTAATAGTAGATCGTTAATATTGATATGTTAGGTAAGCTAATGAGGCAGGTAAGCCACTTATAACCCCAGAAGGAAAAGTTAAAACTTTTATAGACCATAGTTTTATCCTAAGTAGAGCATATGTGATTGACCATGGAGGGAAGCATTTGGAGAAACTATATTTCTGTGGCTATGATGTAAAGAAAGATATGGATAAAGTGTTGGAGAACGACCTCCTCAAGCGAACAGGCTACACAGTTCGAGAATGCAAGTTACTGGAATCTGATCGTAAAGGGTACTTTTTGTACATATCTGGAACGCCTAAGAAACTCAAAGAAATCAGTGAGTTATTTGCTGATTTGCCGATAGAGAAGCTCATAGGGAGGGAGGCTAAGCAGATAATCAAAAAGATCCAGGCTGAAGAGGATTCGGCTGCAACAGGTATGGGAATGATATTTGGATAGAGTAAATCCAAATCATTCCTTCTTCATTTAAATTTTATTTTTTTACAGCTCTCACTATGTTCCTTCTCACTATATCCATATCCTGCTATAACCCTTCTTTTAACCAAATAACCTCCCTATAGTCTCTTTAACTAAACACTTCTAAAAAACGACCTCGTAGAAGATATAAGGCATTTCTTGGGGTTTTCAGGTCTTTAGACTACCTTCTCGGAGAGAGAAATGCAAGAGAGCGCAAATATAGAAGGAGTTATTCCAAGACTTGAGGCGGCATAGGATAGATGTCCATCCTACTGCATTTTTTCTGTCTGTATAGCCTATATCTATTGCTCTACTGAAGTTGGCTGACTCTTGGTAGCTTTTGAAGTTTTAACTTGTCTCCGTTTAGCAGGTAAGCATATCTTGGTTTTATCCATTTCAATGAGTGCGGCTTCATTCAACAGGTGGCGGAAAGCTCCAACAATATCTTCTGGGGACACAGATATGCCAGTATCTTTCTTTATTCCGCGCTGGAACCTCCTTATCGATTCTTCCGATAATACGGTCTTTAGAAGATTGAGAGCGGTTAACACATTTCTTTTTTGCCACAATTTGTCCAATCCTTGCTTTTTAAGATTTTTATAGCTGACTATTTCAAACTTCTGAGCTAAGACCATTAGGTTATCATTTAACAAGTCCCAAGATTCTATCAATTTAGTCTGAGGGGGTTGACCGAATGTAATGTGATAAAGTTTCCATTCTTTACTATTGGTTAGCAATATCCATTCACAGCCAATATCAATAGCATAGGATGCCGCCTGTCTGATGTGTTTTGTGGAGAGGTCAATATTCACCCTTTTAACTTCAATGAGTACATCTGGCTTTGATGTCTCTTCATGACCGAGTTGGATGGCAATATCACAATGTACAGCATCCCCAGTCCCATGAATTGCATACTCCTGTGTGATATGTTTGAAAGTGTCATATCCCATAAGATTTTCAAGGATATGGTCTATACGTTTGCGTGTTTCCGCTTCATTACTATCAGCTTTTGCAATCGCTTCTACTAAACTACGAGCATATAAGATGGCTTTCTTGGTTGCTTTATCAAGGCTAGGTTTAGGCATGGGTTACCTCCTCAATACTTCTTCCAGTTACCGACTGGCATATGTAATATTATATTGTTAACTTTTAAAGGTTCGTTTAATTATACATCTGGTTTCGGTGGGAATTTTGTTACTAGATAGGGTATAAGAAAGGTATTTTAAACACAAATATCTGATTATATAAATTAGTGGAGAAGGGGTGAAATGAACTATAACTGGCAAAAATATAAGGGGTGGATCATATGCATAATCATAACATTGGCAGTCTTTTTAATCTTGTATTACGCCTCTCCAAACACAGATCAAGACAATGCAAGATACATATTAAGTGCGATCTCTCAGGGCTTGGCTGCCATACTTGCTTTGGTGTTTACGATTACGTTGGTAGTAGCTCAGATGACGAGAAGATACACGGCGATGGATAAGATCATATTTAGACGTGGAACCATCGGTTTAATGATTATTTTTGGATTAGGGGTTGTCACACCACTTTTAGTTCTTAAAGCAGGCTTCTGGGAATTGGGTGTAAATTTCTCAATTGCTCTTGCGGCTTTCTGCGTCTTTTCATTAATTCCATTTTTAAAAGACGTTAATAGCATATTGAAATATGAGATTGGAGCTGAGAATCTATATACAGAGTGTATAAACGCAATTAATTCAGGGTATGAAACAGAGACATCGGGCATCATCTTTGAATTGGGTGAGATTGTCAAAGGCGCAGTTAAAGAATCTTGTGAAGATGCGGTAGTAAATATAATATTTTATTTATCACAAATAGGCAAAAAATGTGCCGAAAAGAGATGGGTAGATGAGACTTGGTTGGTTATAGATAACTTAACACGTATTGGAGTCTATAGCGTTGGAAGGATATTTACATGGGCGACAAAGCCTACAGTCCGTGGATTAAAAAATATCGGTGTTATGGCTGCTAAAAATAGATTGGAGGGTGCTTTCCTCCAAAGTAGGGATTTTCTGGCTGAAGAAGCCATCAATGGGTTAAAAAAGATCGGGATTAAAGCTGCTGAGATTAAAGCTGATGAGAAGGGGTTTAATAAAATATACGGTGGATCCGCTCGTGTTGCTGAAGATTTAAAGACCGCTTGCATGGGAGTCTCAATGGGCGGCATAATTGACATTTGCATGAAATTAGAAGATAAACATTTAGCTGTAAATGAGCTGTGGTGGGTAGGTGCATTTGTGACGAAATACTTACCTAAAAATAGTGATATAGCCATCCAAAGTCTTAAAGAAATAGAAGAAGATATCGGTAAGGGTGGATTGATGTATGGGGCGAAAAATTGTACACGTGGCTACCCTCAACTAGAAGCCTCTTTGGAAGACTTTAAAGAGCAATATAACAAAAATACTTAATTCCAATACTAAAAAAGAAGTTTATTTTTTATCACCCCTCTAACTTCAGCCCATACTCATCCAATCGCTCTTTTGCGCGTTCCCGTCCCTCCTGATGCTCCCTCAAAAATTTAATCATTAGTTCTGCAGCGAGCGACTTGCAACTCCCGCAGGTGCGTTTACCCTCCTTACATTCAGTGAATATCTCTGCCATATGGGCATCATCCTCTATCAAATGGAAAAGCAACAGTTCATAGACCGTACATTTTTGGGGTTCACCGCCCAATTTGCGTTGATCCGTTAGGGTCACCCGCCCTCCAGTCTTTGCTTTCTTAACCTTTTCCGCTGCAACATCGGGGGATTCTGTGAGAGCGATTATGCTGTCGGGAGAGCTGCTCGACATCTTCCCTCCCGTCAGTCCGCTCATAAAGCGATGATATATAGAGGAAGGAAGGATTAACCCGTATCCACCATGCTCAATTTCCACGGCCCGTACAACCGATTCGATCTTCCTTACGTCTTTATTGTCATAAATGTCCACGTGCTCGGCATAAATTTTCACGTCACCCTCCAAGCTATCAGCTATTTCATACATTGCCTCTTTGTTAGGGTGCTTTGCCCTGACGCTAATGTAATCCTCGCGTTGTTCCACTTTGAACATCCTCATCCGGCTTGCTATGTCCCGCGTAAGTCTGATATGGGGGTCTTGGTCAAATCCTACAGGAATCACAACTGGTTTGGGTCCCCCATATGCCTTCAGCTGTGGATGGAGGATATCCGCGCTTTGAACAAGCGCACTTACCATATGTGATATATGGGTCTCGCCGGAAAAACCATAGATTGCGCTCATCTCAGAGAGATTTGCCTCTACACCTAACTCAAAGGCCAGATCTTTGACAAAGGTGTCTTTCGATTGAAAATAGATCCTACCATTCGGTTCAAATCCGAGTGCTATCACGCTAAGGACATACTCGTTGATGCCCCTCTCAGTGCATTCTTTCCATGGGATCCCTCGCACGGCATGCGCCTCCATGTCAGCTATTCCGAAGAATGCGTCTGCGCCCATCCGTTGGTGCCATATGATCTCATCCATCACCATCTTATGTCCTAGGTGCACCGGACCGGATGGCATAAATCCGCTCATGACGCCGAAGGGCTGATTTGAATGCATCGCATCCAAAATGGGTTGATAATCGCGATGGCCAAAGATTATTTGCCTTCTCATGTATAGGTGTGGATTGGGCACCTCTGCCAACAGATCCCCGAAAGGGGATACGCCAAACTCATCAAATAACTTAGAATAATCTTCTATGAAATTCGTGCTCCATGGATTGAGCTTTATTTTCCGCATCATGGCTTGGCCCTCCCGATATCAATGTATTTTACCTTTTTATCCTTTATGTAAGCAAAGATCATCTGCTTTCTAACGCTCTGAGCAAGCCTTATGGCACGTGACATCTCAGGCAACAAAAATATGTGGTCCTCTGGAATCGCGTGTACCAAATATTCTGAGTGTTGTAACCTTTTCATAGGCTCTATTTTCTTATAGACACGGAAGTGGCTTCCAAACTTGAAACCTGTCTTTACAACCATTCCCTTATTTCTCATGTCCTCGTAGATATTGAGTTTCCTTTTGAAAGTGGGCTCAATTTTGGTTGCAACCCCTGTGAATTTCCTTAGACTGAGTGCATGTCCACTTCGATCAACGATCTCGATGACCTTCTTTTTTAGCAAGTATGCAGATTCGACCAAAGATAATTGTAACCTCTCCTCTTGGAGCTTTCCGAAGAAGCCATTATGGTAAAGGAAGTGAGCCAGCTTTGAGTCAAATATCATGGCCCTATCCTCTAATAATAGGGCCTCCTCTTTAACATGATCTACTGGCTTCATATCCCCTTTCATCATTGCCCTTTTGACCTCATAGAAAGTTACTTCACTTTCCTCGTCAACTATCGCTAATAATATTCCTTTTCGTACATTTTCCGCGGTTTCCATAAGAAATGTCAGTTTTGCCAAGGGAAGGGGTTTTCGCTCTGATATCACATGCACAAAATACTCCGCTGGGGTTTCACCGGGTCTTTTACCCCTCGGATATAATCGAAAATCGGTTGCGCTCGGCTGTACATGGTACCCCCTTTCCTTAAGGTCCTTGTAAACGAGGTATTTCAGTTCGAAATTTTCCATTCGCATGGAAGCTATCTTGAAAAACTCCGCAAAGCTCAGAACATGTTTATCTAAAGCGATGGTGATTTTTGCCCTTTCCAGCAGATATGATGCTTCTGTTAATGATAATTCCAGGGTGTCTTCTCTGGGGCGCCCATAGTAGCTGGAATCATATAGCTCTGTTAGGGCCTCACTACCTACTATGACCTTGTCACCTATCAATTCGCCGTTCATATCCTCACACAGATGGACTCGGCGGGATTTGAACCCGCGGCCCCCGCGCTGCGAACGTGGTGCTCTTCCACTGAGCTACGAGCCCCATTTATTAGATTCGGCTGAGCTCAATGACTTGTACGCTCTCTACGCCATGAACTTTCGCGAACGACTCTTCTGCTCTTTCGGTTCCGCCCTCTTCGTCTTTCACAATTATGGCGGCTATTAGCGCTTTTAAGCCAAATGCTATCGGCTCTTCTGCAAATCCCTGCAATTTTGCGCCCTCTGGCACGGCTGCCCTTATGTCTGCCTTGAGCTTTTCAAAGTCGATATCTGTGTCTTTTGGCATTATTTTTATTGTAGCTGCTACATACAAAATGTCCACCTCAGGGCCCTATAAATCCGCATTTAGCACAACTATAAGGATTGCTCTGTTGTCGGCATCTCGTGCATCTTCCTATCTTTTCTCCACACTCTGGGCACAGAAACCGAGTAAACCCTCTCTCTGTGAGCCTAACCCCACAGGATATACAACTCTCTGATGTTGTACCTTTGTCTGTTGTTTTCTTAGCCATTGTTCTCTCCTAGATAACTCCAAAAAAATCGTAAAGAGTGAATTCAGGCGTTTATCTAGAGGGGATGGGACACCCAAATTCACTCCATACACAATTTGATGAACCTATATTTAATATTTGCCTTATCTTATATACCCAATTTTTCTGCGATCATTGTCATGCGCTTTCCAAGCCCAAAAGCCTCTTTTTTAGCTTGTTCATCAGTCCCAGCTGCGCCATAGTGCCCACCGACTTCGATGGGGTCGCCGACGACGACCATTCCGTGTATCAACATCGCTTCCAATATGGAAAGCATGGTTGTCTCTTTCCCCCCAGTTCTGTGCCTGGATGTCACGAATGTGGCGCCGATTTTCCCCTCTAATTTTCGGCGAACGCTGATCGAATCATCGATAAGCCTTTTGACATCTGCCGCCATATTTCCAAAGTAGACCGGAGAGCCGATGATTATTCCGTCATAAGTGGGCAGTTCTTCCACATCAACTTCGCTCACTTTTTTTAGGACCGCCATCCCTCCTGCATCTTTTACGCCCTCTGCTACGGCTTTAGCAAGCTCCTCAGTATGCCCGGTCTTCGAGTAATATGTCACAAGTATCTTAATCATGGTTTAATCTAACAATCATTTGTCGTGATAAGTTTTTTTATCATGCATGCCAATCTAGCTCTGATGGCAAATAAAGAGAAAGAAGCAGCAGGCAAATCTGCAGTAGAATTAGTCCAAGATGGGATGGTAGTTGGGCTAGGCACGGGCTCGACGATCAAATATGTGATCAGACATCTGGGTAAGAAAGTCAAAGAGGGCTTGGATGTCCTTGGAATCCCCACGTCTCACCAGACAGAGTTGCTTTCGATTCAAGCAGGAATACCGCTTACGACATTATGGGCGCATCCAGTTGTGGATATTGCGATAGATGGGGCAGACCAAGTTGATTCGATGCTGAACTGCGTCAAAGGTCAGGGAGCTGCACATACACGTGAAAAGATCATGGCATCTTCCGCAAGTAGATTTATTGTCATAGTGGACGAGAGCAAAATGGTGGGTGTACTGAACTGTCCAGTTCCGTTGGAGGTCCTGCCCTATGCTCTACGACTCGTGGAACTGCAAGTGACAAAGTTTGGGGGCGTTCCTAGGCTGAGGGCAGCTCGTAAAAAGGATGGGCCGGTGATAACAGACAATGGTAATTTTGTGTTAGATGTGGACTTTGGTGAGATAATAGCTCCCAAAGAGCTTGAGGAGCACCTATCAAACATCATTGGAGTAATCGGGCATGGTATTTTCACAAACGTGGATGAGGTACACGTCGGGAGAAAGGAGGGGGTGAAAGTCTTAAAAAAGTCATGATAGGTGACTTAACTTACGTAGTTTTTTTATGTTTTCAAGATCCTTTTCTGCCTGTTGCCGTTTCATTTCCTCGAGACGGGTGATGATATCTTCGATGGGAACAGCTAATTTGTAGCTCTTTAACGGTCTGCCTTTGCCCTCTCTCTTGATATCTCGTACAACAACCCAGTTTTCCTCTTTTAATTTCCGCATAGCGATGCTCACCTCAGGTTGTCTTAGATTCGCTCCGAGTTCTATGCTTCTAGAGGTAACATCATCTGCGTTAGCCAGATACATAAGTGTCCTGGCAACGTTCCTCTTAAGCCCTAGGTCCATCAATATTCCTACAGACTCTTCGTCTGTATCATCCAATACTGATACTGCTAATTTTTTCATCTATTCACCTAATATGTATACTTTAAAATATCTCAGTCACAATAAACCTTTCGGAGACCACAACTATTATGTCACTTTATGTCGACTATAAAACAAGCCGGGGTGGCCTAGTTGGTTAAGGCGTCAGACTCATAACCTGAAGACCGCGCGTTCGAATCGCGCTCCCGGCATGATTGAAACGTCAAAAATAGCAAATCGTTGCTGAATACTGTGAGTTATATTCTCACACTTACTTTTTCGGAATCACTCTCTCTCCAGAACACGTTTTTGGGGTAAGGCATCATTCTGTTAAAGTAGCGAATATCTAAACGGCAAGCAATCAGCATTACATTCATTGTATTGACTTCAGCTCATTTATGATTACGATTTTTTAACGTGTTTATGCAGAAATCTGCTTTCTTTATTCTAATCTTATGTTCTTCAGGTTCTTAGACCCTATTTGGAGACTCTCACAAGTCCTACGTATCCTAGTCAATTGACTTTTAATATCTAAATCTTTTGAAATTCTCTTGCTCAAAGGTTGTTTGGCACCTGAAATACATCACATAATTTCATCACATGGAAAAGTGGTCACTTGTATATCGTCTTCATCGATATCTTTGTTACCCCCTGCGACGTTATATTGTATGTCCAATAAAAAGCGATATATATCCTCTGGTTCAACCTTGAATGGGGTGTCACTTTGTATTTATTGGGCGAAGCATTGATCGGTGAAGAACCAGAGATCGCGCACATTGATTTGGTCATCGGAGACAAAAACGGGCCTGTAGGGATGGCATTTGTCAACGCGATGTCTCATATGTCTGCTGGGCACACTCCGCTCTTAGCAGTCATCAGACCAAATCTACCAACTAAGCCATCCACGTTGGTCGTTCCGAAGGTCACCGTGCAAAATCTAGAGCAGGCTGCGCAAGTTTTCGGACCTGCACAGACGGCCGTTGCAAAGGCTGTGGCAGATGCGGTGGAAGAGGGTTTGATTCCTAAAGATAAAGCAGAGGAGTTAGTCCTAATAGTGAGCGTTTTTATCCATCCAAAGGCAGAGGATTATGGTAAGATTTACCGCTATAACTATGGGGCGACAAAACTAGCAATACAGCGAGCTATGGAAGGATTTCCTTCGGTGGATAAAATAATATATGAAAAAGATCGATCTATTCATCCGATCATGGGTTTCAAGATTGTGAAATTGTGGGATCCACCCTATCTGCAGGTCGCGTTGGATATACCGAGCATAGAGTCAACTAAAAAGGTGCTCGAAGAGTTACCAGAGAGCGACCACCTGATCCTAGAGGCAGGTACGCCACTGATAAAAAGATATGGCCTAGATATAATTCAAAAGATGAGAGAAATTCGAAGGGACGCGTTCATCGTTGCAGACCTTAAGACGCTGGACGTCGGTAACCTAGAGGCTAGAATGGCGGCAGACGCCACCGCTGATGCGCTCGTCGTATCTGGATTGGCGCCTCCTGCGACCATTGAAAAAGTGATAACAGAAGCCAGAAAAACCGGGATTTGCTCTGTCATAGACATGCTAAACGTTGGAGATCCCAAGGGCTTACTGGAGCGATTAACCGTTATGCCGGATGTAGTTGAGCTACATAGGGCGATAGATGTAGAATCCAAGGAAATAAAGCATGCGTGGAGTGATATTAAAGGGATTAAACTTCTTTCGGATAAGATGTTGGTGGCAGTAGCAGGCGGTATCGTGGCCGACAACGCTAAAGAAGCGATCAAATCAGGTGCAGATATCCTCATCGTTGGCAGGGCTATCACCAAGGCAAAAGACATCGAGGGCATGGCAAGGCGTTTCCTTGAGCTGATGAAGGAAGAAATCGATCAGTTTAGAGTGATGACTGATTTCTGAGATGAGAGGACGATGATGAAAACCCCCATAATCCTCATAAATTTTAAAACCTATCTTGAGAGCACTGGCAAAAATGCTTTAAAAATCGCCAAATTGGTCAAAGAGTTCAGGGACAAGTCTGGTGCAGAGATAATCGTAGCGCCCCAGTTCGTGGACATTTGCACGATTGCAAGAATGGGAATTCCAGTTTTTGCGCAGCACATCGATGCTATCGTTCCGGGCGGTCATACTGGCTACGTTCTAGCAGAGTCAATAAAAGAAGCGGGAGCGATTGGGACGCTCATCAACCACTCTGAAAGGCAATTAAAATTGGCAGACATAGACGCCGCGATAAAAGTGGCAAAAACAGCAGGGCTCATAACGGTCGTATGTGCTAATAATCTTACAACCACGTCTGCTGTGGTGGCTCTCAAACCAGACTTCATAGCCATAGAGCCGCCTGAGCTGATCGGAACCGGAATTCCTGTTTCCAAAGCAAACCCAGAGGTGGTTGCAGGAGCTGTTAGAATAGTTCAGCAAATGGACCCTGCGGTGCGAGTGCTTTGTGGGGCAGGTATCTCAAAAGGTGAGGACGTTGCAACTGCTCTGAAACTTGGCACAGAAGGCGTATTGCTCGCATCTGGTGTTATAAAAGCTAAGGATCCAAAAAAAGTTCTCGAAGAATTGGCTAAGGGGATTCTGATCTAGGTGCTGCTTCATCAAGTCTTGATTTGTGATAAACTCAACTATGCTACTAAAGGATTATACCTGCTGTGATAGTATCTACTAGAAGGAAAAATCATCCACAACTTGGATAACGAAACCTTTTGGAGAATATATCCTTGATGAGCTTTTTACATATATTTTCATCTTATATTTACTCTAGTAAAAGATAAAGCTCATATCACGGGAACTTAGCGTTTAACCTTGAGCTTACCTCAGCGAACTCTGCTAGCTAGCTTGAATTGGTCAAGATTTAGATAATCCTAGGTTGATATTATGTAGACATTGGTGGTAGTTATCAGGCATATTGTGTTAATAGGGAAATTTGTGAGCGTACACTTCGCCTTTCAAGGATTTCATAACTATTGCTATACAATGACTCCAGTTTAGTTATGTATAAAAAAACTAAAAACATTTACCAGTATTTTCAGATAATAAAACACGAAACCTATTTCTATGAGAACTTTTACAAGTTTTATTGGTGAATTTTGCGGAGAAGGATGTCTTTGTTTGAGGTTGCTTATAGGAGGTATCAAGCATTGGGGCTTAAAGGAAGAGAGGGTGCGTCTGTCAGTCGTCGGAACTTCATGAAGGGGTTTATTATAGGGGCAGCCACAGTCGGCGGAGTTGCTATCCTATTGCAGAGAGTTAGCGAGATTTTAATGCATAGAAAGTGGGATAAAGTAATGGATGTTGTGGTCATAGGATTTGGATGTGCTGGCGCAGCAGCAGCCATAGAAGCACATGATGCCGGAGCTGAAGTAATCCTGTTGGAGAAAGAATCCGAACCTGGCGGTTCCACCGCCATCTGTGGTGGAGTAATATATGCTGCTGATACCTCATTTCAAAAGGAGTATGGAGTACAAGACTCTCCAGATGAGATGTTTAAATATTGGATGGCAACTGGCAAAGGTCTGAATGATCCAGAACTGGTCAGAGTGATAGCAGACAGGTCTAGTGAAAATGTAGATTGGCTAATGGGATTGGGCGCAAAAGCGGTATTTTTCGGCTTTTCTGGTGCTGAATTTTTACCCGAGTTTGCGGCTGCAACTCCCCCTAAACCCCGGGGCATTAAATTTGAGGGAGAGGGTGCTGGACTCTTTAAAATACTTAATAATGCCGTTTTAGAAAGGAAGATTGAGGTTTTGCTGGAGACTAAGGCAATTGAGCTGATAGTAAACACTAAAAGAGAAGTTATTGGTGTCAAAGCAGAAGGTAAAGGGGAAGAATTATACATCTGCGCTAAAAAGGGCGTGATCATAACTACAGGTGGTTTTGGGCATAATAGGGAGATGCTCAAAGATTATAGCCCCAAAGGTTACAAGAGCATATCTGTTAATCCTCCTTGCAATACCGGAGATGGTATTCGAATGGCAAGGGCTTTGGGAGCTGACTTGAGAGTCATGCATGAGACCATAGGTGTACCAGGAACTGAGGTTCCCAGATTGAGGAGAGGTGTTCCAGTAGTTGCGCCTTCAGCAGGGATAGACTTGCCTGCTATTTTCGTGGATAAAAATGGAAAGAGATTCGTTGATGAATCTCTATACTATGATTATCTGAATGAGGTTTTCTTGGATCAGGAGGTAGCGTTCTTGATTTTCGATGATAATGTGAGAAAAATCGGGGGTTCTGGAGTCATACAAGGTATTAAATTTGGAATGTCCATGATTGCACTTGGTTTTACTAATGAAATGGATGATGAGATAAAAGGGGGTGTAGTGTTGCAAGCGTCTACTATTAGGGGTTTAGCCATGAAGATTGGTGTAGATCCAACGGAGTTAGAGAATACAGTGGAAATCTTTAACGAAAATGCGAAGTCAGGAGTCGACCCCGAGTTTGGTAGGGCGCGTGGGCTTGGACTAATCAAAACCCCTCCCTTTTACGCTATTGAGACCAGGCCTGCATTTTTTGATACAATGGGTGGTGTAAGTATAAACGTTAAAGCTCAGGTGTTAGATGTGTTCAATGAGACTATCCCAAGGTTGTACGCGGCTGGCAGAACAACTGGGGGGGCAATCGGTGAAGTTTATCCCGGGAGCGGCTCTGACATTCAGGAAGGAACGTGCTTCGGTCGCATCGCAGGCAGAAACGCAGCCGCTGAAGAGTCATGGTTTTAGGGTTGTGGGATAGTGCAGCTTATTTTCAATGGTACGTGATCTTTTTTTGTAAGTATCTAATAACCATTTTCATGCTCCCTGGTTGAATTTCATATAAGAACTAGGACAGCTCCCTAATAGTATGATGCACTTGCAAAATTGACAAAATTATTAATGAAGATAACTTGATATATGTTAAAAAAGGATTTGATATCACGAGGTTACTGTGAGTATGTCCTAGAGAAGTATGCCACTAAGAAAACAAGTTATTATAGATGTCTCAAATTTGAAGACCGTTTCTAGTATTAAGATCCCTATCCTAGAGGTAGAACAAAGAATTTTTCATCTGAATATTGGTTTTTTATCATGTGAATGAGGACGATGATATGACCCCTAAGGAGACAGTTAAAGAAAGCATCGAAAAAATGTTCCTAAGGGAGAAACCTGCAAGCATCTTGCTAGCGATTGCAAAGCAGAGTAAACCCTACGCATCTGTCATCTCAAAAGAAGTTGATGCCACATATGCACACACTACAAGCGTGCTCTCTGAAATGGAGCACCATGGGTTAATCTCCTCTAGTCAAGATGGCAGAGTGAAGTATATTGAGCTTACCGATCTCGGCAAGAACATAGCGGAGGCATTAAGCGTATTGATTAGTGCCTTTGGAGAAGTTCAAGTTATCCCAAAAGCTGAGGTAGATACAGAATTACAGAAGAAAATAACTTCCTTACGTTTGAGAGTGGAGAGGATATATAAAGAAGAGTTCGCTTGCAGAAACTCTCTTAGTATGACAGAGTCCACCAAGGTAAGTAGGAGGCTTGGACCATATTGCAGGGAAATACGCAAGATGGACACGATACCTATTCGAGCCGAATCATTGAGAAAAGAGTTTGATGAGCTGAAGAAACGTATAGAAGAACTTATGTTGCTTAAAGAAAAGCTCAAGTCCTAGTCGATAATGGATTGGTGAATATACCCATATCTGCATATTTCCATATAATATAATCTCTCTAAAGCGTAGATACCATATCCCTTCATTATTAATTATTATAATTGTATTTTTAGAGGTCGGATGCATAGAATACTATGATACCTGCGGAATCTACCAGGCAGAAAAGGCAGAGGGGAAAGCTGCGAATAGATTAACATAGTATCAAAAATGACCTCAAATAGTGGGACATCAGAAGCATGGTTTTACTATGCTCGTTGTTGCCATAATCCTCCCACTGTTTCTGCTGGCTAAGGTCATATCTGATATTTAGTGCCTATGGATGTATACTCTATCTAGACGCTCGTCCTAGGGAGTCATAGCGTTTCCGGCGAATTTTCCAGAATGGTAACCCACCACCACTTTGCCATGTCTACTAAGTCTTTGCTAAACTTTCCAGACAGGTGATATTCTCCACCCCTTATCTCCAGTAGTCCAGCACCCAATAATTTATTCCGCATGGAATAGAACGAGGATCGGCCGATATCCAGTTCCTTCATCAAGAGACTCCATTCGCTGACCAATATGGGTTGACCAGCCTTCTTTCTTTCCTCAACTATCTCAAGAAAACCTTTGGCCCTCATAGCTGTCACCTCTCCTTGAAACAGTCTATGCATGAGTTCAAGATAAGGGTCCCGAGATTGTGTTATTCTAGCTGTAGTGTGCGATCTTACAACCAGCGTGGTAGCCGTCCTAGGGGCATCTTTTACTTTGGTCATGGGTTCTTCCTTACCCTCCTCCTTTTTATATACCGTTTTCTTCAACTATCGCTATTTCTGTTGGTGTCAGCCCATAACTTATACACCTTTTTATCAATAGCTCTATCTTATCGTCCAATTTCGTTCACTCATTTCATTCAATCAATTGACAGTAATTAAATACGACACTAATCAACTTAATCATACCTCTATTTTATATCCCTATTTTCAATTAACTCTCAACTTTTAACTCTCACTTTTTTCCACACCAACCATTTTTAACAAAACATTCATTACATTATTTTAATTAATTTCTTTTTTTATTTTATCTTTTTTCTTTTTTAGATGAAAAATATAATCTTAGATGTATCTCAGATGTATCTCACTTCATCTAATTTTAAGCCTTATAAAAGAATTAATTTGTTATTATTCCTTTTTTATGACTTATTTATCTTAAAAAAACCTTTAAAATAACTTTTCAATCTTGAAATCAGCGAACTTTTTTGATTACAATTGATTTTGGTTCAAACAACATATGGATTTTCCTATTTTCAGTTTTTGATGTGCATAGTACTACTGAATAGACTTCTTTTTCATCCGTATTACAAATAATATAAGAACAAATTTTCAGCACCCAAAAAATCTTGATGATTGTCAACTCAATCATTCCAAAGTATATAGGAATTTATGTTATGGTATGTGCAACTCCCCCCTTAACGACCAAAAGTATGTCAAAATCGATCATTCAGAAATTTTTTGAGTTTTGTTCCTATATAAGTTGTAATACTTGTTCTCTATGTTAATTCGTTTTACAATAAAGTTCCTTTTTCTTTTTTATAAGATATATTTTATATAATATTTATGGTACCCAATTTAGTTAGATGAAATAGCCTAAAATAAATATATAATCACATCTAAATAAAAAATATTTGGCTAATTCTAATAGTTATATTAGAAAGTATATTATATGACATTATTGTTATGATATACTCTTTTTAGAGTATATTTTTTTAGGGAGCCTAAAATATATTTAGGATAACCTAAAAATTGAAACAACCAAAAAGAATTAAATTGTGGATTAAAAAATATGAGAAGAGGAAAAGTGAGAGTTCTGAAGAAAAATCACCTTAATTCTCTTTTTCGTTGCCCAAAGAGTATTCTATTGGTTTTGGCCCATACTTTGTGATGATGGTATTTATCTGACTGATGTTAATGGATATCTCTCGTCCACAGACTTCTTTTCGTCTTCTTTGGCCTTCATCTATTGGGTGGTGCCCCGTCCCTCCAAACGTCAAGACTTTTCGCCGCTGACTCCCAGACAAATCCTCTCGCATTGGAAATCCATTTTTATCTGTTCCACCTGTGATCTGCAACTCGTAACCAGGGAGTTCAAGTAACTCTCCGTCAATTGTGCTGCCGATCCTCTTGCCCACAAGCTTATCTGCATGTGCTTCAGAAACTTCCACTTGATATGCCTTCCCCTTCTGGGGATCTGAAATGACTACTCTAAAGTTCACCATGTTTTTACCTACCTAGCCCAAAATGGGTCAATTTTCCTTTTTATTTCTAGAAACTCCTTCAACGTCTCAAGCTCGTCCGCAGGTATTGTGTCACATAACTCCTGTTCTATGGTCCTCGCATGTTTTTTTGGAATATCCACATATAAAATATCCCCTTCTTTTATTTGTCTTCCAACAGTGGGCCCTTCGATGGATACTGCAGCCTCTTTTCCGGCAACAGCTTCATTTCTACTCTCTCCGTGTTCTTGGATGCCCTTGATTATTCCAACGTTTATGCCACTCTCTTTGATTACAGAAACCCCAGGCTTGATTTTACCACCGAGTATTTTCACCCCAACGATTGCTGGCTTACTTTTCCTAAAAACACAACCTGGCATAAGCCTGAGCTTACCAGCCCTAATGATTGCCTCCAGTTCTTTCCTCTCAGATATCGACTGCCGTTCTTTAACCCATATATTATAATCCTCTAACAGCCGATAGATGACATTACCTTGAAATACTTGAACCTTGGACCTCAACGCCTCATCTTTTGCATCTTGAAGCATCTCTACACAAAATCCGATGACGACCGCTAAATAGGGATCCCTAATCGTTGCAGCCTCTATGATGTCTCGTTTAGAAATGTCACCCACATCAGCCTTCCATATCGGAACTTTGGCATCGTTTAGCTCTTGCACTAACGCCTCTAAAGATCCAATTGTATCTGCTTTGAGGGTTACACCGATCTCGTCTGTCTTAATCTTTACTTCATCCAATTCGGATTTAATGTCATTTGATATTTTTTCTACTAGGGCCTCATCCTCAACAACTCGCATAGGTGAGCCAGCCAGTGCGCTCTCCAGAGAATGTGCAACTACCTTTATACCTGCTGCTGCAACGATTTTATCTACTCGCTGAAACTTTTCTTCGATCCTGATCTCGGTCAGAGGTCTTGGCTTTAATAGTGCACGAACTCTTGTCACGATTGGCTCCCCATAACTACCTACTATTATCGTATCTCCAGTCTTAAGTTCTCCATCATATAATATTACATCGAGTGTTTTGCCAAGCCCCCTCTCTTCTTTGACCTCTAGCACAGTCCCCATACCTGGGCCTTTTGCATGAAGTCTTAGATCTCCCTCGAGGAAGCGTTGTGCTAAGCCTATCAAGATCATCAGTAAATCTGGGATCCCCTCTCCGGTCTTAGCGCTAATTGGAATAACGCCGACATTCTTCTGGAAGTCCCTGATTCTATCATACCTATCGGAACTAAAACCCGCTTCATTTAGCTGATTGATCAGCCTATAGACGAGGTTGTCGAGTGATCTTTTTGTATATTCGCTTTGATTCTCATATGTTAATATAAATGCTTTATCCTCATGTGGGCGCCATCCATGAATTCGATCGATTTTGTTTGCTGCTAATACAAAAGGTGTCTTAAAACGGCGAAGGATTTTAAGAGCTTCTGTCGTCTGAGGTTGAAAACCCTCTGTTGCATCGACAACTAAAACCGCTAGATCTGCTAATGCCCCGCCCCTGCTCCTAAGCGTTGTAAAGGCATGGTGTCCGGGCGTATCGATGAAAAGCAGTCCAGGGACTTTGAAGTCGCCCTTCATGAGAGAGCCGCATTTATCCTGAATGGTTGCTAGGGGGACTTCAGTAGCACCTATATGCTGGGTGATGGCTCCCTTTTCTTGCTCCGCTATGCTGGTACCTCGTATCTCATCTAGTAACGATGTTTTTCCATGATCGATATGGCCCAATACACATATGATCGGAGTTCTTAGATCTGCCTTTTTTACCATCTTGGTCTGCTTAGTTATTCCGAGACAATATATAAGAATGTTGGGGATAACAATGATTTATGGCCAAAATATTCACGAAAAATTGAATAACACAAGAGAATTAAAATGAAAGACTTTTGGAAGGGCTTGATCATTTTTATATTGGGTTTAATGCTCTGGATCATGGCTAGTATAGTAGAAGCTGCAGCAATAAGTTTCTATGGAGAATCATATTTTTGGTCTAGATTCATCATGGGTTTTGGATTTCTTTTGATGCCTCTTGGACCAATATTTTTTTTTGGATTGTTATTCCCCTGAAAAACAGATGGTATGGAAAACATAAAAAGCGATTTGCTATTGCTATAACACCTTTTATTCTGGTTATTTTGCTTTCCCTCTATGTCATAGTCCATGGCGTTATGTATGGGCCCACATTACAAGAAAATGAAAAACAACTAGACGATTTAGCCTACATCAAAATAATGGCTGCTGGGTATAGTGACGATGCTGATTCCGAATCTGAAGGTGTCGCTATTGATGTTGTTTATTATGATAGTAAAAGCGAACCTATTGATTTCACGAATGTTCCGATGAATGTTGTCATAGAATTGTATGGCTATCACGATATCTCAGATACCTTTGATCAGGATAAAATGGAATTAGTACATAAAGAATCTATTACCATAGACCATTCAATGAGGTTGGGCGAAATGTTTGGAAAATACATTAGAATTCCCTTTGATGACATTTCAGTCGATTCCAAAGAGTACTACGAATATGGGACGATCAAAGTAACAGTAGAGATGCTGGGGAAAGGAAAATTTTCAGATGAAACCGATTTAGTTCCGTTATACAAAGTAACTGTCTGAGATAAACGTGGTATTTGGTTAAATATCCTCAAAAGTATCTTTCAACAGTATCTATTCAGTACATTCATCATCGAAAAATATGCTGATTTCCCTTTTCGCACTCTCCAATGAATCGGATGCATGAACTGTATTTTGCGTGACGCTGGAGGCAAAATCTCCTCTAATTGTGCCTTTGCTGGCTTTAGAGGGATCTGTGGCACCAACCATGGTTCTTACAGCCGATATAACATTTTTTCCTTCGAGGACCGTCGCCACTATAGGGCCAGACATGATATAATCGACCAGCGAGCTGAAAAACGGCTTATGAACATGCTCTGCATAAAGTCGTCTTGCGGTTTGTTCGTCAACAGACACCATCTTGAGCGCAGTTATCTTTAGCCCCTTTTGCTCGATGCGACGAATGATCTCTCCTATCAGTCTTCGTTCGACCCCATCTGGTTTTATCAGCAGGAGTGTGCGCTCTATTCTTTCCATACCCATATACGAATCACTCTTTCTTCGATCTCGGCTTTTTAGGCTTCCTTGCTGGTTTGGGCTTCTCGACTTTCTCCTTTGATTTGCTCTCGGCCGTTTTCTTTACTTTTTTCCTTACCCACTCTGTTCTTCGAGAGACCCTGCCAAGAGCAAAGTTATTCTCACATTTCGAGGAGCAAAAGAAGTAGATGGCTCCATCGCTTTGAACAAACATCTTGCCTGTTCCTGGCTCTATGGGACTACTACAGAACGAACATTTATTTTCCATCAGGTTCACCGCGTCGTCAGTTTCTTAGCTTCTCTTGCGGTCTCAAGTAACATTAGAATGTCACCTAAGCGCACCGGTCCCATACAATTACGAGTGATTATCCTTCCTTTATTGATGCCATCGAGAATCCGACAATTGACCTGGACTGCTTCTCCATGCATTCCCGTCCTGCCAAGCACTTGTATGACTTCTGCTGGGACAACTCCCTCATCTTCTACCATTTAGATCACTTTAACGCTTTAATTTTTGGTGCAATCTCTTCAATGAGACCTTTGCCTTTGCCCACATCTATGATTGCAGCGGATACGCAACCAACATTTAATCCTGCTGCTGCACCAAGTTCATCTTGCTTGCGGACATATATGTAGGGCGTATTCTTTTCATCGCATAAAGGAGGTATGTGCATAACGATTTCCTCTGGCTGAACATCCTCTGCTATGAAAACAAGTTTTGCGATGCCTCGCTCGATTGCTTTCGTGACTTCATTTGTGCCTTTTTTGATTTTACCCGTGTCCCTTGCCAATTCCAACAATTCTAATGCCTGGTCCTCTAGCTCTTTTGGAACCTCAAATCGAACATATATCGGTTTTGCCATTTTCTAACCTCATTCTGGACTAAGTCCTTCATCAATCATCGATTGTGAAGTGTTGAGCCACTAATATTAAATCCTTGCTTTTTATACCTTATGCTCGATACTACTTGTGCGCAAAATATGCCACTATCTCATCATTTATGGCATCTATCCTCACGAATCCGAACCGTTCAAATTGGACGACGTTACCTAACTCTGAGCCAATCCCTCTTTCTCCAATGCCCGTGTATTCTTTCTCCGGACCTATCACTTTGACCTTAACTCCTTCTGGAGGACACCAGTGAATGATAGCAGCGCCTTTTTTGGTGATACTTAAATCGTTCCCGATATACTCTGCCCTAAGTGGGCGTAAGCCGGTGATTTGGATATTGTACAAGTCCTTAAGCCGTAGATTATCGCCTTTCTTGATGCCTTGTAAGTCATCTTTGCATACAAAAACTTCTCCCTGCACTGAGATCTCTCTCAAGCCCCTTCTCTCTGTGGGATGCAGTGGAGCTTTTGCCACAGTTGGCATCGCGTTCTCTATGTCCAAGTGTAAGGGGTCCCAAACGAAGAAGTACCTGTTAGCAATGGTATCTACAATTTTCCTGTTTTCGGCATATAGTGTGTCCATACTAACTGCTATATCGGTCCCACTCATGCCAAGATCGATCATGAAATTTCTGATAGCCTCTGCTTGGATGCCCCTTCTCCTTAGGGCTCGCACTGTTGGTAGACGCGGATCATCCCAGCCCCTATATTCTCCTTTTTCGATTGCCCTCTTTATTTCACTTGTGCTGAACTTGCCGAATTCATGAATTTTTATACGCCCCCAGTGGCTCGTCTTGGGATATTTCCACCCAAAATAGTCATAGATGAATTTTTGCCTTTTTTCACTGTCCATCAGGTCCTTTCCCCTTATTATGTGTGTGACTCTAAGCAAATGATCCTCCATCGCAGATTCAAAATCCAGCATTGGCCAGACCACATATTTGCGTCCTACTCTAGGATGTGACTCTTTGATGACCCTGAGAGCAACCCAATCACGTAGGGCAGGATCTTTATGCAGGATATCTGTCTTTATCCGCAAAACAGCCTCTCCTTCGTCATATTCGCCGGCCAACATTTTTTTCCAGTGATTCAGGTTGGCCTCTGCTTCTTGTTCTCGATGCGGACAAGCTTTCATGGAATCCTTAAAAATCTTGAACCTCTCCCTATCACAGAAACAGATATAAGCCTTGCCCATTTTTATGAGCTTCTCAGCATATTGATAATACTCCTCAATTCGATCAGAGGCGATCACGATCTCATCGGGATTAGCGCCTAACCATTCACAATCCTCTTTGTACCAAGCATAGGCTTCCAGCATGGGTCTTTTAGTCTTTGGGTCGGTATCATCAAATCGAAGGATGAACTTGCCGTTGTACATTTGTGCATACTCGTGATTGATGATTATACCTCTTGCATTTCCCAATGTCGGCGGTCCATTGGGATTGGGCGCAATCCTCATCGTCACTTTCTCTCCAGCCTCCAAGGGCGGGAGTCCACGCATTCTCTCCTTTTTTTGGGGTACCATCAATTCAGGTGCAATTTGCTGGAGTCGTGCTAAACGTTCATCAGAGGTCATCGCACTTACTTTCTCTATGAGTCCCTGAATTAGGGGTGAAATTTTACTTGTCTTTGTTCTAAGCCAGGGGCATTCGCCTAACACCTTGCCCATCACAGCATCTGCTAGGGGGGCTGAATCGTATTTGAGTGCATTCTGTAATGCATGTTTTTCAATTACTTTTTCTATCGATTCTTTCATCGGTATTATCCTATTTTTGTATTACTTGAAATTATGGCAACAAAAACTTTTATCCTCTTACTGTTAAGTATCTACTGTCGCTCTTTTACTGAGGTGAAATGATATGTCAAATCCTAGGCTCGAAATAGCGAAGAAGCACATATTTTCAACTGGTTTAGAGGATATAGGCTCTTCACTCTGCAGGGAAAACATGAAATATGGAATTGCGAAGATTCACTGGATACAAGAACAATTGGGTATGGAGTCTAACGCTATCTTTCTCTCAGGTCCAGATGAAACTGTCACCAAGAACAAAATGAGATGGACCAATGGTTTTGGTTATGGGGGCAAGATCTCGTGGGGTGATGGGACCTCTAAGGCAATAATCTTGGATGTGATGCCGAATGCCTGCGGTATGCTTGTCGGAGGCATGGATGAACTGCCACAGCCTGGCAGTCTCATAGAGCGAATCAATGATATAGAGACCAAGGAATCATATATCGATGATGTCCAAGTAAAATGGGATTTTAGTCAAAGCAACCATTTTATTGATGTATTCAAGGTCGTAAGATTAGCCGACATAGATTTTCCTGATTATGCGTTTATTATCCATAGTGGGGCGCCAGAATTAAAGGGCGACAATGTTAAGGGATTTGGGCTTTATGTTCATAAAAGTGAGATACTAAGTGAAATGGCAGAGACGATAGAAACACCATTTGGAAGGTCAAACGTAATTCTCGATAATGATGCGACAGAATATTTACGCTTCTTTCATTTTGCAGATAATTTTTCCAAGAAAAAGAGAAGGTTAGCAGCAAAAATGTTATTTGAAGATTTTGAGGAGATATCAAATCCATTACATCAGGGGTTATTGAACTATAATGAGATTATTTTGGGCTCACATTACATAAAAGACGAGAGAGGGTCCCTGTTCCCCATAGCCCTGAGAGCAGATCTGCCCGCATATTTGATAAAGGGCAAAGAGAATCTCTCTGATGAAATGATTGAAATTCTAGGTTTTTCCAAGAGGGCGAAAACTTTGGGCGTTTATTCATCTTTAAAAAATGCGAATATTTTACCCCATGGAGGAGGATATACGTTTAGAGACCTGCTCACGGTGACAAATGTAATTGAAGTAAAAGGTGAGAGATACTTTGAGGTTGAGATGCACAATGCTATAGGGCATAAAATATTTAGTAATCCCAAAGACATCGAGTTTATTTATAGGGGTAGGGAAGTCGTGATTAAAACACTTGAATTAGGTCTTGGAGAACTGGCAGCAAGACTTATACCCGAATATGTGTTAAAAGTTTAATATGTGCGAGTAATCATGTAATCTGCCAACTCCATTAATAACTCCTTTGCAGTGGAATCTGGCAACACATCCAACTTGGATTTCCCCTGTTCCACTAATTCAAATGCCTTCTCCATCGCATAATCGATTGATCCAACATCAATTAATTGTTGAACTGCATCGTCGATCTCTTCTCTGGAAGAGTCTCTGCTAAGTGCATCCAATTTAACGCCTTTTGTGAGCGCATGGATCATTATCAATGTCTTTTTTCCTTCCATAAGGTCATTACCTCTCCTTTTTCCAAGTCGCACTTCTGGTGTGATCAAATCTAACACATCATCACGTATTTGAAATCCAACTCCAATTGTGCTTTCTGCTTGCCATAATGCGTCCGCGATCTCAGGGGTTGCACCACCGAACAAGCTGCCAATCATGGCAGATGTTGCAAATAGGACGCTTGTCTTCTTTTGGACCATCTTGAGGTATTCGCCCTCACTAACAGAGCTTCGTTTCGCGAGTTCCATATCCATCCATTGACCTTCACAAATATCCGTACATGTTTTCGAGAGAATGCACAGACAGCGTTTTACTATCTTTGGCGGAGCATCGACGTTTGTTATGATCTCGAATGCCTTCGAATAGAGCGTATTTCCTGCTAGTATCGCTGCTGGCAATCCCCATTTTACATGAACTGTTGGATTGCCTCTTCGTATTTCGTCTTGGTCCATGATATCGTCGTGAATAAGCGTGAAATTATGAATGAGCTCTATGGAAACTGCTGCAGGAAGGACTTTTTTTACGTCACCACCGACCGACTCAGCTGCTAGCATCAACATCGCAGGACGAATTCGTTTGCCTCCGGCGTCAACTAAATATCGAGCTGCTTGATAAAGCCCCTCAGGATGGATGATGGGCAATAGTTGCCCTATGGCCTCATCTACCATCTTCCCCCTTTTTTTGATTTCATCGAGTATATGCATGAACATCACCTGAGACAAAGCTCTTGTCCATTGCGTAAAACATGCACGGTATCTCCTAATACGTAGCCCGCCTCTTCCGCCAATTCTGCATATGCTGAAGTCATACTAAGTTCTCCATGGGAAGGTATGACTTGTTCGGGATTGACCATTCTGAGTAACTCCCAGTGATCCTCTCTGGATGCATGTCCAGAAACGTGCACGTCATCATATATCCTAACGCCTTTCATTTGTAGCTTGGTCTCGATAATATATCTGTTAGCGGCACTAAGTGGATTTGGTATCACGTTCGCTGAGAATATGACCTTATCTCCCCTCTCGATCTCATAGGGGGTTGAATCATTCGCTATTCTGGAGAGGACAGCACCGGGCTCTCCTTGGTGCCCAGTCAGGATCATCAAGTATTCCTCCTTGCCCTCTGTCATGACCCTTTTAAGAGCTTTGTCGATCGATCTTCTGCTCCCACGCACCTCTGCAGAGAAATCAATGTATCCTAACCGCTTTGCAGCTTCAGAATACCTTTCCATGGATCTGCCAAGTAATATTGGGCGTCTTCCCATTTTATTGGCTGCTTCAACTATCGTTTTGATTCGTGCGATATGTGATGAGAACGTCGTTACAAGCACACCTGATTTTGTTTCTTCAGTGCCTACCAGCACATCAGTGACCAAATCACGCGCGATCTGCTCCGATGGAGTCTTGCCAGACCGCTGAACATTGGTGCTCTCGGCGATCATGGCAACTACGCCCTCCTTCCCCAAACTTTTTAACCGATCAAAGTCGGGCGCATCTCCGAGAACAGGCGTTCTATCGAGCTTAAAGTCGTTGGCATATAGGATTATTCCCTGTGGGGTGTGGATCGCAGCAAATACGCAATCGATTATGCTATGCTGTCCTCCAATAAACTCGACCGAAATATCCTCTGTGATGGGGTAAGTCTCACCGGCATTTAGTATGCGCAGTTCATTTTCCACACCGAACTTCATCTCTGAGGAGATCTCTTGTGATATTAGTTCCATTGTGAAAGGCGTGCTTATGATGGGGGCACTATATCGATGCGCTAGTTTTGGGATCGCACCTATGTGGTCCAAATGGCCATGTGTGCAGACAATAGCTTTGACGGTGCCCTCGATATTATTCATTATCGTATCATCTGGTATGGCGCCCGCCCTGATAAGGTCTAATGAGTGCATTTTTTCCGTCTCCGCATCTTCATGAATTTGAACCCTGTCAAGGCGAAGGCCCATATCCATTATTACTATTTCCTTTCCATACCGTATCGCAGTCATGTTTCTTCCAACTTCGTCATATCCTCCGACTGCAATTATCCCTATATCTGTATCTGTCATCTTGAAAACCTCGCCGTATCAAATCCTCTTTGTTCTAGATACTCCCTCGTCTCACCCGTTATGATGAGTTGAGCGTTGCCTAAATCTTCTATGAAAGGACAACCCGTTAGAAACATCGCTACCCTCAGCTCCTCTGTCATCCTTTTAAGTACATCAACTACCTCTTGCCTACCTTTCAGGGCAGGCCCCACCAAGGGCAGTGCAACCCCACAAAGAGAGGCTCCAAGAGTAATACACTTTGCCATGTGTATACCATTGCGTATGCCACCAGTTGCAATGATCGGAACGCCAACAGATGATTCGACGATGCTGATGGCTGTGGGAATGCCCCAGTTCCAGAACAATTTGCCCAGATGTTCTGATATTTTATCTCCTTCTGCCCTTGCTCGATAGGCCTCTACACCTGCCCAGGAAGTACCTCCAAGCCCTCCAACGTCTATCGCAGCAGCACCCGCCTCTTTTAATGCTACTGCAACGGCATGTGATATTCCCGCACCAGTCTCTTTTACTATCACCGGGACGCTAACTTCATCGCATATTGCACGAATCGCTTTAATGCAATTTCTGGCATCAACCTCCCCTTCTGGTTGAATTGCCTCCTGCAAAAAGTTCAGGTGAACTGATAAGGCATCTGCATCGATCATTTCTATCGCTCGTTCGATCTCGCTTATGCCATATTCCTTCAGCTGGGCGGCACCTATATTTGCGTAGATGAATGCATTTGGCGCGATATCTCTGACGACACGAAACGAATCCTCTTGCTTGGGATCCTCTAAAGCTGCCCTTTGGCTGCCCACCCCTATACCAATACCAAGCTCCTCTGCCGCTCCTGCTAGTGCCTCATTCACATTCTTTGTTTCAGGATGCCCGCCTGTCATGGATGCGATCATAATAGGCGCTTTAAAATGCTTGCCAAGAAAGACGGTGCTTAGGTCAATTTTTTCCATGTGAATCTCCGGTAACGCCTTATTGACTAACATAATATCCTCAAATCCACTAGGGGATGATTCAACATCCTTCTCTGCACAAAGCCGCAGATGTTCGATCTTTCTGCTAGGTATGTCCAGATCAATCACCTCTAATAATGGTACCGAAATTTCTTTCACCACTTAAGAAATTCATGACAAGACCTTTTTTTGATGCATTAAATACGTGAGATGAGACCCCCTCTTCTGCCAGTTTAAACAACTCATTTGCCTTGGATGCCATGCCCCCAGTGACATCCACATCCTTGGATCCCTTTAGTAATTTTTTAACGCCGCAAAACTCTTCCGGAGTGATAACATCCATGACTTTCGTACCCTCCATTATCCCGTCAACATTGGTTCCAATGCCTACTCTCTCTGCATTTAAGCACTTGGCGACATGGGCGACTATTTGGTCGCCAGACAGTATTGCCCTCCCCCAAATCCTGTCCATTACCACATCGCCATGAAATACCGGGACTAGGTCATTTTTTAACATTAATCTGATCTGATCTGTCATCATATTTTCTAACCGTCCCTCTCGAGAGATTGTACAGTTTAATGGGTGAACGGGCACAACAAGCATTCCATTCTCGGCCAATTTTTCGATGAACACTCTATTGAGTTCTTTTACTATATTATGAATAAGTATGGTCTCATAACCACATTTTCCGGGTACATCCAAGTCAAATCTCTTGGCTTGTGGATGCCCGAACGAGCCGGCGCCATGCACTATGATCAAGTCTCTTACATCAGCGGAGGCAATCTCTTTTGCAATTCTATTAATCTCTCCCAATTTAAGGGTTCTCTCTTTACTCCTATCAGTCAGGACGCTTCCACCGATCTTTAGTATCGTAACCTCACTCATGTATTACACCTGTTTCTGTTACCCTTGTATGGATTGCCATTCCACCAACGCTTTCTATGGCAGATGCGACCTCCCCCATTTTATCAAAGTCGACAAGTGCCACCATACACCCTCCCTTGCCAGCACCGGTTATCTTTGCGCCGAGAGCACCAGCTTTTCTCGCAGCATATATTTGTGCAGACAACTCAGGGCAACCCACGCCTAAGGATTCGAGCAAACCTTGATTTATATCCATCAACTCGCCAACGTTCTTATAATCACGCTCATTTACTAAATACTCGCCCTTTCTTGCTAATTCTCCAATTGTGTGGAATATGGGCAGAATTATGGCGGGATGCTTGTCCTTAAGTTGAGCCACCTGGGCTACGACCTCTTTTGTTGAGGAGGATAGACCCGTGTTTCCGATTACTATCCCGCAGTCCAAGCTGTTCAGTCTCCTACCAGCTGGCACAAAAAAGACACCGCCCATCGTAGAGACGAACGTGTCAGTCAAGCTTGCAGCGCCCTGTACTTCCCTTTCAACTTGGTGCCCTAATTGTGCTATCTCCTCTTTGCTCAAACCGACGCCGAACTCCATATTTAGTGCAAACAAAGTTGCAATTGTAACAGCAGCAGAGGACCCCAGCCCAGATCCAACGGGAATGTCAGAATGGATGTCTATGGTTACACTTTCAAATTCCACCAGATCAGAAATCTTTTTTACAGCTCCGGCTACATAAGGGCTAGTTATCTTGGACTTTTCTCCTTCTTGAACCCTAACGCGGGTTCTCAGATCTATGGCACACGCGATAGCAGGCTCCCCGTAGACAACGGCATGTTCACCGCATAAGAATATTTTTCCAGGTGCAGAACAAATAGCCATGAACTCCTCACAAATCTTTCAACAGATTTTTTAGCTTATCCCTGCTAAGTTTAATGAATTGGTCAGGATCGTTTGGTATCCATCCTTCGATTATCAAAAATCCCCTGTAATCATTTTTGATCAGTCTGGAAAGTACTGCCCTATAATCGATGTTACCAATTCCTATTGGCAAATGATTATTAAAACCGATGTTGTCGCTGACGTGGACATGTTTTATGAGTGGTCCAAGCTCGTCGATAAAATCAATAATAGGTGTTCCGATTGTGTTGGCATGTGCAACATCAAATGTCACTCGCAAATTTTTTGAACCTACATCTGCAACTATCTTGATTAGCTCTTTTGCATGTACTGCCAATGCCTTAGGCTTACTGGCAAGGTTCTCTAACCCTAGGGTCATATCGGCTTCGCTCGCATAATCTGTGATATCGATGAGAGTATCTATCATGATCTCGTATATCTTATCTCGGGGGTACTTCCTTGATGCCACAAATCCTGGGTGTACTACAAGTATTTCTGCATTAAGGTCAGATGCAACGTCAACCGCTTCTTTTAGTTGCCGAACAACCTCAGACCTTATCCCAGGATTAAAACTGGCGATGTTAGCATCATGATAAGGTGCATGCACGGAAACGTTTAGGTCATAAGAATCCAAACTCTCCTTTATTAACCCCCGCTCCTTATCTGCGTCTTTTGTTGCCCAATTTGTGTAAAAAGGATGTTCACAGACGATCTCCACACAAGAGAATTCCATGTCGCACATGTGATCTATGGCTGCTGGAAGGTCATGATCCTTGTAGTTCCAGTAGACTGCTGTAGATGCACCAATTTTCATGATTTACCTATACATTAAGCTTCCCAGATAAAAGTATGCGTGAAACGTGACAAAATCATGATTCTGATGCCATTTGTTTATTGTGAGTCTTATATCTCTGATCGTAGAGTCATTTAGTTATAAGTCAGATGGATACTTATGTTTCCAGATTAATGCCAGAAAAACGAAAATCAAAGTCAGCAAAGAGCCAACTCCCTAATAAATGGTTATATTCGTTTTTCATTTCATTAACATTCTCTCTTTTAAATAATGCTTTCTATTATGTGGGGCGGTTTCAATAAATATATGCTATTTCAAGTTTGATATTTTCGTTTATATTCCAGAGGCCTCTCACGTTTTATCTGGGCAAACTAGTTGGTTCAACTTTTAATTTAATCATCAGCTATATAAGTGATTAGGCATTACCTTTGAAGAATGATGCAACTCCTACTATATTCCGCTATATTCATAATCGGTATAATTTTCCTCTGCAAGGGTGCAGAAATTTTGGTAGACGGCGCATCAAAAACTGCTGCCGAATTAGGCGTATCTCCTCTCATCATATCCCTAACAATCGTAGCATATGGGACCTCTGCACCAGAATCTTTTGTATCTTTTTTGGCTGCTTTGGAAGGCTACGAAAGTATAGCCATAGGTAATGTGCTAGGGTCTTGCATCGCAAATTTGCTTCTTGTTTTAGGCATAAGTGCATTAGTGAGACCACTAAAGGTTAAGAGGGTCATCATCAAAAGAGAGATGCCGATCATGTTGGGGGTGATATCCCTGTTCATGGTGGTCTCAATCAGGGGCGCACTCAATTGGATCGGTGGAATTATACTTTTAGTTGTGTTTGTTTTATATTTGTATCTCTTCGTAGGATTGGCTAAAAAGGAGACCGGTAATGCTCGAGAAAATGGGAAACAAAAAAATGGCATCTCCAAAAATATTTTGTTTATTATCGTGGGTACAATGGTGATAATCGTGAGTGCAGAACTTCTTGTTAGGTCATCTATTTTTATTGGAAATGCTCTAGCAATACCGAATGTTGTACTGGCATTATCCGTAGTAGCAGTTGGTACCTCTTTACCAGAATTGGCTGTCTCTTCTGTTGCCTCCTATAAAAGAGAGGCAGACATCTCCATAGGTAATTTGATTGGATCCAACATATTTAACATAACACTTATATTGGGCGTCTGTTCATTGGTCTTGCCAATTCAAATAGAAATGATTTCTTGGCTTGCAACTATATTTTTGATCTTTATGTGTTTAGTTATTATTCTTATGTTATACACGGGCTCCTCTATTTCCAGAAGGGAAGGGGCGGTATTGTTGGCTGCATATTGTTTATATATTTTTTATATCTTTTCTATGTAATGTAAAAGAGTGTTACCTTAAGAGTCTTGTTGCGAAGGTAATGGCAAATATTCCGAGGGCAAACTTAAATATCATATGTTGACATCCTATCTACCAAATTTAATTGTGAACTATAAAAAGGTTAAAAAGAAATGGTGGATTTCTGGATCGTTATTGGAATAATTTGTCTGATTTTTCTGGTGATGTTCTCTGCATTTTTCTCAGCGGCAGAGATGGCTCTTATGACAATAAGTAAAATAAGGATAAGACATAATGCAAAAAAAGGAGACAAGCGTGCACTAATAATCGAAAAACTCCTAAAAGAGCCTCACAAACTCGTTACAGGGATAGTCGTGGGAAATAATTTTGTGAATGTGCTCGCTTCAATAATTGCAGGTACGATTACGCTAAGAATTTTTGGTAATATGGGCATTGCAATCGCTACCTTGGGCATGACGTTCCTTCTACTTTTATTTGGTGAAATCACCCCTAAAGCACTTGCGATGAGAAACGAGAAAATAGCTCTAAGATTTGCTTTGCCAGTAAAGTTTGTCATACGTTTTCTCTCTCCAGTGGCTTCAGGATTTACATTTTTGTCAAATAACCTCATTAGGGCTTTTGGCAGGGAGCTGCCCTCGCAGAAGCTCACAATCACCGAGGAGGAGCTGAGAACTATTCTGGAAGTGGCAGAAGACCTCGGCACTATAAAAAGGAGCGAACGCGAAATGGTCCATGAGGTTTTTGAGCTGGACCAGATTTCTCTTGGGCAGATAATGGTGCCCAAAGATAGAATTATTTCCATTGAAGAGCTTGAGAGCATAGAACACTTTTTAGAGCGTGCAGGCAAAGCCGGCGTCTCCAAAATGCCAGTCTATCGCAACGACAATATAGTTGGAGTCGCCAATATAAAAGACGCTTTGAAATATAAAAATAGGGATACCAAGATAAAGCAAATTATGAAGCCTATTTTCAAGCTTAAAGCGTATGAGCGAGCTGATGCAGCACTTAGGAAAATGCAAAAAGCCAGAGAGCATCTTGCCATTGTAGTGGATGAAAAAGACCAATTGCTGGGCCTGCTAACCATAGAAGATTTGGTTGAAGAAATCGTGGGAGAGATTGAGTAGCTCTAAAACTGAAATCCTAGTTATTTATTGTTATTTATAAATTGAAGTTTTTACATCGCTATTAAATGAAACGACATTGCAAAAAAAAATGAGTGACATACTCACTTTTTTCCATAAATAATTCCTATCTTTCCAAGCATCCAGGGCAAGCGAAGTAATCGTGGAATCTTGACTAACTTTGAGGTGTTGGTAAAATGCACTTCTTCAATGTTCCAGCTACCGATGACCTTAAGAAGATCATCCACTTTTCCATAGAATTTCCCGATTAGGAACAAATCTTGAAATGAGAACGCACCGCCTTTTCGAACAACTCTAAGAGACTCTTGGATCAGCTCTCGTTTATCTTTGGCGTCTCTGACCTCGTGGAAGACGAAATTGCTCACCGCAGCATCGAATTCCCCATCATTGAACGGCAGACTGGCTGCACTTGCTTTTTTGAATATAACTCTATCGCTAACTTCCTCAATAACCGCATTTTTTTCGCACATCTTTTTTGTATAGCCCCAATTTTTTCCCCAATAATCAATTCCCATGACTTTTACATTAGGATACTTCTTGGCGATACTAATTGCCAATGCCCCAGAGCCCGTGCCAATGTCCAGAGCTTTCCCTTGACCATCCCAGGTTAGTTTGTCCATCACGAGATCGATTATCTTTTTCTGGAACGCTCCATCATTTCTGCCGAACACATGGTGAGCATAATAAAAATATAGAAAGATTAACAAGAAAATTGCTGAGAGACACCCAAGAATACTCCGAACAATTATGTGAACAGGTAAAAACGAGGCTACACCGAAAAGTAATGTGAGCCCGAGAAAAGTGATCAACATTCTCTTTGAAACCCAATTCCCATAACCTACCTTTTTATTGTTCATTTTGTTCAGCTCTTTATCTTTAATTATATACAAATGCTTTTTGATAAATGCCGATGCTTGACGATTCTTCACATGATTTTGCATTACTTCTGGTAAGGACAGTATATCATCTCCATCTTCAAGCCCTTTGAATCAGATTCCGACTTTTTTGGGATTGACTCAAGCTTGTTTATACCTACCCTTGCGGTAACTGCTGCTGATAAGGCATCGAGAATGTCATCTATTTTAACATCCTTTCTTCTATAGGTGGATAAAGCATGCTCTATTATGTCCTCTGTACAAGGATAAATGGCTTGTAATATCTGCTTACGCTCCGATTGCCCTTCAGGTTTCTTTTTTGAGTGTTGCATCGGATGACCACTAAGTGCCCAGAAACATATCTCTGGATGTATTTCCCTAATCTTCGATTTAGCAAATTCGTCTTTGGAAAAAAGGATATCTACTTCACGTATCTTAGGAATTATATTCCAGGTCTGTAAGGATAACTTTCTTCCTGTCTTTTGCTCATTGATCTTGTTAGCCTCCTCATAACCCTTGACATAAGCATAAATTGCAGGGCGGCAAGGTGCTGGAAACACACTGGAGGCACGATTAGAGCCAAGCAATTCTCTAGCTTTCTTATCGCATTTCCGCTCTTCATATCCTTTCTCTCTTAAACCAATGGGGACATCGAGAAGTATCCAGGAGGCATTTTTGTATTTATTCCAAAGGCTTGAAATGTCTGGAAAAACTTCTATCTCCCAGTCATCATTCTCTTTAAGTAGAATCGTAAACCAGCCTGCTTTACAACCATCAGCACCAACAAACATTTTTAACCCCTTAAGATCTATATTCGACTAACGTTACGCTTGGGAGCGTATTTGAAGTTTTGCAGAAAAGAGAGGCTCAAAATGGAGATATTAATCCGAGCCAAGCGTCTGCCCCATAGACGCGTGAGAATATTTTAGAGAGCGTGCTCCTACTTCATAATCGTTGATTTTACATAAAATCCTCTATCAGTTAGGAATTCACATTTTATCAAAATGCCTATTTACGATAAGATAAATCTTCATTCATTTTATTTACGATGTCTCTAATCTGTTTTGAACTAATAATTAACATATAAATAAAGAATATGTAAGTTAAAAAAAACAAAATCAAATACTCTGTATTTACCATATCAGCTGATAAAAGGACCAGGTAACCTATCGTTAACATAAATAATATGAAAAGCCACATAGTGGTAGTATTTAGGATTCCCCTATTATTTTTTAAATTATACCAACTGTCCAAGTAAGATTTATAGTTCTCAATCTTCTCTCTGCTAACGTCTTCAGCCTCAGCCAAATTCTTGGTTTCTGTAATTAGAACTTCATTGAAGTATTTTGTTTCAATTTCATCGAGTTCCTTTTCGCTTCTCTGTAATAGGAATTTTCTTGCACTGAATAAAGCAGCACCTATGACTGCTAATATTGCACCTCCCCCAAATAATATAGTAGACGTGTCAACCATACAAACTATCCATCTTTTTAATATATGCTTCTATAAGGAGAATAAACTATCCATTATAAATGCTTTCTTACTTTTGATGTAAGCTGCTTACTTTATATTCAAAGAGATAACATAGCGAAATTTAAAATGAATTAATCGATTTCGGATTTGGAGTTTAATTCGATTTGATTGGTATCTCATTTATCGCTTTTCCGCTTTTTCAAGCCGATGATGATCCATGCGACTCCTACGACCATCAGTCCAGCACCAACGCCAGGATTAACTGCTGCCATAAGGGCTGCTCCAGCTCCCATAAAACAAACTCCGATCGCTATAAATTTTTGTTTGTTAGTTTGCCCTTTCATTTTTGACCTTTTTCATTTCTAAAGAGTCTTATGCCAATCTTAACGCAACAAAAACCAGTCCTATAACTGTCAGACTATCACTATCCCCGCATAACCAACCACACTGGATTTATCACCAGTAACATCTCCGCTGGTAGCATATTTCAGCAATTTGCCTTTCTTTGCTCCCAGTGCCTTTGTGGTCTCCATCATGACTGCGATGGGCCCATAGCCACAAACCGACATTTGATGTTCATAGATTCGGGAATAGAATTTCGAAGCATTCAGCTCAAGGATTGCCTCTATCACCGAGCTATCCTTCTCCCTTGCCACTTTGTCAGGCTCATAATGGGTGAAATCGGAGGATGCCAACACCACGACATCTTTATCTCTTAATGCATTCGCCAGATCAATGCTGACATCTTTGACAGTTTCCTCATCTTGTAAGCCCATGCTTATGGGAACGATCTTGAACTCCTTGAACCTGTACTGCAAAAACGGCAACTGAACTTCTATCGAGTGTTCATATCTGTGAGCAACCTCGTCCACGTCTATGCTCGAAGAGAGATCATCCACGATTTCTTCATCCACTTCCACCTTGCCTAAGGGCGTGCTCCAGGTCTCTTTTGACAAAGCGATGATGGAGCCGATTGCATGGTGGTTGGGCCCGATGAGGACATATGTCTCGGCGGAAGGGATCGCAGCATAGACCTGGGCCGCCACTTGCCCTGAGTAAACATAGCCGGCATGTGGTGCCACTCCTCCGCTTACACTTTCATTTCCCTCTTCAGGGACGGCCACATCAAAAAAGCCCTTTAGCTGAGATCTCAGACCTTCTGGGTCACCTCTATAGAATTGTCCTGCAACAACAGGCCTTCTCATAGACTCCTCATAGTTCTGCTTCGAAATCCTCTATAGCATAGCTAAATGGCTCCCCCCTTTCCTTGAGGGTTTCCCTGGCGAGCAACCAGTACACTACTGCCAGTGCCTTCCTTCCCTTGTTGTTTGTGGGGATCACCAGGTCGACGTTGGTGGTCATATTGTTGGTGTCGCACATTCCTATAACAGGAATCCCAATGCTCACCGCCTCTTTAACAGCTTGCGCATCTCCACTCGGGTCTGTTACGATTAATAGGTCCGGCTCCGTATAACCTAGGTATTGTGGATTTGTCAACGTTCCAGGTATGAATCGCCCTGCAATCGCTTTTGCACCGATCGATTTGGCGAGTTTTTCCGCAGGTCGCTGACCGTATTGTCTTGCAGAAACGATCACTATTTTCTCTGGATCGTATCTTGCCAGCATCTTAGCTGCAACTCTAATGCGTTGATCTGTTGCCTGAACGTTTAAGACATACAGCCCATCCGTTCTCACCCGATAGATGAACTTCATCATGTCTTCAGTTTTCTGCTGAGTTCCGATATGAACGCCTGAAGCCAGATACTCGTCCATGGGTATAAGTGACTCATATTCGGTATCCATAAAATCTTCATTCATGCTAATTCCACCATCTTTTCACCCGACTCTTCTATCCTGATTAATTCATTAAGTTTTGCTATTCTTTCTCCCCCTATTATGCCCGTCTTGATGATTGGGGTACCAAACGCGACTGCTAGGTGAGCTATCGTATCATCAGTAGTCTCACCAGACCTATGGGACATAACGCAAACATAACCGTTAGCATTTGCCATCTTTACTGCTTTATAAGCATCTGTTACCGTTCCTATCTGATTTGGTTTGATCAGCACGGAATTTGCTGCACCGATTTCTATGCCTCGCTTTATTCTGATCAAATTCGTGACGAACAAATCGTCGCCACAGATCAAACAACTCGCATCAGAGGTTAGTTTAGCGAATCCGTCGAAGTCTTGCTCGTGGAGCGGGTCCTCTACGTAATATAGGTCGTATTGGTCTATCAATTCCTCAATGTATTGCCTCTGCCCCTCTCCACTGAGGTTAACATTCGAATATATATAGGATGAACCGTCCCATAATTCTGTCGCAGCTACATCAATAGCAGCACGCATCTTGAATCCGACATGATCCGATACATCCTCCATCGCTTCAGATATGAGTGTAAGCGCTTCCTCATTGCTTATCTTTGGGGCCCATGCCCCCTCGTCACCTTTACCACAAGGTATGCCTCTATCGTCCAATAACGTCTTAACTTGTTTATGGACTAAGGCATTAGCAAATACGGCATCTGTCATAGATCTTGCACCTGTTGGTAGCACTAAAAACTCCTGAATGTCAGTCCCTCCCGGGGCATGTGCCCCCCCTCCGATTACGTTACCCAGCGGATAAGGGAGATTTTTACCTAACCCAAGGTGTCGATACAATGGTACTCCAAGAGATGATGCCGCTGCTTTTGCTACTGCCATGGATGTCGCAACAGCCGTATTGCCGCCTATGTTCGAAAAGTCATCTGTGCCATCTATCTCATGGAGCAACGCATCTATACTCCTTTGGTCCATAGCATCCACACCGATCAATCTTGGGAGAACATTTTCTTTTGCTTTTGAGATTGCTTCTGGAACTGAGAGAACTCTTGCCTCAAAACTTCCTCTGCTGGCACCAGATGGTGCTGCCGCTCTCCCGAAACCGCTTTTCGTACGTATATCGACCTCAATGGTTTTGTTCCCCCTGCTATCGGATATCTCTCGAATCATCACATCCTGAATTATCGTCACAAATTTTCCTCCTTTGAATGACTAATTGGCGCTATCCCAGAGGGTTTAATCTTTGACAATCTACGGTTTAAACAGGGGCTTTTAGGGGTCTAATCCTTTTTTCTATTTACCGTGATGGGGCACAGGCCTTTTTTCATTTCGAGTGTCGCAATTTCGATTGGATCACAAATATCTTGAATATCCAGGCCTTCTAAATTCACTAAAACTGGCGCACCCATTGAAATCTGCAATGCACGAGCACCAATTATCCTCGCTTTCTCATATTTCGTATATTTTTGATCCAATCAATCACCTTTGGATGGGGTTGCTGAGACTTGAACTCAGGTCACGGCGACCCGAACGCCGAAGGATAAACCAGACTACCCCACAACCCCTGCTAATACTTTGCCAGCGCATCCACCAACTCCACATGCGACAATATCATGCGTCGGCAACAATATCTCTTAATGCCCAGGTCATCTAGTATATCTCCCACCTTTATCTCGTTTGTTCCCCTCTCTTTTTTTCTTTCCTCAACTCTTTTTTTATACTCCTCCCACGAACTAGATATGACATTTCCACATGTGAAGCATCTAACTGGAATCATGTCCATCACCGATATGATTTTTGATACTTTGCCCTTGCACCAGGTCCACCAATTTTTTTGGGCTCTTTTTGCCTGGCATCGCTGATCAAAAAATTTCGATCATATTCTAAGAATAGGCTCTTGAGTTTTTCATCAGCGGTCCATTTTACCAATCCTCTTGCTATTGCCGTTCTAACGGCATCCGCCTGGCCCATGACGCCTCCGCCTTTCACATTTACATCGACATCCACGCCCAAAGCAACATCACCTGCAATGAGCAATGGCTCAGAGATCTTAAGTCGTGCCAACTCTGGCTCTAAGATCTCCAGGGGTTTTTTGTTCACCGTGACTTTGCCAACACCCTTCTTTATTGTGGCTCTTGCAATAGCTGTTTTTCTCTTACCACTTTCATTGACAATCTTTGTCATTGAATCACCATTTAGCACCAAGTTTTTGGCTTAGGGCCCCCAACCGCATATATTTAATCTTACTCAATCTTGTCATTTTAGCATCCTTAATGGTCTCAAAAGGCTCATTTTGCAGCTCATATGGCACTCCAATATACACTTTCAATCTGGAATATGCACTCCGCCCATATTTTCGTTTATAGGGAAGCATGCCTCTAATTGTCCTTTTTAGTATCCGGTCTGGTCTCTTTGGGTAATACGGGCCTTTCTCCGTGGTGCCTCTATTTACTTGTCTATTGTACTTTTCGAACGTGTTCAACTTCGAGCCTGAAATTACGGCTTTTTCTGTGTTCACGATGATTATCTCTTCACCCAAGAGTAGACGTTTTGATATACTTGATGCCAACCGTCCTAATATGAGCCCATCTGCATTGATTATAGTCATTTCAATCACTGAATTATTCGAACTCCCTTACCAGAGGGGTTCTCCTCCATTAATTGCTCTATTGTGAGGCATTTTCCTTTCACGTTCGCGATTTTATCTCTAGCAGAAAGGCTAAAGTCAAGAGCAACTATCGCCACTGAGTGATCTAGAATACCAGAGCCAAGCACCTTGCCTGGCACGAGCACTGTTTCCCCCTCTAATGCATGTCGGTTTATTTGACCGACGTTAACTTCTGCGTAATCTCTCGTCGGTCTTTCTAGCCGCTTTGCTACATCTTTCCAGATTGCTGCTTCTCTCTCACGTGATTTGATCTTAAGACCCTCTACTAATTTGACCAATCTTGGATTTGTTTTTGCCATATGCGGGGGACGAGATTCGAACTCGCGAACTCCTACGAGACAAGGCCCTCAACCTTGCGCCTTTGACCCAGCAAGGAGAAATTGCATTTCTCCATTGACCTACCCTTTTCTCATTTCCCGTCAAGCGAGGTGGAAAAGGGCTTGTTTGACCAGACTTGGCAACCCCCGCTCAACTTAGCTTCTTCAAGCACTTTTTTAGCCCATCAGTCTTTTCTTTTATGTTATCTATTGACCTTAAGATTATCTCCTCTGCTGGAAGCGAACCATGGGCTTCAAGGTTAAACACGAACGATGCAGGATCACTGCTAATATGTATCGCCCCTAACTCGCAGATATCCTCACAAAGGCGGCACAGGGAACAATCGAGTTCGTTAGTAATCTTCAAGGTATCATCCAGCTTGAGTATGCCAGTCGGACAGACTTCCACACAGGCACCGCACCCATTGCATTTTGATACAGAGATGGTCGGCATATTTTTGTAGCTACACACAGCTGGTTGCCATTTCGAATGCTCTCGACCTTTGCCTAACCTTGCTATTGCCTCCAACCCCACTTTTTGACCTTCCATGAGTTTAATGATGGGTATTCTCTTGTCTGAAGGAACTATTTTTGGGTCAGATGACTTTAACTCTCCGGAATAAACAACTTTCGGTCCTTCAGCGCTTAGCGTCAGAGATACTTGACACTGTGGGCACCCCCCCTCACATTTGCACTCAGAGTGCAATATATAGGACTCCAGATCGGTCTCCAGGGGGATTAAGCCCAAACGCAGAGCAAGCATTTCATCAAATAATACAGATGTGTTCTCGTATATGTTAACATCATCTATCGCCAGTGTTGGCACCTCTGCGATCGCACTCCGCCTTAGAGCGTTTGCGAAAGCGGATGAAACGCCAGACAATATGAATTTCGCTCTGCGATCAGATAGCTCTCTTATATCGATTTTCGTCTCAGACCCTCCTATCACCTTTCGACCGCGTTCCATCATGAGGTATGGGTGTCACGTCCTCAATTATTCCTATTCGCAATTCAGCCCTAGCCAATGCCCGAATTGCGGCTTGCGCACCTGGACCTGGACTCCGCTGTTTGTTACCCCCCGGGGCCCTCACTCGTACATGAACGCCTACGATGCCCTTTTCTTTGGCTTGCTCTGCAGCTATCATTGCAACTTGCATAGCAGCATATGGTGAGCCCTCATCTCTATCTGCTTTAACCACCATCCCACCCGATGACTTTGCAATGGTTTCTGCCCCTGTTAGGTCTGTTATGGTTACTATCGTATTATTAAACGATGCATAGATATGTGCAATACCCCATTTTCCATCAGACATGCTTTCACACCTCTTTCTGAGTCTGAGCAATAGGAGGTTTAGCGTAGTATTCGATCTTGGACTCTTCGTCCTTTAGAACGGTGTAACTCGGAACGGTAATCTTTCTACCTGCAACCGCTACATGGCCATGAACAATGAGCTGGCGAGCATGTTTGGCAGAATTTGCAAGAGCTCTTCTGTGGACCAACGTTTGCAAGCGTCGTTCCAATATGTCCTCGATTCCTAAGGCGAGAATTTCATCTAATTCAGCATTTTTCTTTAGCAAGCCTATCTTGCTTAGTTTCCCTAACACGTTCTTTGATTTCGATCGAGCATAATTCCCCACCTCGCCAGGTTCAGTTATCTCTGCAAGTAATTCTCGGGCTTCTCGTCGGTATTTTCTTAGTGTGCTATATGCCTTCCAAAGCTCTCGCTTATTTCTTAGACCATATTTTTTGACCAATTCTGCTTCCTCAGTCATCCTTGTCGCTTGCCATGGAAGACGAGGCGTTTCATACGTTTTTCTTTTCTTTCCTGGATAAGCCATGGCAATCACTTATTCTCTCCTTTTGCCGCCAGTATCTTCTTTTTTACAACTCCTACTGTAGCTCCCTTTCGCCCGGTTGACTTAGTTCTTTGACCTCTGACTTTGTGACCTCTCTCGTGCCTAATGCCCTTGTAACTACGCGTTTTCTTCATTCTGCTGAGGTCCTCTCGTAACGTCAGCATGACATCAGGACCAATAATGTGTCGTTCAGTGCCAAGTATTGGGTCTTTCTGCCTATTGACCATCCAACTAGGGGCACTTTTGTCGAAGTTCATAACCGCCTTTTTCAATCGTTCAATCTCTTCATCGGACAAATAACCCATAGTGGACTTTAGATCCAATCCAGCGTTCCGAGCAGTTATACTTGCTGTCCTCCTGCCGATACCTCTTATGCCGGTAAGAGCATAGTGCACGCTCTTATTACCTTCTAGATCGGTGCTAGCGATTCTAACTATGTGCTTGATTTTTTCATCTGTCGTTTTTTGCTTATCCATGTTATCACCCAGCTCAGACGAAGCAGGCACGCCAGGGAAGGGATTTGAACCCTTGCGTTCCAGAGGAACACAAGCTCTCCAGGCTTGCGCTTTAGGCCGCTCAGCCACCCCGGCACAAGGGTCTAAAGCCCCGTGAAATCCACATTGTCTTTATTTACCATCCTTTGGGATATATGTTGGGTTCCATTAAGACCCTATCGGTGTCAACTACAACTCCTTTCTCAGCATATAACGTTTGCTGTGAATCCATTTTAGCCGTACCGAGGCATACCGCCTCACCTTTTAACGTGAACACAGCCACCCAATCTTCTGCATGGATACCCTTTTGGGCGGATAGTACTCCAGGTACTGCAAGATCTGCACCATGGCATATTGCGTCTACTGCAGAATCCCTGATGACTACTTTTGGCAGGAAATCTAATGCATCTTCCATTGGAAGAATTACCTTTCTGAGGGTGGATTCTATGCCCTCTTCCTCCCAAAAGACGTATGCATCCTTGAGATCATGCAATGTCGTGATCGTTGCTTCTGTAAATGGCCCTGCTTGGGTCCTGCGTAATTCTGACATGTGTGCTCCGGTTCCAAGCGCTTTGCCGATATCGTGGCAAAGCTTACGAATGTAGGTTCCGGCTTCACACCCCACTTTGAATAGCACATCCTTTCCGTCCATCTCTTTTATTTCCAGATAGTATATATCTCTCTTGCGAATACGTCGCTTTACAGCAGACTTTAATGGGGGTCGTTGATATATCGATCCAACGAACTGGCTGAAAACTCTTGTTAAGTTCTCTGCTGAAACGTTTCTGTGAAGTCTCATTACACCTATATATTCTTTGCCCGCCGTTAGTAGGGCACCAACAACCTTGGTGGCATCGTTGAGCATAACAGGAAGCACACCAGTCACCCTTGGATCCAACGTCCCACTATGACCTGCTTTGTTTAAATTTAAAATTCTCTTGGTCCATGCAACTACCTCATGAGAAGTTGGGCCAGGCGGTTTGTCTATGTTTATCAAGCCTTTATTGATGTGATCCTTCATATCACGTCTTCTTGGATCGCAACCATAATTTGGATTTGTTGTGTCCTCTGCTCTAACGAGCATCTCTCTCTGCGTATTCATTTTTTATCGCCTAAAGCTTTTATCGAAGCATAAAGAATCTTCGCTACTCCGTCCTTGTCCCACTTGGATGAGTCGACTACTAAGTCATAATGAGTCAGGTCATTGATATCGATTTGGTAGAGCTCCCTGTGTCGTTTTGCATCACATTCATCTCGTTCTTTTGCGTCGTGTAGGGCTTGGTCAAATGGTATTCCTTCTCTAGATGCGACTCGGCTGCATCGTGACTCTACAGGGGCCTTAAGCCATATTTTTATGTCACCATCCACCATCCATCCCGATAAACGCCCTTCGATCAAGACGTTATCTTTTTTCTTAGCGATTTCCGCCTGTCTTTCGTCGATCATTTTATCTATTTTTGGATCGACTTCTGCCAATTTGCCAAGTTCCAATAATGAGACCCCTCTCTCCTTAGCCATATTCCGAAACATGTCTCCAGCCGATACGATGTCGAATTGTAGCATATCTGCAAGCATTCGTCCGACAGTGCTGGTTCCGCTTCCTGACAAGCCACCCAATGTGATTATCATTTCATGCACCTATGTTCAATAACTTTCGAATGACTTGGCTTATCGAGAGGGAGCAGATAAAATACCAGAAGAGCCATGCGGGCATAAATCGCAGGACCTTGTCAGTTGCCAATATCTTGATACCGTAGAATGGCAACATGATCGTAGCCTCTGGCTGTAATACGAATATTAGATGATACAGCCAGCCAAATATGGGCAGTGTGACCAACATTGTATATGCCATCGGCTTGAATTGCTGCTTCATCATCTCGGACTGCATTTGCATCATTTCAGCCCTTTGCCCCTCCAATTTCTTCAGTTTGCTCTTATTCCCCGATAGCTGGGCTTCTCTAAACTCCTTTTGGAAAACTTTCATTTGCTCTTGAGCCTTCTTCGTGGTCTCCCAGTTGATGGTATACTTCTGGATGACTGAAACGAATAAACCCGTTATTGCCGACAATAGTAAAATCAAGATATGGATTGGTAAGGCTGTCAAAGGTCCCAACAGATCGTTCATCATGACTCCTAGCGAATATCGGAATTCTTGACTCGTAAACCCGATTATGAGGGCAAATCCTGCAATCAATGCAAACTTATCCAAGTATTCCTTCCACTTGTTCATCTATTTCTCACCAAAAAATCCTCTCAGCATGGGATGCATTTCCATTAGCTGCTCGGATGCCAACTGCTCATACATTCCGTATACGATGCTGACGGTCAGCAAAAGACCGGTTCCACCAGCTTGTCCAACAGTGCCTGTAAAGCTCGCCAATGCAGCCAATGCGCCGATGAACGCGCCACCAATTATGGTTACCTTGGGTATATATCGGTTCATCACCCTTTCGATGGATGCAGTATTTTGCCTGAATCCAGGAATTTGCATTCCAGACCTTTGAATTTGTTCTGCCACACTTCTGGGATCCATTCCAGCCGTATCGATCCAGAATAATGCAAATACGATGGATCCAAGAATCATGATGATCAGGTAAACGACTATTCTGAGAGCGATCTGCCAGGGGGAGTGCATTGCTACGCTGGGTATCAGCTCAGTTGGGCTATGTATTGACGAAATATAATACATGATCCCAAAGGTGGCAGTATTTCCATCGTATGCCCCTATCAGTGGGTTATGCCCGACGATTGATAGGTCACTATTCCAGAGTAGCATGCCGACCATCTGTATGTTGGCAACAAGGGCCATGATCAGGATTATTGGCAGAACGGAGGCGTAGATCAATTTGACAGGGAATTTGCCCCTTGCGCCACGCACGGCAGAGTGTGCAAGTGGAATCTCAATTCTTGTGCTTTCGGCATATACGACTATAGCAAAGATAGATATGGTGCCAATCAAAGCCAGCAATCCACCTCCCATCATCAAGAAGATTAAACCATTTCCGGTGAGCACCCATTCAAAACCCATCGTAGTGAATATCTCGTACCATCTTGGTATCAATCCAACTGGAAGCATCCCTCCGGTGAACGGATGTATGACGAATGGATCGGGTGCCCAATGAAAAACACCACGTATCAAAGCGCCGGCTACACCAGCAACGATAAAAAGGCCGACTCCGGAGCCAATGCCCCATTTCGACACAGTCTCATCCATGAATAGAATGAGAATGCCGCCAATGCATACTTGAATAAAGATCATCGTCGTTATTACTGTCGGAGATACGCCCAACCTACTTGCTAGCTCTAAATCCGGCATTAAGTAGCCGGCCATTATCTGGGGGAGTGTTGTTAGCGCGATCATGACGAACACAAGCGTCTTTTGCATGCCTTGGAATATCGCTTGATCTCTTGGATCAGACAGGTCCAGCTTGATTATATCTGCACCGACGAAAAGTTGCAATATGATGGAAGCAGTTACTATCGGGCCTATCCCCAGCAGTATCAGTGAGCCTGATTCCCCGGCCATGATGGTTCGATACATCTCAAATAGGTCCCTTGAATCTGGATGTAGACCGAATAGGGGTACATTTGAAAGCGCTAGATACAGTATGAGGATGCCAAGAGTCCATAATAACTTGTTTTTGAGATGAACGTGACCTACAGGTCTTTTTACAGCAGGCAACCTGTTGAAAAATGGTTCCAAGCGATCCTTAATGCCTATCTCGCCCAAACCTTACCACCCGTCTTCTCCAATTTAACTTTCGCAGTTTCAGAAAATTCGCTGGCATTAAGAACGAATTTTTTCGTTACTTGGCCACTGCCCAATACTTTAGCCACTCCCATATCTGCCAAATCTACATAGATTAATCCCTGCTCTTCTTTTGCAATCCCCTCGTCAATTAAATAATCCGAGATCTGGTCGAGTTCACCTATGTTAATGGTCCTTTTTTCTTCAATAACCTTAGGGGGGCGTTTGAATCCATGTGGGGGCTCTCTGTACACTCTGGGTTTAGAGCCTTTTCTGTTATGCCCCATGCCAAATGTTTTTTTACCACGAAATTTCTTTGTTTTGTCGCGCATAGGTCTCACCTCATTTGTTTGAGGAGGTCATTGATTTTCTCACCATAAAATCCAAGCGCTCCTCCTTGCTGAAAACTTTTTTTAATCCCCCTGTGCCCCCCTCGTGGGGGGTGCAGTCGAAACACTGGCGTGAGCATGGGAAGAGCATCTCTTAGTGACACCTCTCTTTCATAGAGTGCTTTTGCCAAGCTTTTTATTGAGCTGTAGCTCGTGTTTTCTTTTATATACTTGTCTGTAAGTGGAGTTCCATCTATGAGTTCGCCTCTCGTCCGTAAGATCAATGCAAACGATTCTTTGCTGACATTACCCCAAGCAACGTAATCCTTCACTTTTTGGATCATCCCTTCATTGTTTGGATTTTCATCTAAGAAAACGCAGTGATTTACCCTGTTCAAATGTAACATGTGCAGCGTATCTTTTATGTCTGGTTTAAGATTGATGCTTCCCCTTAACATGATCACCGCATACATATCACTTAAGCCCCCTTATGGTCGTAGTTTGTTTTAAAGCTTCATACGTGGCTTTTGCAAAATTTAGCGTGGTTCTAGTTTCCCCTCTAGTAAAAGTCCAAACATCTTTGATACCAGCCAACTCCAATACCTTCTTGATGGATTCTCCCGATGCAATTCCGAGTCCTCTAGGTGCTGGTTTAAGCACGACGGTAGCACTACCAACCTTCCCTTTGACCTCTAATGGGACGGTATGTGGCATACCACAACCGCACTCCCAGGAACCGCAGCCCCTCTGAATCTGTATCAGATTTCGCTTGGCAGCGTTGATCGCTTTGAGGATAGCAGACCCAACTTGTACATCCCTGCCCTGACCAAGTCCAACATAGCCGTCACAATTACCTACGACGACGGTCACTCTGAATTTGACTCTGCGCCCAGAATCGGTCATTCGCTGTACCATGTTAACATCTAGGACCTCATCCATTAAGTCTGGCAGAAGGGCATCCACTATCTGATGCTCCTTGATAGGAAGACCCGATTCAATTGCTCCATTAATAGACTTTATTTTACCTTCTAGGACTAACCTTCCCAGACGGGTCTTAGGGATCCATATCTCCTCATCTATTTCTGTAGACATCTACTCACCTTGAGTGCTCAGCATTTTTTCTTTGATAGCATCAAAGGATACGGTAATGTTCTTGATTCGTTCCTCAGGCGGAAACATGACCGGATCATGCGGGATGCTCATGCCTGCATCGGTAATGCCCTTTAGCGTAGCATAAATTTTTGAGCCCGGAGATGACGTCTGTAGTCCAATATCCAGCACGGCCTCCTTTGCTATCTTTTTTGCTCTAAGGCCGAATAACAACCCAGTTAAGTATGCAGCAGATGTGTTTCCGGTTCTATTAAGCCCAAACTTTTTTAGCTCAGAGGAAATTACAGACAATCGTGTGACATCCCCCTGCTCGCCTGGATAAACTAGTTGCACGACTATATGCTTTAGGCTCTTTCGCACCACAACCCGTGGTTTTTGTGATAACAACAATTTAAGCCTCTGCCTAAAATTCGTCTTTCCTTCCTTTCTTCTCCTAAATTTTGTCATGCCTAACTCCTTTTGGTTTTCAGATGGGCATCTAGGTGAGAGACATCCCGAAACTCCCCACTTGTGGCCCTACCATATAGTTTTCTGTACATACTTGCATCTATTGTGCCCTCTTCTCTGAGTGTTTTAAGCCTCTTTCGAAGAGCCCTAATCTTGTTCATCCATCTCTCTTTCCCCGGCATCCTGGCTCCCTTTGCACCCCGACGACTGCCGTGTCCTTTTTGATGTCCATATGCTCTCTTTTTATCTTTTGTACGTGTTCTGCCACGGCTTATGCCCTTCTGAAGTTTTCGTTTAATGATTCCTGTGGCGATCAGTTTCCGAATATCCTCTCTCGTGATCGCTGTAGATATATCCTCCGCTTTTTCAGCATCCATCCACACTTTCCCAATGCCAACACCAAGAATATCAGCAGCCATTCTCCTTTGATTAGACAGGTCCATCTCACTCCCTCGCAATCGGATTTAACACTTTGATGCCGAATTCTTCCGCTTTTTCCTCTATGTCCAGTCGTTTCTTTTTCCCAACACTGCTACCGATTCGAATCGCTTGGTTTGTTTCGTTAATATTTTCAACGTCTTTTGGACGATGCACCAAGACCTCTTCATAGCCAGATGGATGTAATCCTCTCACTTCTTTAGGACTGCCATACCCTATTTGGACCATTGCACCTTTTGCAGCAATTCTTTTACGCAACTTGTTATGCATACCTATGGGGCGTCTCCAACTTTCATCAATCTTCTTTTTCTTATGCGAGTCGTGGCGTCTAAAAGATGGTTTTTTACCTTTCTGTCGCTTTCTGACCTTGAGGAGATGCTCTTTTTCGTCTGAGAGACTTTTTTTGGCTCCAACTGCCCTTTTTATGCTCTCTGCCAGCGATAGGCTAATGCCTTTTACAGCAGTGAGATCCTCTATCGAAGCTCTTCGAATGTCATCAACGGACTTAAATCCGGATTGATAGAGCGCCATAGCTTTAGCCTTGCCAAGTCCTTTTATCTTGGGAAGCTCCCCTATCATTTCGTCCATTGCGACCACCCCACCATGTAGATGCCGTCTTGGAAGACTCTGGAATCACGCTTTTTGATGCGGGTTGCCTGCTCTATGTTCGCAGCAGTTTGAGCCACCAATTCCTTGTCTATGCCTCTTACAAAAATCTCATCATTGTCGACATGTACCTCCACGTTGGGGATAATCTTTGCTTTTCTTGGCTTTCTTTCACCTAAAAAGTTGCCAATTGAAAGCGTGTTTCCTTCGACTTTAACTTGGATTGGAAAGTGGGCATATACTATCTTTAATTTATATTCGAATCCCTTCGTTACACCCATAATCATGTTTTTGATGTGCGAGACAAATGTACCTACAATTGCGTTTTGGGCTCTGCCGACAACTGTGGTATCTACGACGACTTTTGAATCCTTTTTTGTGATCGTAACTCCAGGATACACAAACTCGCGTTGCAACTCGCCCTTGGGACCCGATACCTTCACCCTGCACTCTTCAATGCTTATTTTTGTGTCGTCTGGGATTGAAATGTCAATTTTTTCCTCTGTCATCCTACATCACCACACATATGCGAGCAGTGCTCCACCGATACCTTTTTCCTTGGCTTTATAATGGGGGATTACACCTTCAGAAGTCGTAAGAATTAGGGTACCAAAGTCTCTGGCAGGCAGGAATTGTTTTTCCCATTTTTCGAAATCCGTCTTTCGGACAGAAAATCGCGGCTTTATAACCCCACATTTGTTGATTTTGCCATGTAATTGTACTTTAAATAATCCTTCATCATCGATGAACTCAAAACTTCTGATGTATCCCTGGTCTTGCATGACCTTGAGCACACTGCCAATGAGCTTTGACGCTTTCAGTACACACTCTTGTTTTCCGATATTTTCAGCATTCTTGATCGTTGATAACGCACTAGCAAGGGAATCTAACGCCATATAACTACCTCAACTATATTTTTTGAACCCCATATCTGGTGCAATCTCTCTGAAGCATTGTCTACATAGGTAAATGTTGTATTTTCTGACCAATCCCTGTTTTCTGCCACACCTCTTACAGGAATTTGCACCGCGCCCGAATTTTTTCATATTACCCCCACACCGAACTCTTCCTTGACAAACGTGATCACTTCCTCTTTGGTCAATCTATGGCTCCTTGGAATTTTTCTTCTTTGAATCCGTCTTCTACTTATCCTGTAGCCTGGTCGCTGTAAAACAACGTTGATATCCATACCAAATATGCCGATATCAGGGTCATACTCCATACCGGGAAAATCCGTATGCTCCTCGATGCCAAATGAAAAGTTACCCATATCATCAAACTGTTGCAGGTAAATTTTATTATCCTTTATCTCAAATGCCTTTTTCAAAAAATCTTCAGCCTTTTTCTTCCTGAGCGTTACCTTGCAACCAATTGGCTCGCCCTTTTTTATCCCAAATGTTTTTGCATTACTTGCGGTGGTTCGAACTGGTTTTTGACCAGTTATCTCCTCCATTATTTTCTCGGCGTTCAGCAATCTTTGACCACCCTCACCTAAACACATATTGACCGTGACTTTATCGATTTTTATGCACCGCATGGGATTCATTTAACCACCTCTAAGTCGATCTCTGGCTTGTCGATACCGACGACGAAAACATAATCTTCTACAACCTCAAATTCTTTTTCGCCTTTAACGGTCACCATATTTGGTTTGGAGCTCCTAACTTCTTTTCTCTCTTTGATGGAGCCAATCTCTCCCGAATGTTTGCCGCCGATAACCATGACAAGATTTCCCGGTTTACACTCAAGATGTTTTGTTATTTCCCGCTGAGGCACTTTTAGCAGGATAGAGTCACCAGTCTTATAGTCGTTTGAAGCGATAATATTTGAGCCATCATGCAGGTTAAGTTGAACTGCCCCTCCTTTTACAGTTGTTTTGTTTTTAATCTTGCATAGTTTGATGTCTGAACGTTTAATTGGGTGGAGAATGAAGCGTCTTTTAGGATCAAGTAATACCCTGTAATATTTCTTTATAGATGGGATGGAGACTATGCTGAAGATGCCTATTGGAAACCGACGATCCTTTCTAATCACACCATCGACAAGGATCCCTCCCTCATTTAAGATATGTTTGATCTCTCTGGTATTTTGACCAAGCCCCAACATATCTCTCAATGCTATGATCAAAGGAATGCATTGTTCCTTTGAGTGAGGACCAGAACTCGGTCTAGTAACCCATACGTGTGTTTTTCTGGTTATTGGCCAGGAAGTAGGTGCTGGTAATCTTTTTTGATGCATTTGTTCACCTCTTAAGGAGGTCCTTTCGGAGCTCATCTTTCAGGTTTAATTTCGTAATAACGACCTTGGAGGGGTAGATCGGTTTTGCGATCTCGGATCCATCTGCTTTTTTTAGAGTAACGCCATCGATGGTTACAATGCCGCGCTTTAGGTCCACGTTCTGGACTTTGCCCTCTGTGCCAGCATGGTCCCCTCGCACCACTCTCACGACATCGCCTTTTATAACTCTTGCGTTACGTTTGGAGTATTTTTTCCTTTCCTCCTCATCAAGTGGTGCTCTTAAGAATTTTTGTCGCTGGTGTAAAGGTGCACTCATCCTTTCGCGGCGTTGCTTCCTTGGCTGTTTAGATTTGAGCATTTTGATACACCATATCCTATCATATTATCATAGTTGCAGTTGATGCAATCTTCGAGAAGCGTTCGGCTACCTCTTTGGCTACAGGCCCTTTAATATCTGTGCCTTTTAGCTCCCCTTTTTCGTCTGTAAGCACGGCCGCATTTTCATCGAATTTAACTCTCAGGCCATTTGGACGTCTAAATTCCTTCTTCTGCCTGACGATCACTGCACGAAGTATTTGTTTTCTCAGCTCAGGAGTGCCCTTCTTAACTGAAACGACGACCATTTCTCCGAGACCAGCCTTTGGATATCGTCTCTTGACGCCTCTATAACCAATGACTGAGATGACTTGGAGAACCTTTGCACCTGTGTTGTCAACACACTTTAGTGAAGTTCCGGTTTGAATGGAGCGGGGGATACTAGCTTTCATTGCCTTCATATTACATCACCTGAATTATCACAAAGCTCTTTGTCTTGCTCAATGGGCGACACTCAGCTATCTTCACCACATCGCCCTCCTTAGCAGCTATGCAAGGGGGGTTATGTGCATTGATCTTTGACCGCCTACTCTCTTGTCGCAAGTATTTCGAAGATTTTCTGGTATATTCTCGCTGTACAACGGCCGTCTTTTTTATCTTAGAACTGACCACTCTCCCCTCTAAAAGTTGCCCTCTAACGGGAAGAATGCCATGGAATGGGCAATTCGGATCATCACATTCTTTTTCGGGTATGGTTACATTCAGTCCAATATCTCTTACCATCGTTTGCCCCCTCTTAATCTTCTTTTTATTCTATCTTCTGGCCTTGAAACTAGGAGTTTACCATCGACTTTGACCTTGTTATTCGGAATAGAAAAGACGAATGTCGAGCATGACTTCGGGATTTTTTTATTTTCTATCACAAGAAGGTTTCTCGTCTCATCCACGACTTTCCCCTTTATCCCCACTAGGCTGGAGTTCGTGCTGGCGCTGACTTCTGCGAAAAGTCCGATCAACTCATGAAAGATTAGGTTATTTGGAGAAATGTCCATTTATGCTTCCTCCTGCTCTCGTTGTATAGTCTTAATTCTGGCTATTGTGCGCCTTATCTCTCGAATTCTGCCGGGATTATCTGGCGCTCCACCTGCAGAGGCGATGGCTCTCTCTCGAATGAGCTCGTCCGTAAGCTTAACCAACTGCTCTCTTTTTTCTTCGGGTGTCATTTCTCTGATCTCATCAGGCCTTAATATCGCCATCACTTGTCACCTTTGACTTTGGATTTTTTAGATGCCTTTTTTTGGGGTTTTGTTTTAGGCTTTTTATGCTCTTCTTTAACTCCTTTATTTTCACCTTCTGACTCTTTTACTTCTGAACTCTCCTTCTCAGGCATATCTGTGACTTTGGCGAGCTTTTCAACTCCTTCTGTATCCTTGTCCATCTTTTTTGGAGCCTCTTCTATGGTCTTCTCCCTATCGATCACGTTGAAGTCATCTGGCAACTCTACGCCGGGGGGTACTATCCTAACCTTGATCCCGATAACGCCAAGTTTCTTTATTGCAATCGCATAGCCCTCATCAACTATCTGTTCAACTGACTCTCCAGCGTGCTTTATGTATCCTGCCAGAAATTTTTCCACTCTTTTTCTAGGGCCGGTGAGTTTTCCAGTTATTCTAATCTCGCATCCCAGTGCACCTGCATTCATGATTCTTTGCAACGTGGCTCTACCTGCTTTTCGGAAATACCATCCTCTTTCTAATGCACTAGCAAGACCTGTTGCCATCATTTGTGCATTTAACTCTGGCTTTTCAACCTCTTGTACATCGATTTGTGGGTTGTCCAAATTGAACTGGGTATTTAGGTCCTCCGTAAGCTTGCGTATGGTTTTCCCCGATCTTCCGATGATCATTCCCGGCTTTTCGGCATAGATGGTGATCTGTGTCCCCATCGGAGTCCTGATTATGTTCATTCCACCATAACTAGATCTGGTCAGTCTTTTCGTGAAACATTCGTTCATCATGGCTTTTTTTAAACCCTCTTGAACGAACTTCTTTTCAATAGCCATTAGTGCACCTCTTCTAAGATTATTTCGATATTCACAGTTTCACCATGCTTTGGCGTAGTCCGACCCATCGCCCGTGGAAAAAAACCCTCGATGACTCGCCCTCTTTTGGCAGATATGTGCAGGATTTGCATGTGTTCCGGATCAAGACCTTTGTATTCGGCATTGCTCTGAGCATTCTTGACGAGTCTTAGGATTTCAAAGGCGGCTTTTTGGGGATACCGTCCTGCATCCCATTTATGTAATCCCCTTCTATGGCCTACGTTTCTATTATGCCGCTTGAACGGAACGGGCCTCTTTAATGCAATTACATCCTCTAGATATTCCCTCGCTTGGGAGATACGCATAGCCTTTAGCTCGCGGCAAATCTCCCTCGCATGTTTTGGCGAGATTTTAACCTCGTAACACATGGCCTTTGCCGTCGTATCCGACTTTATACCTAGGGAATAATTTATTTTTGCCATTTAATCACTTCAGCGGCACATATCTACTGGACCTTGTCGCACCGATGCCAGCGCTTCCATGCGTAACCTTCTTACGTGTTAGGGCGAACTCTCCCAGATAATGCCCAATCATCTCTGGTAAAATCTCCACACGATTGAAGTTTTTACCATCGTGTATCTCAAAGGGTAAACCGACCATCTCTGGCAATATGATCATGTCTCTTAAATGGGTTCTTATCACTTTTCCTTTCTGGATTCGCTGCAATAATTTCTTATGGGTTTCTGGGAGACCTCTCTTGAGGACACGTCGCTGTCTTGCTGGGAGCAACTCAGCTATCTGCTCCAAATTCATCTTTTTTAATTCATCAATTCCATAACCGCGATATTTGAATTCTTCTTTTCTTCTCGGTATTCTTGCTTCCTTATCCTTGGCCATGCTATCATAATCCCCCTATCGTTTTCCTGTTCTCCTAGCTGCGATAGACCCTACTTTCATCCCTGGTGGGGCCCCCCTGCCCACAGTCTTTGGCCTTCCTGGATGTTGGCTCCCCCCTCCCCCAAACGGGTGGTCAATAACGTTCATTGCAACACCCCTTACTCGTGGATACTTTCCCGCCCGTGCCTTCATTTTATGGTACTTTTTGCCCGCTTTGACGAACGGCTTATCGACTCTTCCACCGCCGGCGACGACGCCGATAGTTGCCTTACATCTTGGATTTAGCCACTTTATTTCTCCACTTGGTAATTGCACGACTGTCTGATGGACATCATGGGCCACCAGAATGCCATATACTCCTGATGATCTTGCGAAAGAGCCACCATTTCCTGGTTGACTCTCTATATTACATATCGGAACCCCCTCAGGAATTTCTGCCAGAGGCAATGTGTTGCCTTGTTTTATCTCTGCGGATATACCACATGCAATGTCATCGCCTACAGCCACACCCTCGGGTATGAGGAGGAATCGCTCCGTATCATTATCGAGCCTGACTCTAGCTATGGGGGCGCTCCTAGCAGGGTCATGCTCTATGCCAACAATTGTGCCCTTCACAGTTTCTCCTTCATCTGTTTTTACATGCTGGAGGTCTGCCTTGTATTTGTGAGACGGAGCCCTATATGTGGGAGTCCCTTTCCCCCTATTCTGAGATATTACTTGCTTCCCCATGTTTTTTCACCTTTAAAAGACCCCCAACCTCGTTGCAATTTCTTCCGCAGAATCATCCGGCGATAGAGTGACAATGGCCTTTTTCCCTTTTTTAGTAATCATCGTTTTAACATCTATCACTGTTACCCCATATTTTTCCTCGATCTCCTTTCTGATTTGATCTTTCGTTGACCTCATATCTATTATAAATTGAAGCTTGTTCCCAGCATCAATTCCTAAGGATGCTTTTTCAGTTACATAGGGGTGTCTGATCATCTAAACACCTCTTCTAGCTTTGATAGGGAGGACTCAGTCCAGATCGTCAGGCGACCTGCATGCGCACCAGGCGCAAGTAATTCCGCGTTTAATGCATTTACAGGGACAGCATCCATGCCAGGTAGATTGCGCGCTGCTCGAACTATGCCCTTGTCCTCCGAAATTACAATTAGGATGCTCTTCTTTCGTTTATACTTTCTGCCCCTCATCTTGCCTTTGCCCGCTCTAATCTTTTTATTTTTTGCCCTAAGAACATCCTCCCACAGATTAATGGTTTGTAAAAATTCTTTCATCTCAGACGCTTTGGTCAACCCCTCCAGAGAATCCTCGATGACTATCGGCAGTTCAGAATCAAACTTGTGCCCCCTACTCTTGACTACATGGGGGTTAGCAGTAGCAGCTATCGCAGACCTGATGGCTTTTCTTCGCTCTTTTTTGTTTATCTTTTCAGAAAGATTCTTCTGAACCTTAGGGGGGTGAGCTCTTCTTCCGCCCACAGCGAAAGGAACTATGGCAACTCTATTGCCATCCTTGATTCTTGGTGCCCTGGCGACGCCTCTGCCAACGCCCCATCCCTCAGCCGATGTCCTCATGCCGGCATATATGTCAGGGCCATAAGGCTGCAACCGGTTGGCCTGTGCTGCAATGACCGCCCTTTTGATGAGATCGGGCCTATACGCCTCATCAAAGATTTTTGGCAGTTCTATCTTGCCTTTGACATTTCCTGTTATGTCTATGACTTGTGCTTTCATTGTATCATCCCTGCTTAGATTCCCTGCTCACATAACTGATTTCTGGAGCGCCCCTAGGCACCGCAGGCGGTCTGATTGCAGGACGCATGCGAATTAAACGCTTTGCTGGCCCTGGAATAGTTCCTTTGAGCATTACGAATCGGTTACCCACTATGCCGTAGTTTAAAAACCCACCTTTAGGATTTACATCTTCCGAATCAGAACCTATTCTCAGAATTTGTTTATTGAACTCGGTGCGCTGATGATAACCCGTCTGCCCTAACTGAGGCACCTGCCATCTTATTCTAGCTGGGTGCCATGGTCCAAGAGTACCAATATGTCTTTTTTTACCAGTCCTAGAATGCTTGCGTTTTTGAACTTGAACTCCCCATCTTTTTACAGGACCTTGTGTCCCCTTTCCTTTTGTGATAGCAGCAACGTCGACCAACTCACCGTCCTTGAAGACATCTGATATATTTATTTCCTTCCCGAGAATTTTCTTCGCATACTCAAACCTAGCGGAAATATCTCCTCCACCGATTCTGGTTTCCATTACATCTGGCTTTTTCTTTGGTATGCTGGTTATCTTGGCAGGAAGCGTGTAAGTCAGTACAAAAATGTCATCTACGATGCCTTGGGGGATTAACTCCTCCATCTTCTTCAACGCCGTAACGGTGTCATAATTTTTTGGTGTTGGTGAAGACCTGCTGAAATCAGGGTCAAGTTCATTTGCCCATACCTCTGTTATGGACTTCGTGCCATAAGGCGTGTGATTGTAAGCCCTGATCGCTGCTATCTTCATGGAAGGCGTTTCAAGGATTGTGACTGGGATTGATATCTCCATGCCCTCTGTCGAGCTATTCGCTCTATCATCTACCATTAGCACATGGGTCATTCCTGCCTTATAGCCAGCAAAACCTTGTATTTTTGGCTCTCCGTCTACTTTTGACCAAGATCTAAATCTAGCCACAGCTGACCTTGCCCGCTTTCTTGGGCTGAACGCTAAAGACCCTCTTCTCGGACGGTGTCTTTTTGACATTTTACCTCCTGATAATATTTAATATTGCAAGAGTTGCTAATATTGCCTCTTCTGTTCTGACAGTATCGGTCCCTTGATTTGGGATCGTGTTTATTATGTGGTCAGCGAGATCAGATAGGAGTAAGCCCTCTTCCTCCAGGATGGTATCAAGTCCTCTATTTGGGGAGCCAAACGCAATCGAGATTTCCCCTTTCATCGCCTCTCTCAGCTTGGACAGCATTTTTACGTCCACGACTTCGCCACATTTGGACGTCGCAATAACCTTGGACTGTGCTTTCAGCGTTTCACCTAATGTCCCTGAGATGTGGGTTTGATACCCCCAATATAGTGGGATTTGATCCTTATCTGCTAATTTAACCTGCAATGGCCTTCGCGAAAATATTTTGACGGTTACACGCTCCCCCTTCTGCAAGATTTTATCTGTGCTTAAAGGGACTGGGCTTTTTATCCCGATATCAACCCAAGCGTTTTCGCCAGGTCCAACTTTGGTTACGATTCCTTCTCGAAATTCTCCTGTCTTAGGAGTTAGCAATGGATGGTGTGGAGTTCGCAGTGGTGGGATGACACCCACATATCTTAGCTCCTCGCTCAACGGAAACAACTGCTTACGCATGTACTGTGGTGTTTCTGCATACCTAAGCACCAGGTCGATGAATTTGCTGTCGTCGTACTCCGGATCTTTGTAGATTATGATCTTGCCCACCCGGAATATCGAGGCCGATCTTGCGATTTGTCCTACCTTGTATATCTTGATTCGTGGATCCCTACTCTCAGATGTCAGAGAGGAGGGTATCAGTATTGACAGATAGCACTGCATTGCTGTCATCCATGCATTTCCGAGTATATAATGCTGTCTTTTATTTAAAGGTTTTCATAACGAAAGCTTTGCATATAAAATCCATCTTGCATATAAAGTCTAAATTGATGGTACCGTTAAATCGTTAAGTCAATCTTACTTAAGCCTTCTAAGAATCCATTTGCCATTCTTATATTGATATGGCTCAGACCAATTATCAGCGTACGCTTTTTTTAAATCTGCTTCACTATCAACCATTAGCGTTTCATAATCTGGGGGCGATACTGCAATACTTAAATTCGAAACATCATTTTCACTTGCCTCAGAAATAACCGTCGCAACGTCTTTCGCCCAAACATCATATGGTTTAGTTATGCCTTTAGAATCTTTCATAAGAACTATCCAATTGTTTTCTATGCCTTTTTTTCCTGCAATTTCAAGTTCAACAGGAATTGTTTTTAAAATTGCATCAAGTCCTAAAACTTGCGTACCAGGAAGATTTACAGCCAACATTTTAATATTGCCAAAAGTAATCTTAATCGCTCTATTTTTAGCCAAAACTTCGTAAGAGGTCTCTTCATCAGGCATGTTTAACCTTTTTAGTTTTTCTTTTTAATGCAGATTTTTCTATTCTAATAGAGAATAGAGAGATTACTATATAAATTAAATGAAGAGCAGGACTTCGCTCCTAAAGTCAGACAATTTTGGCACTTTAGGAGGAAGGCTCATAACGAATACCTATGTCGACTTCTATATTCCTCTTGCTTGCCGGGGTTCCACTGGGCTGTGCGCCCGAAGTATCCCGTAACTCTGGATATGTGTGTCACTATACTCCCACCACATGTTTGGCAACGCTCTTTTTTGCCTCTGGACACGTGGTTATTCTCACACACGCTGAAATCCGGCGAGAAACAGAAATAAGCTAACTTTGTTTCTGATAATTTTTTGACGATCTCATTTAGGCCAGTTGGATCTGGATGACTTTCACCCATCCAAATATGGCACATGGTTCCACCAGTAAAATATGGGTGAAACTCCGCCTCTATGGATACCTTGTCAATTAGAGAGACGTCTGAAGAATAGGGGACATGTGTGCTGTTAGTGTAATACGCTCCATCGCCAGTCCCTTGGACGTTTGCCTTGGGAAACTTGGACCTATCGATCATAGCAAGTCGATGCGCAGCCGATTCGGCAGGCGTTTGCTCAAAGGTATATGTCACGCCATCTTTTTCAGAATAGTTTTTGATCTGCTCATGCATGTGTTTAATCATCCTCAGCCCAAACTTGTAGCCATCCTTTGATATGATGGGCTCATGGATCAGATTCAGCAGACATTCATTCAGCCCGACCATCCCAAATGTCAGTCTTCTTTGCTCAAAATCATAGTACGGCTGCCCTTCTTTAGTCACCATCTTCAGCCACGGCAGGATCTGCCACTCGTCCAATGACCTCTTTATGATCCTATTGCTCTGAATTAATCCCACTCTAGCGATCTCCATTTTATCCTCTAGTAACTCAAAAAAACCAGACTCATCCTTGCTTTCGAGGGCAATTCGCGGAAGATTCAATGTGATCACCTTGTTTGAGCCCGTACCCATCCCTCCTGCCGACCATACGCCTCCGGAGTGAGTGACGAGAAGCCTGCAACACATGGCCTGAACAAAATTTTCTTTAAGATAATCTGTTGTTAGGTTTAAAAAATAGGGTGCACCTGTGCTGGCTGTGGCCTTCATCGTAGCTGTCCATAGCGGATCATTTCTATCCAGGTCTGAGGTGATAGCTGTGGTCACTAATGGGAAGGTAAAGGGAGCGCCATCTGCGTCTCCCTCGCTAAGCACTTCCATTATTGCTTGGTATATCATGCGTGCCTCGTCCTCAAAGTCTGCATACGTATCCTCCAACCTATGACCAGCCCATATTGCCTTCTCCCACTCAAGGTAGGGTGGACATCTGACGCGAAGCCCAAGATTTGTAAAAGCACTTTGGGATCCAATGCGGTTAGACTGGTTCATCTGAAATATGAAGCCTTGTAAGGTCTGCTTCACCTGCTTGTAATCCAGATGATCATGGGAAAGGTGGGGTGCAAGCAACCAATTGAAGATATCTATGGCTTGGGCTCCTGCAAAAAACTGCTGAGAATGAAACAGGTACGCCATGGTGTGGTATACGGCTGTATCAAATTTTTTGGCTGGATGACTCCTAGCGTCTGGGAATCGTAGTCCATCTAGCAGGAATATGCGGGCATCGTGCCCGGCACAGTATGGAACAAGAGGACTATGCAGATCGTGGATATGGATATAGCCGCCCCTGTGAGCTTGCGAAACTTGCTTGGAATAAAGCCTCTTCAATGCATATGCTTTTTTCACTTGCGAGGTCACATACAAGTCTATCAGGGATGGGCTGATCCTGGTGTTTGAGTTTTCCTTCAGCAACCAACTGCTACGCTCAAGAACGTCGTCCACCAATCCCATTAGACCTTTATCCAGTTGATCCGTCTCATCTGACATCTTGGGCATTAGTTTATATCTCTTGACCTAAACATAAATAAAGATTGACTGCTTTAGGAGTATAGTTGAAACAAAGGCGATTAGCTTGAAAGAGAATTTGGAAAAGCTTGGAGATTGTCTGTGGGAATTGCCTCAGGGCACCGTTAAAGGAATGAATGTACCAGCATGGATTTTCTTATCAGATAAATTGTTAGCGCATGTCGAGGAGGGTGCAGTAGTGCAGGCTGCAAATGTTGCCTGCCTACCGGGAATATACAAGCATTCTATTGCACTGCCGGATATGCATTTCGGTTATGGTTTCCCCATAGGAGGTGTTGCCGCCTTGGATGCCCAAAGCGGGGGCCTTTCTCCAGGTGGAATTGGCTTTGACATCAACTGTGGCGTTCGCCTGCTAAGAACAGATTTAACATCTGATGCATTGAAACCGGTGATGAAGTCTTTAATAGCGGAGATATTCAATAATGTGCCCTCAGGCGTTGGCAAGGGTGGAAAGGTCAAATTTTCGACGCGAGAGATTTGCGAAGCGATTGAGATGGGCGCTGGGTGGGCAGTGGAAGAGGGCTATGGGACTGAGAGGGACCTAGAGCATTTGGAAGAAAAGGGTTGTATGGACTCAGCTAAATCAGAGAAGGCATCATCCAAGGCTATTCAAAGGGGTGAGCCCCAGCTTGGCTCCTTGGGAGCGGGAAATCATTTTTTGGAGGTCCAGAGGGTGGATAAAATATACCAGCCGGATATTGCAAAGGCCTTTGGCATCTCTCACGAAGATCAGGTTTGTGTGATGATTCATACTGGATCCAGGGGTTTTGGACATCAAGTTTGCACCGATTATCTTCGGATATTGGAGATGAAGTTTAGAAATGAAATATCAAAGCTACCTGATCGCGAATTGGTGTATGCCCCTGCTGGAACCAATGAATTTGATGATTATTTTGCAGCTATGAGTTGTGCAGCGAATTTTGCCTGGTGTAATCGACAGATGATAACTCACTGGGTGAGGGAAGGCATAGCTAAGGTTCTGGGCATATCACCGGACGAGCTTGATCTTAACATCATATACGACGTCGCACATAACATCGGTAAATTAGAGAAACATGTGATAGATGGCGAGCAGACCGAAGTCGTCGTGCACAGGAAGGGGGCAACTCGGTGTCTAGGTCCTGGTGCAGCAGACATACCAAAGGATTATCGCGATGTGGGCCAGCCCGTGCTGGTTCCAGGAGACATGGGCTCTGCTAGCTACGTTTTAGTAGGGACAAAACTGGCTGAAAAGGAGACCTTTTCTTCCGTCTGCCATGGAGCAGGGCGTATCATGTCGAGACATAGTGCGGTGAAAAAATTCAGGGGAGAAGACATAAAGGCGAATTTGGAAAGCAGGAACATATTCGTACGGTCCGCCAGCTTGAAGATTTTAGCAGAAGAAGCGCCCGACGTATATAAAGACATCAATGAGGTCGTTAGGGTTTGTGAAGTAGCTGGCATAAGCAAGACGGTTGCCAAATTAGTGCCAATGGGTGTGATGAAGGGATGATCCTTCTTTTATTTTTCAGTAGGTTTTCCTGTTTGATAGGTTTCTTTTCTAATTTTTAGTTTATAAAGTAATTTTAGATGATTGATTCCCTAAATTTTAAATCAAAACCATTTTCTCTTTTTAAAGTAAAGAACCATAGATGCACTCAACAAAATCATAATAAAAATCATTATCCAAAAACCGTATATAAAACTTGAACCTGGCAGATTTGTAAAATTAGTTCCATAAATTCCTGAAATTACGGTTAAGGGCAAAGCAATTGTAGCAATAATACTCAATACTTTCATTACTTCATTCATGCTATTGGAAACAGCTGACATATATGCGTCAAAAGTATTGCCTACAGCTTCCCTATAATTGTCAATGGAATCTGAAACTTTTATTGAATGATCGTAAATGTCTCTGAAATAAGGAATGGCATTTTGGGGTATGAACTTGTAGTCATTTTTAGCAAGAAATGATATTTTCTCCCTCTGTGGTAATGTGATCTTTTTTATTTCTACTATCTGCCTTTTTAACTTGAGGGTACTGCTTAACAATTCGGGTTTTGGCTTTTTTGCTATCTCTTCTTCAATGGTTTCAATTAAGTCGTCAATCTTTTCCAATGCGGGAAAATAATTATCAACTTCATTATCCAAGAGCTTATGGAAAAGAAAAACATTTCCTTTTTCGAATAGTTCGCTTAACCTCTCTTTATCATTTTTTAATTTATTATAGGATTCAATATCCTTTTTATGATTGGTTATTAGAAAGTTATCTCCTATTATATAATCCAATTCAACCATTTCAATGGATTCTAGGCTTGCTATTCCATAGAACACGCAAAATAAATAATGTGGAAAATCTTCAACTTTCACCCTAATATTTGAGTTAAAAAGGTCTTCAGCAGTCAATGGATGAAGCTCAAATGTTTTTTGTATTAGCTCTTTCTCTTCTTCAGAAATATCCGTAATATCGATCCATAATTGTTTATTTTTGATATTTTTTAAATCTGAAATTTTAGCTTTTTGTACACCGTTTTCATAAAAAAATATCTCTATCATCAAGTAAAGTTATTGTTTGTATATTATATATAAATCTTTTTTTATGTGAGTAGGGCTGAAGAATCATCCAAGGAATGGCTATTTTAAAATATATTTTTGGAACGTTAAACCTTTCTTTGATTAAGGTTTTTGAGTGACCAGATCATTCATAAAAAATAGTTAAGATCCAATCTGGCAAGACTCAAACCATTCGACGTTTAACAGGGTCTTATGGATTTTTTTGATACGTTCCTTTGGTCCCTCTATTAAGAATGTTGAGGAAAGCTCCCCCTTTTCCTTATTTATTTCTAAAGTTATCAACTTATATTTTTTCACTCCGTTTTCTTTTAAAACTGCGATTATCTCTTTTTCGTCAATTATTTTATTCGTACACACAACTATTTTTTGTTGGTAGGAGCCTATCCCTTTTTTAGCAAGAATTTGGTCAAATAGGATGACCACCCAGATTATCATATAGAGATTAAACCCAATCCGATACTGCCCAAGGCCAATAATGAGACCTAAAATTGCAAATAACCAAATACTGGCTGCTGTTGTGAATCCAAAAATTTTATCGGTAGTTCTTATTAATGCACCAGCACCTAAGAATCCAATACCTGTTACGATGGCTCCAAGTAAAGGAAATGGATTAGTAGAGTCTACATCCATTGCTATTATTGCTAAAGCACAAGAGCCCGCAGATACAAAAATGAAAGTGCCAAATCCGATTGGTTTATGGGACCTCTGCCTTTCTAGACCAAATATTAATGCCATTATGAAGGTGATAGTTAGTCTTAAGATTATTATGGAAGTTTTCATGGTGATTCCCCTTTCTGTAGAACTATTTAAAGTTATTTAAAAAAGGAGGTTTGCACCTAAAGTCGGTTTTGACCTTAAAGTCGGGAGTCTGACCCTAAAGTCGGGATTCCTCCCTACTTTAGGTGCAAAGCTCATTAAAGGAAAAGATTTATTAGCTAGATTAATAGATAAAAAGAAGTATAAATAAGGAGAATTATTCCATGGAAGAGCCCATAAAAATAGGGTGACGAAAGTTCCTCAAATCTCTTGCTATTGCCGGTGCAGTAGCAACTATGGGGATTTCTGGATGTATGTCTTCTCCAGAGACTACACCAGCCACAACACCTACACCAAGACCTGCAGCAGAGCCAACGCCGACATCAAAAACTACAACTAAAGAATTTACAGAAACTAAACTCTGTCCAAAATGTAAGAACAACTACATGGTCCTTCAAGACAAAAACGGTGTACTGTGGTGGGTGTGTCCTGATGCTGCATACTGTGGATACACTGAAAAAGTAACTGAGCCAGAAATTTTGAGAAAGTATGGTTATACAAATTAAATCACATCGATTAAAAGTTGTAAATCACCAACATCAAGACGGCTCTTTTTATAGGATTCAGTATCTCGTTATATGTTACATTACTATAGGAACAGATTAGTTTATACCATATCTAACCTCATAAACCAGAAATCCTCACCTAAAAGAGCCTTTAACCTCTTTCTTTGACCTTAACTCATGATACTCGCACTCAGGGCAAACAAACTCGTCGAGGATGAATTCCAGGTCAGCACCGCAATTTGGGCATTCTTTCTTCATAAGCTCTCATATATCAAGGAGTACTTGAGCGATCCACATCCCATCGATCTGCTTGATTTCCATGCTGTGATACGTGCAAGCCTTTACATCTGTCTTCGTTATATGCTTAGCCGGATCGATGGGCTCACCTGAAACTTTTGCGCTAAGCCTCATCTGATTTTCATCTATCCGAACGTCAAATCTGGAGAAAGCGAGACCCTCAGCATCGACGTAGAATAGCAATTCGTTAAGCCACTCGAACATCAATGATTTTAAATCCTCGCCCTGAACCTTTATCTCTTTCACCACTATTGACTTGACGTTCTCAGTATCGATTATGACTTCAAACATCGCCAGGGCAGCATTGGCAAAAACCTCCTCTAAAGTTCTTCCATAGGCTTTGAAACATATGTCTGCTGTAGCAAATCCCAGAAACTCAAATTTTTTCATGCTGATATCTCACCATTTATGTTTATTAATGGCCGTGCCCTATCCTAAAAATCTTTGGATATGAACTATTTTCAGAAATTGTTTAAGATCAAATCTCCTAAAGAGAGTGAGATTTAGATAATCTAGAGATAAGTGCATCTCCTTAATTTTTTGTGAGGGATACCTTTGAAGCTGCCCTTTCTCGTAACTTCTCAAGTCTTTTATGAATGTCGTTCCAGTGACTACCTTCCCAATAAACTTTTCCACAGCTGTCGCAGATCCAAAAATCAATTCCATCTTCAACCAAATCCTCTGGAATGTAATCCTCCTTCTTCAGCATGCCTAATTCGTTGGACCGAATTTTTCTGGTAAGTGCATTGCATATCGTGCATCTGGTCATCTTTGGTTCCAGGTCGATATCATAGTTAGATGACATCTCTTCCAATTGTTCCATGATTGAATCGGAGCTGATCAAACAAACTTGGACACCAGCCCTTTCTGCCATCGATCCCAGTGTTTTGTCTCTTGTGACCAATATCCTTTTATGCCCTGCAAACTGAATTAAAAACTCATCCTCTTTGCTCTCTAAGGCAAAATCGCTCGCGCTGACGGTATCATATCCCAGTAGGCGGAGCCATGTAGTTAATCTACCCAACATTTGATCTACTATGAATTTCATCTTTCGTTCTTGGGTTGTTTCATCCCATCTTTTTGACTTTCCCTTCTGATTTCCAGAGCCACTAGCTCATAACATGGTTTCATTAAAGGCACATAAAATTGTCGTCATCTTAATGCCAACGGTTCCTCTAGTAAAAGTATCATCAGAGTCTCAAAAATACTATCAAGTAGAAAAAATTTCTTAAAAGTGAAAAAGGATGTTATATGTACGAGACCAAACTGACGATTGTAAGAGATGAGTGAGGCGATAGTGTTAAATACGAAGGTAAATAAATGTGATTTCAGAAAACTGATTTTGTTAATTTTAGTCAGGTGAATAGATATGAGCGTTGAACAATACAAAGGTACTACAACGGTTGGACTAGTTTGTGATGATGGCGTTGTTTTAGCTACTGAAAGACGGGCAACTATGGGTAATTTCATCGCAAGCAAGGATGCCAAAAAAATATATCAGATCGACGATCGAGTGGGCATGACCACCGCAGGCATGGTTGGAGATGCACAAACCCTAGCAAGAACTATTGCGGTGGAGTCCAAGCTCTATAAAATACGGAGACAGGAGCCGATGACCATAGGTGCTATAGTAACGCTGCTATCCAATATACTAAGTGGTAATAGGTATTTTCCATACTACGTACAACTAATCATAGGTGGCGTGGATAAAAAAGGCCCCAATCTATATTCATTAGATGCGTTTGGCGGTCAGCTCACAGAAAAAAAGGCTGTTGCAACAGGATCCGGCTCACCGATTGCATACGGTGTCTTAGAGGACAGATATATGGATAATATGCCAATAGATGAGGGTGTTACCCTTGCAATACGTGCCTTACATACGTCTATGAAGCGAGACTCAGCTTCTGGTGACGGTATAGATGTGGTGAAGATCACATCAAAGGGGTATGAAACCGTGGATGAGGCAGATATCTCTAACATAATAAAAGAACTAAAATAGCCTGTTCTTTTGAAGGAAAATTAAATGTCAGTAGAAGAAGTTCTCAATGAACTTAAAGTAAGAGTCCAAGAGACGCTTCCTGAGAATATAACCATATCTAACATGGAATTCGAGGGACCTGAACTTGTCTTATATACAAAAGAGCCCCGAAAAATTGCAGATAGTGGCGACATCCTTCGGGTGCTCGCAAAAGACCTGCGTAAGCGAGTTGTCGTAAGACCGGATCCCAGCGTTTTAGCCTCAGAAGAAGATGCCATTAAAAAGATTCGAGAGATCATTCCCTTGGAAGCTGGAATTATCAATCAATATTTTGATGCAAGTGTAGGTGAGGTGATCATCGAGGCAGAAAAACTAGGCTTGGTGATCGGTAGACATGGATCTATGCTTCGGGAAATCACCAAACACATTGGTTGGACTCCTAAGGTAGTAAGGGCACCGCCAATTGAGTCTTCCATCATCAAAAACATTCGCCAGTATCTACGTTCTGAAAGGGATGCTAGAAAGGTCTTTCTAAGGCAAATTGGTAAGAAAATCCATCGAGACCTATCGTCTAAAGATTCGTGGATACGTGTTACCACCTTAGGTGGATGTAGGGAGGTCGGCAGAAGTTCGTTCATATTATCCACACCAGAGACAAGGGTGTTGATAGATTGTGGCATCAATGTTGGGTCTGAGAATGATGGAACCCCTTATCTATACGTGCCAGAGGCGTGCCCAATCGATCAGATAGATGCCGTTGTGATAACGCATGCCCATCTGGATCATGCTGGCTTGGTTCCACTGCTTTTTAAATATGGCTATGAAGGCCCCGTCTATCTGACAGCCCCTACTAGAGACCTAATGTCATTGCTACACTTGGATTATATCGAAGTTTCTTCTAGGGAAGGAAAGAAAACGCCTTACGAGTCATCGATGATCAGGGAAGGATTGAAACATACCATAGCGCTGAACTATGGGGATGTCACTGACATAGCACCTGATGTAAGGTTGACACTTCACAACGCTGGTCATATACTTGGGTCATCGATAGTACACTTCCACATCGGTGAAGGCCTATACAATATTGCTTTTACGGGCGACTTCAAGTACGAGCCAACCAGGCTATTCGATCCCGCTGTGAACGACTTCCCGAGATTGGAAACGTTGATAATGGAGGCTACTTATGGGGGGTCTCAGGATAATCAACCCTCTCGTAGAGATGCAGAACGGGAGTTACACTCCATAATAAAAAGAACCATTGCCAGGAAAGGCAAAGTGATAATACCAGCCTTCGCTGTGGGCAGAAGCCAGGAAGTCATGATAGTGCTGGAGGAAGCCATCCGAACCGGCCTCATCGATGAAGTTCCGGTTTACTTAGATGGCATGATCTGGGAGGCCACGGCTATTCACACGACCTATCCAGAGTATCTAAATAATGACCTACAGGAATTAATATTTCATAGGGGATTGAACCCATTCTTATCGGATTGCTTTATCCAAGTGGAGCCTGCAAAGCGCCAAGAGATCATTGAGGGTGGACCCTCAGTAATACTTGCTACATCAGGCATGCTAAATGGAGGACCTGTCATGGAATACCTTAAGGCATTAGGCCCTGATGAGCTAAACACGCTCGTATTTGTGGGCTATCAGGCAGAGGGTACGTTAGGAAGAAGAGTCCAGAAGGGGTGGGATGAAGTCCCATTTTCGATAGAAGGAAAGACTGAAACCATTCAGATCAAGTTGGAAGTGGCGACCGTGGACGGATTTTCCGGCCATTCGGATAGAAGACAGCTAATGGAATATATCAGAAGAATGGTTCCACGTCCGGAAAGAATATTGACTAATCATGGCGATGCGAACAATTGCATAGAGCTAGCAAGCGCCATACATAAAAGATATGGAATAGAGACAAGGGCACCAATGAACTTGGAAACGATGCGGTTCGTCTAAGCAATAAATAGTAACAGATCACAATATTCTAGAACTCTTTTCAAGCGCTTGCGGCATCTAAAATATTTTTTGTAAACATTCATTGCTTATTGGCATTGAGTGGTATCACGCAGAAACCATCTAAAGAGAAAATGGAGTTTAAGTGGGGGCCCCTACTCATTACATTATTTTTCATTAGATTGTTTTGATGGCAAATTCTTGAACTCACACAAGTCGACCAACGGACATTCGCCACATATAGGATGTCTCGATCTACAATATTCCCTGCCAAATGCTATTAGCGCACTGTGCGCTGAGCCCAATTTCCTTGGGGAAATCTGGCTTTCTAAGGCGGCCTTAACCGCTTCATGATCTGCATTTTTTGGAACTAGACCAAGCCTATGGGCTACTCGAAACACATGAGTGTCCACTGGCAGGACATTATGTGCACCTGAGAAGAGAAGCACGCAATCAGCGGTCTTTGGACCTATGCCCTTGATGCTCAACAGGTCCGCACGAGCGACATCGACATTTTTTTGCACTACCTTATTTAGGTCACCATATTTTTCGGCGATCAACTTTGATATGTCTATGATTCGTTTAGCCTTGATATTATGCAAACCACCCGGTCTTAATAAAGCTGCAAGTTTGCCTGCGTCAGCTTTAGAAATCTCCTCTGGAGTCTTAAATCTTGAGAAGAGATTCCTTGAGGCAATTTTCATATTGCGATCATTTGTGTTCTGTGATAGAATCGTCCTGACCAAAACGTGAAAAGCATTATCCTCCTTCCAGGTAAGTTGTCCGTAGATCTCGATCAGCCGGTCTACAACTTTTTCCGCTTTGGTCATGTAGCGTAAGTGATCACATCATTGGTGGCACTCCACCAGGTGGCATCCCTTGTGCCCCCTCTGCCCCTAGAGGGGTCTCCAGATCCATCCTGTCAGCTGCGATCACATCATCTATCCTTAGAATCATGACCGCTGCCTCCGTTGCAGAGGAAATGGCTTGGGTTCTTACCCTCAGGGGTTCGACCACACCCGCTTCCATCATGTCGATGACTTTTCCCTTATAAACGTCCAGCCCTGCAGTCTTTTTGCCCTTCTCATGCTGAGCTCGCAGCGCAACGAGCATGTCTATCGGATCCAGCCCGGCATTCTCTGCGAGCGTTCTTGGAATGGATTCCAAGGCATTTGCAAACTTGGCAACAGCCAGCTGTTCTTTTCCACTTAAGGATGCACTGTATTCTCTTAGCCTAAGTGCCAATTCTACTTCTGAAGATCCTCCACCAGAGATAATCTTTCCCTCTTCTATTGCTACCCTTACAACCCTTAGTGCATCTTGCAAAGTCCTCTCAAGTTCATCAACAACTTGCTGGGTTCCACCCCTTAGTAACAAGGATACCGCTTTTGGATTCTCACACTCTTTTACAAAAATCATCTTCTGACCAGGGAAATCATCCCTCTCCTCGACTAATCCTGCTTTGCCCAGATCGCTCGCCGTAATGTCATGGACTTTGTTAACTATTTTAGCACCGGTTGCCCTTGCCAATTTTTGCAGATAGGTCTTCCTGACTCGTTTGACCGCCATTATTCCAGCCTTGGATAAATAATGTTGCACTATTTCATCGATGCCCTTTTGACAGAATAACACGTTTGCTCCACTGTTGGCGATCTTATCAGCCATACCTTTCAGCAGTTTTTCTTCTCCTGCAAGAAAACCGTGGAGTTGATCCGGCGATTTTATTGATATCCCAACATCGGCCTTAGTGGGCTTTACCTCAAGTGAAGCGTTGATCAGGGCAATCTTTGCATTTTCCACCTTCTTTGGCATATTTGAGTGCATTCTTCCTTTCTCAATTATAATTCCCTTTATCAGCTCTGAATTGGCGGTATGGCTCCCCGTTCTCTTCTCGATAGAGATATCCTTCGCACTCACAACATATTTGCCCTCAACTTTTTGAGCAACCAATAATACAGCCTTCACTGCCAGCTCAGCTAAGCTATCCCTTACTGCATCCTTTCCGTTCATCGCGGTTATCGCTATCTTTTTAAGAGTACTCTCGTCCTCGGGAGCCAAAGTTGTCGCAATAGAGCCCAAGATTTCTTTTGCCTTTTCTGAAGCCAGTTGGTAACCAGATGTTATGATCGTCGGATGCACCTCCAGTTCTATCAGCTCTTCAGCCTGCTTCAACAATTCTCCTGCGATAACTACAGCGGCGGTGGTACCATCCCCGACTTCATTATCTTGGGTCTTAGCCACCTCTACGATAATCTTCGCAGCAGGATGCTGAAGCTCTATCCTTCTCAAGACCGCTGCACCATCATTGGTGATCAGGGCGTCATCATTCGGAAACACGAGCATCTTGTCCATTCCCCTGGGACCAAGGGTCGTGCGGATCATGGAAGCAATCGCTTTAGCAGCAGTGATGTTCCTGTTCTGCGCTTCTCTTCCTTTCGTTACTTCGGATGAATCTGCTAATACCATTATGGGCGTTCCACCCAGTTGTCCTGCCATTTATAATACCTCTTTATTTTGATTTATAACACCGAATTGATTGTTAGTAGTTCTATATAAAATTTACAGTTAGGGGTTCTGGTAAGTCTTCGGGTCATCGCTCTCCCTGCTAACCGTCGGGTCATAGATTCTATTACCTATGAACAATAGGAATTTCTTTGAACTTCCTCTTTTTCAAGTTCTGCTTACCATCTTTGATTCGTATCTCCACATTTTCTTTTTCAATATCTCTCGGTATGCGAACGATCCCTGCACCGTTTGGAACAATCATCCTCTCGTAATAGCACTCTTCCTTATCCCACCAAGGAAGTGGGTCATCATCATAAAATACCATGCATCTTTCTATATGTTTATTTGGATGTAAAATTCTTATACCCCAATTACTTTCAACGGGTTTCTTTATGGGTTCCTTCAATCTTTGAAGAACAAAGCTGATGCGACTCTCCCTTCTTCTGAGAATCAGGTCTATGTATAGGGGAATGAATCCGACTACATATATAACAAGTGCGATAACCTCAAAACTAATCATGAGATATCCACATTATTTCTCTTTGATGCATTCTGTATTAATGTTATCCATTTGTTTTTCCCCTCGATCTCAATTCCACAAGTTTCTGCTGATGTTTCATCATTTAGGGCTTGATGCGGTCTTATGAAATTGTAATTCACAAACCGTTCTTCAAGGAATATCCCAATCGTTTCATCTTCACTTACTCCCACGATAGAAACCTTTTTCAAAGCCTAGCCTTCTATTAGGTGGGGGAATTTAATTTGAGGAGCGATTCCATCAAAAAAGGTCTTGAGAGGGCTCCACACCGGGCCCTGCTTCATGCTTGTGGCTTGACAAGCGAGGATTTTGAAAAGCCCTTTGTTGCGGTCATAAACAGTTATAACGAAATTGTTCCCGGCCATATCCATCTTCGTAGGCTGGCTGAAGAGGTAAAAAAAGGCATATGCAGTAAAGGAGGGGTGCCGTTTGAGATGGATACGATAGCAATCTGCGATGGATTGGCCATGGGCCATGATGGCATGCATTATTCGCTCCCCAGCCGAGAGATAATCGCAGATTCCATAGAGCTATGGGTGCAAGCACATGCGTTAGATGGCATGGTTCTAATTCCGAGCTGTGATAAAATCGTACCGGGCCACCTGATGGCAGCAGCAAGAGTGAACATTCCGTCGATCGTCCTTACAGGGGGTCCGATGAAACCAGGCAAATTTCAGGGAGAGAATGCAGATGTTATAACGGTTTTTGAGGCAGTCAGCAAGGCCGCAGCAGGCATGATGACGCCAGAGGAACTGGGATCGCTTGAGAAGGTTGCATGTCCTGGTGCAGGTAGCTGTGCTGGCATGTTCACCGCCAACACCATGGCTTGCGTGACAGAAGCGTTGGGCATGTCGCTTCCCGGCTGTGCAACAGCGCACGCAGTTGATGATAAAAAAATGGACTTGGCTTTTGAGACCGGGAAACAAGTGATGCAACTGATCGAAAGAGGCATCCAGCCCCTTGACATCATGACAGAAGATGCTTTTCACAATGCAATCATGGTGGATTTGGCTCTTGGGGGGTCTACCAATACCGCACTTCATTTACCTGCAATCGCACATGAAGCAGGCATTGATCTCGGGCTGGATATCTTCGATGAACTGAGCAAAGTCACCCCCCATTTATGCAATATGAGGCCGGGTGGACCGTTTACCATGGAGGACCTTGATAAAGCCGGTGGCATCCCTGCAGTCATGAAGCGGCTAGAAGGGAAATTATTCAGAAAAGCGCTGACAGTATCGGATAAAACGGTGGGCGAGAATCTGAAGAACGTTAATGTTGCCAATAACGAGGTCATCAGACCGCTTAACAGACATGTTCATTCAGAAGGTGGAATGGTAATCCTCAAGGGAAATATCGCACCCAAGGGGGCCATTGTCAAACGTACGGCTGTTAACGAAAACATGTTAGTTCATAGGGGACCTGCTCGTGTTTTTGATAAGGAGGAGGATGCGGTTGCCGCAATTCTCAATGGATGCATAAAAAAAGGAGATATCGTAGTTATTAGATACGAAGGGCCAAAAGGAGGACCTGGAATGCCAGAGATGCTGGTGCCCACATCAGCCATAGCAGGCATGGGCTTATCAGATTCCGTTGCACTGATAACAGATGGAAGATTCTCCGGAGGTACGCGTGGACCTTGCATTGGCCATATGTCCCCAGAGGCATTTGAAGGTGGGCCTATAGCCTTTATTAAAAACGAGGATATCATCTCAATAAACCTCCCTGCTAGACTGATTGAAGCTGAGCTTAGTGAGGGTGAGTTAGAGCAGCGTAGAAAAAAGTGGTCTCAGCCAAAACAAAAACTGAGTGGCTATCTTGCCAGATATGTAAAGCATGTTTCATCTGCGGATGAAGGTGGGATTTTAAGATAATACTCAATTTATGGTCAGATAACAGCCCTCGGCAGAATTTTATCGATCAAAAAATACTCAATTTGTTATTCAGTATTTGTCTTTAAGTACTCCTTTAGCATATGTCTTTTCTTTATGCATCCCAGAAAACTGCAGGAAATTGAAAAAAGTGTGTCGAAAAAGTTTTTAAGTATTTGGGTCCAGCAATTAGAGTCTAAACCAAGTGAAACAACCCTCTAGCTCCTTCGTTTTGTTTTGGTGAGAGAAGTTAATCTCAAAAACTCGTCATAAGAAAGATGGATAAAAAAAGGAATCATAAATGTAAAAGAGGTCTTATCAAAGCAAGGCTATATAGTAAAAACACCAAAATTATCTGAAAAACAGAAAGAGGCGAATAATACGAAACGGAAAGTGGGCTGTATGGCAGTAGCACTTCTGATAATCGGAATAGCCCTTATGCTGCCAGTAAACGTTCAAGAAAACTATGGGGCTACTGAAAAGTACACCGAAAAAGAGCCCTATGATGCTATCGAGACATATTACGTAAAAGAGCCCTATACAGCATACGTACCGTTAAATTATACCATAGTAGATCATATACACTTTGACCTTATTCATCGTGCCTTTTACACTCGTGATGATGTTATTTCCCGTAATTGGCTCTCTGGATGCGATGTTTCAGTGATAGTTAAAAATACGGACAATGTAGGAGGGGATTTTTGGGTAACATTATATGCGGCAACATCAACAGGGTCATACGAGTGCACAACTGATGCAGTATTTTTAAAAGGCGGGGATAGGCACGAATTCCTTTGCACATTTCAGGGCGATTACAACTCTTCTACTTATGTAGTGCATCGAGCAACAAAAGAGGTGATTGAATATCGTGATGTACCTAAAGAAAGAATGGTAACTAAATATCATGATGTGATCAAGGAAAGAACGGTATTAAAAACGAAAATAGTGCAGAAACCCATCTACGAAATCATTCATTCTTTTCTTTCGTGATTAATTTACGCATTTAGTGCATCTTTATGATGCCTGATGCCTAAACTAAAGGATATCAGGAAAAGGGGAGAATTGATTTGGAGCAGGCAACACAACTTCTTCTGACTTTAATTCTTGTTTTAGCAGCAGGAGTTGTGGCTCAAGTCTTTTCAGAAAAATCGAGAGTCCCGAGTATCGTGTTTCTCCTAACTGCCGGTATAATACTGGGGCCTGAAATTGCTGGCATCCTGTATCCTAACCAGTTTGGAGTTGGGCTGGAAGTGATAGTCACCCTTTCTGTCATAATAGTGGTGTTTGAGGGTGGCATCAACCTTGATTTGCACTATCTAAAGGTTGTTTCCAAGAGCATCATGAGATTAATTACTCTGGGAGTGTTCATCACCTTCATATTCAGCGCGATTGCTGCCTATTCCCTCGTTGCAATCTCATGGCAAATGGCACTACTGTTTGGGGCGATCATAGCGGCAACTGGACCGACAGTCATATCTCCCCTGATGAAACAAGTTAAAGTACGGAGACGAGTTAGCACACTTTTAGAGGCAGAAGGGGTTTTAAACGATCCGATAAGTGTTATACTTGCTGCTGTAGTGTTCATGGTCATCATATCCCCAAATGCACCACTTGAGCAGGTTCTTTTCTGGTTCGGCTCGAGAGCTGGAGTTGGAATATTAACTGGGATGATATGCGGTGCAATCACAGCGTTTACCCTTAAAAGGCTTGTTACTAAGAGATATGCCCACATTTTCACGATTACCATGGCTCTCGTGACATTTGCGGTAGCAGAGCTAACGATATCTGAGTGTGGAATCCTGGCGGTAGCAGTAGCTGCGATCACCATTGGAAACTCAGAGATACCGCACAAAGAATCGATCAAGGAGTTCAAAGGGGATCTGGCCCTCATCGTGTTATCGGTCATATTCATACTACTTGCTGCAATGCTGAGTTTTAAGAGCATAGTTAGCATTGGTTTGGGGGGAGTGCTAACCGCTCTCTCTTTGATGCTTATAATCAGGCCTGCTGTAGTTTTCGTCTCTACACAAGGCTCTACTTTAACTCGAAATGAAAAAATCTTTGTATCTGGCATCGGCCCTAGGGGCGTTGTTCCGGCTTCCATGGCGATGTACTTTGCCATAAAGCTTGGAAAATTAGGGGTAAGCGGTAGTGAAGCACTCATGGGATTGGTTTTTATCACCATCGTTCTAACAATTCTTATACAGGGCACATATGCTAGATATTTGGCTAAAAAATTGGAGGTGATACCCATGGGAATATTAATTGTTGGCGCAGGCGGAGTGGGACGATTACTGGCCGAGCGCCTTGAAAAAAGAGGAGAGGACGTTACCTTAATCGATACCAGGGAGTCGAACTGCAAAAGGGCAATGCAACTCGGAATCAAGGCCATCGTCGGTGATGGGGGTGATGCCGACATCCTAAAAAAGGCTGGAATAGAGCGAGCGAAGTTCCTAGTTGCTGCTACTGACAAAGATGACACCAATCTGCTCGTATGCCAAGTTTCAAAAAGCAGATTCGGACTTGAAAATCTGGTTGCACGGGTAAACAACCCAGAAAACCTCCAAGCTTTTGAGGATTTAGGCATTAACGCTATGAGCCCGATTCTCTCAACAGCTGTGACCCTTGAGGATATGATTAAACGCCCCGAACTATTCTCTTTAATGGAAATAGGCCGAGGCGGGGATATTATAGAAGTCGTCGTGTCAAATCCAAAGATGGCTGGAAAGAAGATTTCTGAACTAAAGCTGCCAAAGGAGTCCTTGATAGTATTGATCAAAGGGAAGGAAGGTTATTTTGTGCCCCATGGAGATGCGATAGTTCAAATGGGAGATTCAGTCACAATACTCGGAGGGGAAAAAGCTGTGAGAGAGGCTGTAAAGCTTTTCGATTGAGCTTGCATTTAATTTAAAAAGGATTTACATATCTATAGTATGGGAAAATGCAGGTGTAGAGCGCGTAGATATATTTCATTTGGGTTGGGTGAGAGAGCAACATCGAATGATTCTTTAGTTTAGTCCTTTATCCTATTTCATGATATCCAACAATGCCACCCTCTCTAAAACAAGCTCTGGGATTTTATCATCGCCCACGGCATTAATCTCGGCTTCGGTGATATCGAATGTCTTGACAAGCTTTCTCTTCTTGCATTCTGTGTAGTCAAGCACCGGTGCCTCATGGAGGACTGTTTTCAGCTCAGAGCTTGCACCTGTCGTATCATCGCCTATTATAACGATAGCAACGTAGTTTTTACCTGAGTGAACGCCCATTGACATCGCCTGTTCAATCTGGCGCTTTCCGGAAGCATACAACAAAATCTCAAGACCTAAATCCTTTGCGATATTTCTTCCCTCGCGCATGGCCCTACTTGCCTTCTCGACCGCGAAGAGAATATGATCCCTACTGGCAATCTGGTTTGCATCAATCGCTTGGACGATTACACGATGCTTTTTTGCCACTTCATTTAACATTTTGATGAAAGCTTCAACATCGTCAATATCGACAATGCCGCCGATGATTTCGGTATTCATGCTTTACCTTTTCTTTTGTTTTGTTTATTCTGCCCTATTCTAGCTTTTCATCCGCGCTGACACCCAGTTGCTCCAGAATGTTTATTGCGATTTTATTTCCGACCAGCTCACCAATCTTCTTGGGATCGGCATTTTTGAGTTTATCTAGGTCAGTGAAGCCTGCATCGTACAATCTGCGGGCTCTGACCCGACCCACACCCCTTAGAGTGACCAGTTTAAGAAGATCCTGATTGATGCCATATTTGATCCGCATCACCAAGTTCCTCGCATCTTTTGTAAAAGGAAGCTTTAGAAAAGCAGACAGCTCTGCTGTGCTATGCACGAGCCATTCCGCCGTCTCCGTTAACGTACGAATGTCTCCGGGACCTATGCCGAATCTTGTGGCAATGTCATTTTCCTCTACCTCGTCGATCCAATCCAAGAACATCATTGCGGTTTTAACCTCGGCAAGAAACCACTCGTCACCATTTACATAACAGAACTCGCCATTGTGCTCTTCTGCAAAATTCTGTACCCCTATGTAGTCCTTACTTCGCAGGTAGAGTTTTCTCATATCTGGCGTTCTGCAAACCAGATGGAGCAGTGTAAGCAAAGTCGGGTCTTGTATCGACCTCAGTGCATTGATAATGATCGAAGCGGACAAAGGGTCTATGTACAGTTTCGAGACCAGTTTTCCCAGTGGAGTGGCATGCAGTTCCCCGTCGGATTCTGTAGACATGCCCTCACTTTCCAAAAATTTCAGCACAGCATCGATCACATGCTCTATGCTCCATCTTTCCTGTTGTGAGCCATAGAACGTTGCTTCTATAAAATCGAATAGTTCACTTCGCGATAGGGCAAATCCAGTTGCAATGGTCGACAATATGTGTGTGCGAAGGGCATTCTCGGTGCCGAGCTTTGACCAAATTCTCTCTGGATAGGCAAGCACATAATTTTCCATCAGCTCGTTCAACTCATCAAGATTTCTTGCGATGAGGACCGATTCGCCATAGGGATCTAAGCCCGGACGGCCTGCTCTGCCACACATTTGCTTTATCTCCAGGACGGGTATTGGCGTCGATCCAAAGTTGAGATCATACCGTTTGTAATTCCTGATTATCACCCGTCTGGCCGGTAAGTTGAGGCCTGAAGCCAGCGTAGGGGTGCAAGCTATTGCCTTTACCAAGTTGGATCGAAACCCACTCTCTATAATGCGTCGATGCTCGCTATGCAATCCGGCATGATGAAAGGCCGCTCCTTTTTCGACACAGGAAGCGAGTTTTTCGCCTAGGTCGGTCTCACCGACCTCCCGAATCTCTCCTGCTAAATTCATCAGCTCATTCAGATCATCAGAATCGATCATATCTTTAATGGCTCTGCCCACACTTTTGGCCATGCTCTCAGAGTTTCGGCGTGTGTTGGTGAAGATGAGGCATTGTCCACCCTCACTTATGGTATCCATCGAAAGTGCAATGGCCTCATCTTTGTTCTTCGAAGTGATCTCTTTTTTTGCATTTACAAATTTGATGGCTCGCCCAAAAAGGACGCCTTCTCTTAATTCTACAGGACGCCAGTCGCTTTGGACAAGCTCTGCGTTTAGCCATCCTGCCAACTCGTCTGCATTCCCTATGGTGGCACTCAGAGCGAGGATTTGTGATCCTGGATTCAACTTCATCAGTTTCGTCAACGTGATTTCCAGCGTGGGCCCCCTATCAGCGGAGTTGATGAGATGGATCTCGTCGGCAACGATGACCGTGAGATGGGGCATCCAACCTACCTCATTCCTGAGCAGCGAGTCCGCCTTCTCAGACGTGGCTACGATGATGTCATATGTGCCAAGCCACTCATCTTTTTGATCGAAATCACCTGTTGATATGCCCACCTTGATTCCCAGCTTTTTGAATTCAGAGAACCTGTCGAATTTTTCTGAGGCAAGTGCCCTAAGCGGTACGATGTAGAGTGCCTTGCCCCCACTCAGCACTGATTTCAGCATGGCAAATTCTGCCAAGAGCGTCTTGCCTGATGCGGTAGGAATGGCTGCAACCATGTTCTTCCCATCCAGTATGCCGTGTAGAATGGCATCCGCTTGGGGAGGATACAGCTCATCGAATCCCGCATCTACGTAAAATCGGATTAAGCTCTGGGGTAACTGATCATACAGCTCGCTAATTTTCATTGAAATAAATTAAGGATCGAATCCGAGAAAAGTATTTCTCTCTGAAAGAGAGTTATATATCGTAATGTTTATAAATAAATATAATAAAACCAAGTATGGCAAGGTATATTAATGGATTTCGAAAAACCCATAGCAAAAGTAGCAACCCTAATACTAGCCTTATTAATCCTATTTGTTATTGTAAAATTCATCGGAATAGTCCTATTCATCCTCATCAGATTTTTAGCGATCGTCTTGATTGTAGCGATTGTCATATGGTTCATATTATCGATCATTAAACATTTGTAAAAGAAATGTGATGAACAGAATATGAATCTAACAATAAGAAAAGGGGAGGAAAAGGATTATAAAAAGGTCTACGAAGTAAACTGTTTGGCTTTTCAACAAGAAAATGAAAGTAAACTGATCGAGAAAATAAGAAAAGGTAAAAACTTTATCCCTGAACTCTCACTTGTGGCTGAGATTGAGGATGAAATTATGGGACATATCCTATTTTCAAGAATAAATATCTTTGGCGATTCTGTCTTTGACTCTCTTGCCCTAGCTCCCATGGCGGTTAGCCCTGAGTTTCAGAAAAAAGGAATCGGAAGTAACCTGATTAAAAAAGGCATAGAAAAAGCGAAAGAACTGGGATTTGACTCTATAATTGTTCTGGGGCATAAAGAGTATTATCCAAAATTTGGATTTCAAAGGGCTTCAAAGTGGAACATAAAATGTCCTTTTGAGGCTCCTGACGAAGCGTTTATGGCAATTGAATTAACTGAAAGAGCATTTGAAGGCAAGGCAGGAACAGTTAAATATCCAGATGAATTTATGGAAGCTGAATAAAAACGCAGATGAAGTCTGGAATAAAGTTTGAAAGAGAGCGGAATATGAAAAGAGTCATCATACCATTAGTATTAATCTCAATGTTACTGGTAAGTGGTTGTGTTACGCAACTTTCAGGTCAAGAATTGACTTTTGAAACCATCTCAAAAGGGAGTTCCAGTGACCATGATGAAAGAAAGGACTATGTGATAAGAGACCTATCCGAATGGGGAACTTTATGGGGCAAAGTGCACTCCAGAGTTTCGCTTACACCACCCCTTCCTAACGTCAACTTCGAGGATGAAATGGTCATTGCCGTCTTTCAAGGTAGTCACCCTACCGGGGGATATGCCATCGAAATCACACAAATCGTTGAAAAAGAGAGTTCTATAGAGGTATTTGTTAAAGAGACATCACCTTCACCAGATTCCGTGGTAACCCAGGCATTCACGCAACCTTACCATATTGTCAAAACCAAAAGAGTTGATAAAGACGTTATATTCATAAGATAGAATTATTTTTATAGGCTGACTTCTCCGAATTGATTCACTGGCTTATTTATGCATCGATAGAAAAAGTTGATATGCATATTTAAAAGACTTCTTCTGAGAAGATAGTTTCGAAAATTGATTATCTGAAAAATACTCCAATAATAAGACTTATAACCCCTATATATTTACATGCTGATGTTGCGATCATATGTCTCAATATATCCACATCAATCCAGACTGTGATTATAGAGTAGAGTTTCGCAGGATTAAGAATCCCTCTCTCGAATTCAATTCGGGTCAAATGACAATCGTTTTGCCAAAGGGAGGCAAGCCAGACGAGGTCATACAGAAATATAACTCCTGGATAGAACGAGTCCATTCAAACATCCAATGCGCTTTAGAAATGGCCAAAAAGATGAATTTAGAAAATAGGGCCCAGCCACAATTTAGACAGCTTGTTTGGCAACTCGCAGAGAAATATTCCGTGGACCTCGGTGTCCATTTCTATAAAATATATTTTAAGAAGATGGATGGGAAGTGGGCTAGTTGTGGCACAGATGGAAATCTCACGTTCAACACCCTAATGAAGCGGTTACCTGAAAATTTAATAGAATATGTGGTCTTCCACGAAATTACACACCGCAAAGAAATGAATCATGGTAAACATTTCTGGAGAATTGTATCCGACAAGTACCCTGCTTATGAGGAGATGGAAATGAATCTATTTGTGTACTGGCTGCTGGTGAAAGAAGGTGCTTCTCAGGATTGAAAAATTTACTTATTGGAGTATTCCGCCGCTTGCCCTAAGTGGGATATGGGAACGTTGAGAGACTAATAAGTTCCCTCAGCTATCACGTCAAATACAACCCCCTGCTTGTCATTCTCGTTAAAATCATGGGATCAAAATAGGTTTTAGACGCCACCAAAACACTATAGATAGTTGATTACAATAATTAAAAATGGACGGAACTAAGTATAAAAGGAAGCGGGGAAATAAGCCAAGAGATTTGACATAATAATATTACAAAACTCACCCCCAAAATCCATTAAATCAAACTTAAAGAAACGAAAAAGAGGGCAGTTTAAAAATGAAAAATTCAAAAGATTTAATTTGCCAGAGTTGCGGGATGCCGATGACAAATGAAGAAGACTTCGGAACAAATTCAGACGGCAGTAAAAACAAGGAATATTGCCGATTCTGTTACAAAAAAGGAAAGTATACCGATGAAGGCATTACAATGAAGCAGAAAATTGAAAAGAACATAGAGATTGCTAAAAAGATGGGGATGCCAGAAGAGCAGGCAAAGGAAATGGCAAATGACATCATTCCAAAACTTAAAAGATGGAAAAAATAATCAATTGTACGCCGGGAGAGTTCTATAGCTGACAGGTTAAAGTGCTGAGTATTTTATGGCCTTGAGTTACTCGACTTATTCATGTATGCAATTTTTGAATTTGCTTATTAATAGGTGAATGCGATATTACTATATCGCATCATCAGGACATTTATAGTTTAATTAAACTATATGCGATTTTAGGTGAGATTTTTCTTACCACAGTTCCCAATTAAAGAACACCCTTATGTGATTGGAATCGCACGAGACTTGTACTCATCCACACCATCACCAAATCTAAATCTTTTTTTATTATATAAATATAAGCCCTTATCTTGATACTTGATTATTTATATGTGCGGCATGCCAGACAAAATATGTAGAAATGCATAAACTATCTAATATTCTCAAAATCCTTACTTCTACATGCAAGCTTCATTGCGAATGCATAATCTTCGAGCATATTCTTTGATGCAGAATACTCAGTAATAAAGGAAATTCCATCAAGAACTGATTTAGCCCCTACTATTGATGCGACCATTTTCGTGATTGGTTCGGGATAAGCAATCATAAGAAAGCATACAACTCCACCTAGTGTTATTGATAATCCTTTAAATTTCAACTCTTTTTTAATATCTTTGAGTTGTGCATAAAGACGTACAGATTCGTTACTTACTTCTTCGACAACTTCTGAAAGAGACAAATCATCCTTATGGCCAGTTAACTTTCTTACAAATTGGGTTATTGCTAGTTGATATCTCCCAAAAGATTCCTTTTCATTTTCTCTAATTTTGACAACATCATCTAAAGTTAGCCCGTGAAGTGTCGGAACAAATAGAGTAGGTATTCCATATTGCCAACCAACTCTTTTATCTGAGAGAAGATGTTTCCATAATTTGCTTGAGCTGTGTGAGTTATATTTTACATAGACATCCCCTAAGTATGATTCCCCAAGCTTGGGGATTACATATTCTTGGTAGGGAGTATCTGGCAAACCAGTTTCTCGTGTGAAAGATGAATTATACGTCGCAGTTCGAATTGTTGAGGGCAAGTATAACGCACTATTGCTTAGTAGTAGTGGTGAAAGACAAAACAAGATCTCCCAAATGGGACCACCCAAAATAGCCTTTTCATTATCCAAATTAAAAGTGAAGCGATTCGAAGATAGAAGAATTACTGAAGAATAGGAGGCAGCCTTCTTTGCAAAAATATTAATTGCATCTAAATCAATCCGTTCTTTCTGAAAACCCATCTCAAAAATATCGTAATGACAACGAAAACCTTTGGCATCTTTATAAAAGTCTCTTAAACGATGCCAGTTATCCATATAATGTTGAAAGATGATACGTTCACATTCCCCTCTGCTTTCTTTATCCAAATGTCTATTCAACCACTTTAGATATTTCATGCGACTTTCAAAATCCATGTCAACTGGAGATGAAATACCTAGTTCACTGATTTTGGAATATAGTTTTGTATAAAACTCTGATGGATTCATTTTACCTATATATTTTTAATTTTAATAATGAATTTCGGCTAACTACTTATATCGGAACTCTATTCTCATATTTCTCCAAATTGGTGTTATTTTTGTTCTTAGTCATGATATTTCTCTAATAAATTAACCCGATATAACCTCCGCATCATCTTTAATCGGTTTTACCAAACCCCTTCCACGTTCAGTTAATATAATTGACTTACCCTTTTTAAAATCAACATATCTTTTTTCTTGAAGCTTTCTCACATAATAGCTAAGCTTGGCACACACAGCTTTGCTCATATCATCTGGCACAAGTATTTTATTCAATTCACCCAAACTAGACACCTTATTCACTGCAAGAGCGTTTAAAATTTCTTTCTCCCATTCACTAAACTTTATGTCCACTTTCGGTGAGAAAACCTCAACTCTAGTTGCACCAGAAGAGAATGGAGAACCTCCAGAAGGGAGATTATATTTTTCTGGTACAACATAATATAACAACGCATTATCATAATCAATTGCAGCTAACGTAAAGGCTACAGCGCATAACTTAGTAGAAGTCGATATATTTAAATAAACTTTCGATGCATCCTTTTCCTTTTCTAAAATATCAAGTACGGCATTCTTAGACGATTCAAATTCCGTTGGATCAAAAAATACACTAATTATGTTATTTTTATCAAATGCCATTTTATTCAATCTTTCTTTTACTGCATCGGCATGCTTTCGTGCTTCTATTCCCCATGCCCCTTCTTTCTCATCTATCAATAAATAGATTCTATTTGCACTCAAATTTATAAAGCCATAAACTGCCCTATCTTCTTCAAAACCGATAGGTACGACATGTGTAATTCTTTGTAACATTTTCACACCTATGAACCATATTTATGGACTTGTTTACGAATCTCATTCGCAGGGATGTGGACTAAATAATCAAAATCTTTGTTTATGATTCTTAGTATCTTTAGTTCATCTAAAATTGGAAGATAGGATGCTGAAGATATGTTTACTCCTTCTTCTGTCACATAATAGTGGTAAGCATAGGTATCTTTGTATGGATATTTTTTATAGCCTAAAAAACCTCTATTTACTAAATCGTCTATAATAAAATCAAAATGTTGTTCAATATCTATATTAATCTGCAAGTCTCGTAATTTTTTGTACCAAATAATTGCTTCTTTTATCCATAATCTAGTAGCCCACACAACTCGTCTATCAACTTTATAATCCTCATTTTCGCGTCTTTGAAGCAAGTATATTATGACGCCTTTTAAAACTTCAATATCTCCTGCTTTTGTCTTTAATAAACGCCGTATATCTTTCTGCATCTGATAAACAGGATAGTCAGCGCCAACTGTTCCAAAAACCTTATCTCCAAAATCAGGGATTACCTCTAAAGCATCCTTTAGAAATCCAGTAGCTTGATTTATTTTCTTAGATAAAAATGTATAATTCATGTAACCATCGATATTAAAATCTGTTACTTGTGTTTGAACTGTTTTCACTCCTATGGTGTTGGCTACAATATGTGAGAATAATACTAAATCAAAAGGAAAATAGTTGCGTAGGTATCTCATTGTTTTTATCGCAGTATTTCCACGAGCGTTTATGGGATCTGCAAGCCACATAATACTGCTCTCATCAAAATTTGTTCCTTCTATTGATTCTGTATCTAACAGCGAAATTTCGACATTATTGTTGTTATTGCCTGTCCTTTCAGAGGTTACATAAATCACATCTGCATTCGGCAACATTTTTTTCATACCGGATGCCATGGGTAACCCATCACGATATTTAACATAAATTCTACTAATATCGGGCTTACTTAAAGTGGCAAAATCAAGCATATCTGTGGCAGTATATTCTCCAAGTACTTCTGCTGCTTTGTATGCTACGTCTTTGCTGATTGTTTTTTGAATATTAGTATATTCTTCATCAGCTACTGGGTTTAGTAATTTTCTATGGGCAAACATTTTTTAATCTATGTAAGGTTATTAATCTATTTACCTATAAATCTTTCTATTGGTAAAAAATATAAGTAAAGGGTAAAGTTTTATTTTATGGTAGTAATAGGGTCTGAAGGCATGATGAAAAAGGCGACAAGTAGACTATGAAATATTCTATAATTATTGTAATACAAAAAATACTAATATCACTGAGACCTATGCCTATGTAAGCAACAAAGATTTGAACACTATTAAATGTCCACTGGATTTAATGTCAATGAGAGGTGATGCAGAAAAATGATAAAAAATGTGACACAAGAAGAGATATACGACCTTGAGGTCCGACCTAATGTCAATATAGGTGTATATACGAATTTGAGTTCGGATGGAGTTATCCGCCGTCCGCCTTTCATGAAGTAGTAGGCTGTATAAGGGGGCACCAATAGCAATGGTACTCATGACTGATGTTGACATAAAAAAGGCTTTAGGAAAAGATATTGTCATAGAGCCATTTTCAGGTAGATCTCTGACTCCTGTAGGCTACGACTTCAGAGTTGGAGACTTTTTATTTTCATTGGAGCATGGCTTGTTAGAACCAAAAGAAGGAGTCTATTTATTACCACCTAAAAGTACCGTTCAAATAATGAGCAAAGAATCTCTGTGGGTTTCAAATAGAATAGGTGGCACATTCCATTCCAAAGTCTCCCTTGTCTCAAAGGGTCTATCTCACATCTCCACTACTTTAGATCCCGGATGGTACGGGCCACTTTTGATCACAGTGAGAAACAATTTAGACAAAGAAATTCCAATCAAAACGATGGACCCATTTGTTACCCTCGTTTTTTTCAAGGTTTCAACTCCCACAAAGACTCCCCATTTGAAGCCGGAGTTTCGAAGAGACATACTTTGTTCTCAGTTAAATAATCAAACAGAAGCATATATCCGCAAGGTAAGTACTCTGCTGGATGACAAAAAGATACTTGCTAAATTTGAGAGTAAGGTGAGAGAGGCAAACAGGCCTATGATCTTAAAGGTATTGGAGTCAGCAAGGAGCAAAGGATGGAGAGAAGTAATAAGCAGCATAGTAGTATGGACGATTTACATAGCTATAGCCGGCCTAGTTGCCCTCCCGATATATTGGGACACGATCAAAGAATTATTTTACAATAGTAGTTATGATTCGAGGGTTTTCGTTGTTCAGATCACAGCTATTGTTTCCTTGGTCTCTCTCATTGTTAACATTAGGAGGAGATAGTAGAGACCTTATTAATTCACGGATGATCGTTACTTATTGCGCCGTAATGGCTGTAGTACTTTATCTATCAAAACTAAAGGAATATTAATATGTCAAAAGAAAAAGCTCGCTTTGTAATCAAGATCAAACGATTGGACCCTGCCGCCCAGATCCCTCGATACGAATATTTGAGTGACTCGGGAACAGATATCTACGCGGTAGCTGATTGTACGTTGCAACCGTTCGAAAGAAAGGCAATTCCTACAGGTCTCTGTGCTGAAGTGCTTTCTGGCTTCGAGTTGCAAATTCGGCCAAGGAGCGGACTATCTCTTGAGAGCGGGATAACTGTGCTGAACACTCCTGGAACTATTGATTCTGGCTATAGAGGAGAGATCAAAGTCATATTGATAAATCTAAGCTCAGAAAAATATCAAATCAAAAAGGGTCAGAAAATCGCCCAGCTAGTGGTTGCTCCTGTTATCCATGCCAACTTCAAAGAAGTAGAGGAATTGTCTGAGTCAGAGCGGGGTACTAGAGGGTTCGGGTCTACCGACGTAGTTTAGATCAAAGCTTTTTTCGTAATTATGGACGTCAATATCGTTTTTTTTACAATATCTAATTAATATATATTTAGAGGCACTTAAACCTTTAGTTATACGCCGGGAGAGGGATTTGAACCCTCGTGTCCCAAAGGGACACTGGTTTAGCAAACCAGCGCCTTAGACCAGACTTGGCTATCCCGACTTTCTGCAGGTAGATAGTGGGCATGCTTTTCGGTCGCAGCTCTCCCTCCAACCAGTGATCCAAAAACCCGTCTCCACCCCGCAACCCCGCGAGCGCCAGTATTCCACGGTGGGTCTGCTCCCTTCCGGACCTGGACCGGTGCCCATGGTTAAGATATGAAGACAAGCTCTCCAGCCAGCCCTCACACCAAATGCCAACCCCGTAGGACGAGGCTTCACAGTAAAGTTCTTAGATTTAATTGAAGTTAAAACTTCTCCCGCCAAGCTTCGCCTCTCGCCTATCGACGTTTTCGAGTTACAAGTGACGCCGAGCCACCCAGGCTAGCCCACCAATTCGATATCGAATCTGAAACTAATAAACCTATCGCACCAAGATTTTGAAAAGTCTCGAAAGTGTTCCATTCCAGAGCAATAAACTTATCATGCTGTATGCGAATAGGTGAAAGGATGATTGAAGAATTGGTTGGGTACGTGACTGGGAACATGAAGAGAGTGCAAATCATACAGGTCTTGGGAAAAGGGGAACTTGAAGTTGACAAAGTTGCCAGGATAACACATACCCCTGAAAGATTGGCTGCGAAGACCCTAAAGGACTTAGAAGAAAGAGGGCTGGTCAAGGCTGATGGCAAAAACCAAAAATACACCCTAACAGAAGTTGGTGCTGAAGTGGAAAACAGGATTAAAAGTTTGTGACTGACTTGGGGCTGTAGGGTAGTCTGGTTATCCTATGAGACTGGGGGTCTCGTGACTGGAGTTCAAATCTCCGCAGCCCCATCCAGAAAAGCTTCTAACTCATTTCATCCAGGATAATAACATCCTACAGACTCTTTGGGAAGTTCCGGATCCAACAGAAAACCGAGCGTTGAGCTTAATACTGTGATTGTGGTGGGCCTGGTTATGATCTCTTTTTTCGGGTTTACGGAAAATATCCCGTAGGTGTTGCATAATTCTAAAAGCGGCTCATGCCTTTTCGGAATGATATTCCCATATTTCTCTTTATTATCCAGATATTCTCTCATCAACTGCCCCAATGTCATTTCATCGAGCTGCGCTCCTTTGGATCTCATAAGGGCTAAGAGCCTGTATTCTATTGCACAGACCGCCATCGCTACTGTCGAGTTATTGCATCCTTCTAAATAGCAATGGATTGCCTCATCCAATCTTTTGGTTTCAGTAGGGCTTAGAACGGAAAGCCTTTCACTTATCTCTTTCTCTGCAACCTGAAAAATATTTTTTACGAAACTTATATTCTCTTCAAACTTACTTCTCTCAGAAAGATGCGCCGGGTCATTCAACCTTTGAATGCGTCCTCTTAGGGTGTTTTTGTTTTCCTCTAAATGTTTAACTCCAATCATATCGCATATTTCCACTACTCCTCTCAACAAATCAAATCTTTTCCTATAGTGAGGATAATAACAGAAACCCGGATGGGTTTTATAATAATCGTTAGTGTAATAATTTTTTACCGTATCCTCCTTCAATCTATCACATAGTTCTATGATGCTTTGTAAAGATTCTATATAATTTATACAGTACTCCATGGACTTTTATCGCCTCTTCTAAATTATTGTATTAAGCTTTCATTTTATTAATTATTTTTCCTATACTGGTATTAGATTTATAGTACATAAATTCTTAGATGCCTGAAGAACAATGGCCATAGAGATATTCATCAAAATAAAAGAGAACCTGAATCTTGGTTGCAAAAGGCAATTAGTCTTCAACCTTGCGAAGTTTGCGATTCTTGAATTTTGCATAGTTAATCTCATCCTTTACTGGAGTTCAAATCTCAGAAGTCTCCTAAAAATACGTCTAATGTCGATTCCGTATTCGTTAGATTTATAACCTTTTAGGTTTTTTCCTTATCAAATGAGTGCTAAAGACATCCGTAGGAGATTGGCAGAGAAAATGGCAGGGGAAATCACACTATCCGAGGACCCCGGTGAAACCCTTAAAAAGTGGCGAAAAAACTTTGAAATTTCACAGATAGATCTCTCAAAATATCTAGAGATATCTCCCTCTGTCATCAGTGACTATGAGTCTGGAAGGAGGAAGTCCCCTGGTACCTTGATCGTTGGCAGAATAGTAGATGCATTACTAGAATTAGACTTGAAAAAAGGAGGTAAAAAACTTAGCTCCTATGGGAATATCTTGCGTAGTGGATTCGATGCCAATGCAATTTATGACATGTATGAATATTCGACGCCGCTTCTACTTGAGAATTTCGCAGAACTCATCCAGGCCGAGAAGATAGTTGGAAATTTCAACAAGGTGATCAACGGCTATACCGTCATAGACAGCATAAAAGCGATTCTGGAATTATCCTCAAATGAATTCTACAGACTTTATGGGTGGTCTACAGAGAGAGCACTGATTTTCACCAAGCTATCTACCGGTAAATCTCCGATGGTGGCTATCAGGGTAGCTAACCTAAAACCCGGGGCTGTCGTACTCCAAGGACTTAGCAGATCAGAGATAGATATGACGGCGAGAAAGATAGCAGAAATAGAGCAAATCCCATTAATGAGTACCACACTCCCCATACAACAACTTATCGAAGTTTTGAGGAGTGGAAAATGAGTATCGGAATCACAAGTTATGGGGTATATATCCCTCGTTACAGGATCAAGGTAGAGGAAATTGCGAGAGTGTGGGGTGATGATCCCGAAAACATCAAAAGAGGGTTAGGGGTATGTGAAAAATCAGTGCCTGATATGGATGAGGACACTGCGACAATCGCAGTCGAGGCAGCTAGAAACGCCATTCGTCGCAACAGCATAAATCCTAAAAAAGTGGGGGCGATCTATGTGGGATCAGAGAGTCACCCTTATGCTGTTAAGCCAACCGCGACCATAGTTGCAGAGGCGATTGGAGCGACACCTTATTTAACCGTGGCGGATTTCGAGTTCGCTTGCAAAGCTGGCACTGCTGCGATCCAAGCTTGTATGGGTGAAGTTGCTGCCGGGTTTATCGAGTATGGCATGGCAATTGGGTCAGATGTCTCACAGGCTGCGCCCGGGGACGCTCTTGAATATACGACAGCAGCAGGAGGTGCTGCGTATATCATCGGAAAAAAGAACCTCATAGCTGAAATAGAAGACACTTTTTCTTTTACGACTGACACACCGGACTTCTGGCGCCGTGAGGGGATGAGCTATCCACTACATGGCGGCAGATTTACTGGCGAGCCAGCGTATTTTAGGCACATCGTTTCCGCGACAAAGGGGTTAATGGAAAAGATCGATGTGAAGCCGGGCGACTACGACTTTGTGGTATTTCATCAACCTAACGGAAAATTCCCTCTTCGCGTAGCAAAAAAACTTGGATTCACCAAAGAGCAGATTCAACCGGGCTTAGTAGTGCCAACGTTAGGCAACACCTACTCTGCTTCGTCCTTGATCGGTCTTGCAGCTGTTTTCGATAAGGCGGAGCCGGGCTCCAGAATACTCATGACATCATTTGGATCTGGAGCAGGTAGCGATTCATTTAGCATGGTTATCACTGAGGGGATAGAAGAAATGAGAGATAAAGCGCCAACCGTCCAGGAATTATTGAAGGGTGCACTATACTTAGACTATGCACTATATGCAAAGCACAAAGGTGTGATGTAGGTGAGAGAGGTTGCGATCATTGGGGTGGGATGCACAAATTTCGGTGAGATGTGGGATCGATCCTTTCGGGATATCTTCGTCGAAGCAGGGCTGAGCGCACTGGAGGATGCATCCGTCGAGGGAGAGGAAATCGATGCCCTTTTTGTGGGAAACATGAGCGCAGGCAAATTCGTCGACCAGGAGCACATAGGTGCCCTAATAGCGGACTACTCAGGACTGGCCTCGCTACATATGCCCTCCATTCGCTTAGAGGCGGCCTGCGCCTCGGGCGGAGTTGCATTATCGCAGGGAGTGCTTGCGGTCGCTTCTGGATACCATGATATCGTAGTGGCAGGGGGCGCGGAAAAGATGACTGATGTGGGGACAGGAGGGGCAATAGATGCGCTCGCTTCGGCTGCTGACAGAGAATGGGAAGTGCTTATGGGCGCGACTTTTCCGGGCTTATATGCAATGATGGCGAGAATGCACATGCACAAATACAGCACGACGAGAGAGCAACTTGCCATGGTGGCGGTGAAAAACCACCTTAACGCGACGATGAATCCAAAAGCGCAATATCGTGGAGAAATATCGGTTGAGGATGTCATGGGCTCTTCTCTTGTCGCAGACCCTCTTAGAATTCTGGATTGCTCGCCCATAACAGACGGTGCAGCAGCTGTAGTGCTTGCACCAGCTGAGATTGCAAAAAAGTACACCGATTCTCCGGTGTACATAAAGGCATCAACACAGGCGACTGATACCATATCCCTCCATGATCGACGAGACATTACTACGTTAGATGCAACAGTATATGCGGCCAAAAAAGCATATAAAATAGCATCCATCAGGCCGAGCGATATAGACTTGGCAGAAGTGCATGATTGTTTCACGATAGCTGAAATTTGCGCGATAGAGGACCTTGGCTTCGTTCCAAAAGGCAATGGTGGACCTGCCACCGAAGATGGCTTGACAGCTTTGGATGGAAAAATTCCGGTGAACCCCTCTGGAGGCTTAAAGGCATGCGGACACCCGGTTGGAGCGACAGGCATAAAACAAGCAGTTGAGGTAGTCCTTCAGTTAAGAGGAGAGGCTGGCAAGCGGCAAGTTAGTGGCGCAGAGGTGGGTCTAACGCACAACGTTGGTGGAACCGGTGGAACAGCAGTGGTGCATATACTGAGCATAAACAGGTGATCATATGGCAGTCCCACGATTTTGGAGAAAGATACTTGCAAGGTATAACTTGATAGGAACCAAGTGCTTGACATGCGAGAAATGCTACTTTCCGCCACGTACAACGTGTCCGGCTTGTAGAAGGGCGGGTAAGATAAAGACGCACAAGTTCGAAGGCATCGGCGAAGTCGTCACTTATACCATAATCCATTCTGCTTCAGAAGGTTTTGATAGACAAACCCCTTATGTGCTTGCGATAATCCGGTTGGATGAGGGGCCATGCATGACAGCTCAGATAGTCTGTGACCCTGATGAGATCGAAATCGGCATGAAGGTGCAATCCATTTTTAGAAAAATAGCTGAGGAAGGTCCAGATGGAGTTATTTGCTACGGCACAAAGTTCATGCCAAAGAGGTAATTTGAATGAAAAAAACGTCAAGGATTTCCGGTTTATATAAACTCAGTCCCCAGGAAAGGTTAGAAAAGGTGAAGGAATTCGCCGACTTGGATGAAGAATCGGTTGAAAATATCAGGAAAAGTGGTGCACTGAGTATCGATCAAGCAGATAAAATGATCGAGAACGTAATTGGAGTCATGGAACTTCCTTTGGGGATTGCTACAAACTTCGTCATCAATGGAAAAGACCGCCTCATACCAATGGCGATAGAAGAGCCCTCTGTCATCGCGGCTGCCAGCAATGGTGCCAAAATGGCGAGGGATAAGGGAGGGTTTACAGCCAACACCACAGAGCAGATAATGATCGGACAGATTCAACTGATTTGCGAGGACCTAGAGGGGGCAAAAAATTCCATCTTGGGTGCAAGAAAAAAAATCTTGGATATAGCGAACGAGCAAAATCCCATCCTATTCAAACTTGGCGGCGGAGCCAAAGACATCGAGGTAAGGATCATTGAAACTTCTACAGGCAAAATGGTAATCACTCATTTGCTTGTGGATTGCAGAGATGCCATGGGGGCCAATACGGTCAATACGATGTGCGAGGCGGTGGCACCCCTCCTTGAGCGACTGACATCCGGCAGGGCGTATCTCCGGATAGTGTCCAACCTGGCAGACCAGCGATTGGCAAGGTCAAAAGCAGTTTTTTCCAAAAAGGCACTAGGGGGAGATGATGCCGTTGATGCTATCCTCCAGGCCTATTATTTTGCCGCTGCAGATCCGTATCGATGCGCAACCCACAATAAGGGCATAATGAATGGCGTTACTGCAGTAGCCTTAGCGACTGGCAATGATGCCAGAGCCTTAGAAGCGGGCGCGCACGCATATGCATCTCTCTCTGGCAAATATGGTCCCCTGACAACATATGAAAAAAATGAAGATGGAGATCTGGTTGGGACGATAGAATTGCCACTTGCAGTTGGCCTAGTTGGCGGCGCAACCAAGGTGCATCCAGTAGCTATTGCTAACTTGAGGATTCTCGGGGTTAAAACCGCCTCGGAGCTGGCAGAGGTCATGGCATCGGTGGGCTTGGCACAAAATCTTGCTGCTCTACGCGCTTTAGCGACAGAAGGGATACAGAGAGGTCACATGTCTCTGCATGCAAAAAACATTGCAGTCATGGCAGGCTCAACCGGCGATATGGTGGATAAGGTCGCAAGCGCTCTGGTTAGAGAAGGACAAATAAGATTGGACAGGGCCAAAGAGCTTCTAGAAGAGCTGTCAGAGGGTAAGGAATGAAAATAGATAAAATCTTGGTGCCAAGACTGATGGAGATGAAAGGATCCGGAAAAAAAATTACCATGCTTACTGCCTATGATTATCCACTAGCGCAGATATTGGATGAAGCCGGAATCGATATCTTGTTGGTGGGAGACTCCCTGGGGAACGTGATATTGGGCTATGAGAGCACCATTCCCGTGACGATGGAAGATATCATCCATCACACAAAAGCGGTTTCCAGGGGCGTAAAGAATGCTTTGGTTGTTGGCGATCTGCCCTTCCTGTCATACTTCAGCGCAGAAGAGGCTTTGAGAAATTCCGGCAGATTGATTCAAGCGGGTGCTGAAGCCGTTAAATTAGAGGGCGGCTCTGCATTCGAGGACAAAATAAGAGCGCTGACCGAAGCAGGCATCCCTGTCATGGGGCACATTGGCTTGACGCCTCAATCCCTGCATCAGATGGGTGGATATAAAGTTCAGGGCAAGACCCCCGAAGCTGCAAAAAAGATACTGGATGATGCAAAAGCTGTTGAAAGGGCAGGAGCCTTTTCAATCATACTGGAAGGAATGCCCTCAAACCTGGCAAAAAATATCACTGAGGAACTAAAGGTGCCCACCATTGGCATTGGCGCAGGGCCTCACTGTGACGGACAGGTCTTGGTAACCCACGATCTCCTGGGGTTTTATGACTTCGCTCCAAGATTCGTGAAGAGATATGCAAATTTGAGAACCGTTATTTTAGAGGCATCCAGAAAATATAAAGAAGAGGTGGAGGAGGGAGCGTTTCCCACAGATCAGTATAGTTATGATTGAACCACTGATCAGTATAGCTATGATTAAAATCTAACTGATCATCCCTAGAGCAGGGGTAATCAGATCAATAATCAGGTCATCTTTTTATTATGGAAAATTCGTTGAGCTGGCGCAGACAAAGTCTTTAAGATAGGATATAAATTATTAAATGGTAAGAAAAATGGAAAAGAAAGTGGCAGTCCTGCTAATAACAATGTTAACAGTGGGATTAGTAGTAGGCTATGCAATTGGTGGATTGGTAGACCAAACCACAGAAGCTGTTCCAGAAACACCTCCAGAAACAACGGTTTCCCCAGAAACAACAAAACAATTACAGACCTTACAATCTCAGGTAGATGACAAAGAAAAGCAAGTTAATGAACTTCTGCGGCAAGTCAGCGCTCTCCAAAAACAAGTAGAAAGTCTACAACAACAAGTAGCCGATAAAGATGAAAAGATTTCTGAACTAGAATCTCAAATTACAACACCAACAACTCCAGTTAATGGTCCGGCTCCGACGGAAAAACCAGAAGTAAAAGGCATGGAATTAAAAGTATTGAATTCCACGATTTCACCTAATGGTGTGGTAAAAGGAGAAGTTCAAAGTGTAGGATCAGAAAAAATAAAAACAGCCGTTATAACGGTAAAGTTCTATGATGCCGAGGGGAAAAGCGTAGATACTAGAAAGGCCTATATTAATGACATTGATCCTGGGGAGACTAGAGAGTTTCGTACTTTGCTTGGCATTAATGCCACAAGATACGAAATCTACGAAATTGAGTACCGGAGTTAAAAAGAAGAATGATTCTTTTTACCTCCTTTTTTTTATTGTGTTTTTTTAAAAATTTTTGTGTTATAATAAAAGAAAACTGAACCCTTTTAAAGATCTTTAATCTATCTGTATTAAATAATATTGCCTTTAATAAAAGTTTGATTGTTTTATAATTAATTTATATGAATAAAATAAACGAAACAATCTTTAAAAACAAAAAAAATTTAGTTTTAACAATTGTTTTGGGTTTAATTTTAACCTTAATGCCTTTGTCTTTTGTTAATGCCGTTGATCTTCCTGGTTGGTTTACAGATCCACTTACGGGCACATTGGAATGGCTTGGGAGTCATTTACTTGCTGGATTCGAGGTAATTGTTTTTGGGGCTATAGCAGTGGCAATAGGGTTTGGGGTGTTTCTTTCTGGTGTTCTTTCGGCCGCAGCTGCTGGGGCAATGACCTGGATGGTTACAAATTGTGCAAATATTCCGATTATCGATGCTGTAATAGTAGAAAAGGGTTGGACTTTCCTACGAGACTTTATTAATATGTTTTTTGTTTTGATTTTGGTTTTTATTGGTTTGGCAACTATTTTAAGTGCTCTTTTAAGTACAATTGCCTTGAGCAATCTAAGAACGCCCAAGACCGACAATCACGATGTATGCGCCCATATCAGATTAGGTGAAACCAAAAGTCATTCATCACAAAAGATGCTCTGCGATGTCCTCAGAGATCGTTCTCTCACAATAGACGCACCTCAGCCTTATTTGACTCTGAGACTTGTCAATGGTGAACTTGGATATTACCGGCTCGTGTGTGTTCGAGATGCAATTCGGGTTAGCACACCTCACGACACCAGCGACAGCATCTGGCAAAATTACCTTGTCTTTTTTGGATACCTTATAGTCGCGTATGATATTGATGGTGGCTAAAGGCGCAATCAGAGCAATCTTGTCCACTTCATGCGGCTTTAGCTCTCGATCCTCAACTTTTACGATGTCTTTTGTAGGCATCTTCTTGGACTGCACATTCATAACTGCGCTGACTACGGCATCGGAGGTACCGACGATGCCAAGTATCTTAAGCACGTTTAATGCTTGGCCAGGTGCGATGTGATCTATTACGGTACCGTTTCGGATAGGATGGACGCGCAGCTCTCTTTTCATACATCACACCCCAGCACCAAGGACAAAACTGCCATCCTGACTGGAACGCCATAAAAAGCTTGCTTGAAATATTTAGCATGCTTCGTAGAATCCACCTCCGTGTCTATCTCGTCCACTCGTGGGAGAGGGTGCATGATTATCATATCTTCTTTGCAATTTTTCAGGGATTTTAAAGAAATTCGATAGCTTCCTGCAACCTTTTGGTACTCGCTCAGGTCTGGGAACCTTTCCTTTTGTATACGCGTGACATAGACGACGTCAGCATCCTCCATAACCTCTTCCAATTTGGTGGTTTCATAGACATCTATTCCGCTTTTGGTCAGATCCTCTTTGATGTCACCTGGTATGCACAGCTGTTCCGGTGAAACCAAAGATATTTTAGCACCATATAAAGACAGGGCATAAACGAGTGAGTGAACGGTCCGACCGTATTTAAGATCGCCAATTAGCGCTATGTTCAGGTTGCGAAGATGGCTCTCTCGTTTGATAGTGTAGAGATCGAGCAATGTCTGGGTTGGATGATGACCTGCACCATCGCCAGCATTTATGATGGGAACGTCTGACATCTCTGCTGACATCCTTGTAGAGCCTTCTTTTGGATGACGTAGAACTATGACATCCGCGTATTCCCCGACTACCCGGATAGTATCTGCCAGCATCTCACCTTTTGCCGCCGAACTGGCCTCGGTAGAGACCATGTTGATGGTCTCCCCGCCCAGTCGCTTCATAGCGGTCTCAAAAGAAAGTCTGGTGCGGGTAGAGGGCTCATAGAACAACATCGCCAAAATCTTACCAGCTAATATGTCCGAGCTCCTTTCCGAAGCAAATGTCTCAAGCGCTTCAGCCCTTTGAAGGATATGATCGATTTCCGCTCGGGAGAAATCCCTCATCGAAATGATGTGTTTTTTGGCAAACATCGAATTAATTATGTTTAAGGACGCCTTAAAATTATTTATTGGAAGTTGAGAGAGAAATAGAGACAATTTAACAGGAATGACTAAAATAAAAGAGGGGTATCACACTTAGGGTTCACCGGTCTTTTTGAGGATACATCTACAAAACTTCCTACTAAAAAATAAACGGTAATAGAGGCCTAGCCAGAATTGCCCATCCGGTGCTAAACTCAATTTATTTTAAGCGGATTTACGGTACAATCCTCATGATTTATATGCCGATACATTATATTACTCCTCACTCAATGGGGATAAAGACATTGAACGAAACCGAAAAGGGTAAATTGAAGATCGAATGGGCAAGAAAGCATATGCCCGTTTTAGAGTACATACGAGGTCAATTCGAGAGGGAAAAGCCCCTTAGAGGGCATATAATCGGAATGGCACTCCATGTCGAGGCTAAAACAGCTGTCCTAGTCGAGACGTTAGTTTTGGGCGGTGCAGAAGTCGCTATTACAGGCTGCAATCCACTAAGCACCCAAGATGATGTAGCTCTTGCGTTAAATCAGCAAAAAAATGTCGAATGCTATGCAAAGCATGATTGCCCTACAAAGGAGTATTATGAGGCAATAGATAAAGTGCTTGATCACAATCCAGATATCACAATCGACGATGGGGCAGATCTCATTTTCAAACTTCATACCGATCGCCGCGAGCTACTGCCCCACATCATCGGAGCATGCGAGGAGACGACCACAGGAGTCCATCGTCTAAGAGCAATGCAAGCCGATGGCAAACTGGAGTTTCCAGTAATCGCTATAAACGATGCTAGGGCGAAATTTTTATTTGACAATCGTTATGGCACCGGACAATCCACCCTGGATGGCATCATCCGTACCACGAATCTGCTAATCGCTGGTAAAAATGTCGTCATAGCAGGCTATGGTTGGTGTGGTAGAGGCGTTGCCATGAGGGCTAAAGGTCATGGTGCAAATGTCCTAATAACAGAGGTCGATCCCGTACGGGCATTAGAAGCCCAGATGGATGGATACAGAGTAATGCCAATGGATAAAGCCGCAAGTATTGGAGACTTGTTCATCACCACGACAGGGAACAAGGATGTCATCACCAAAGAACATTTTAGATCTATGAAGGATGGCGCCATTTTAGCCAATTCAGGTCATTTCAACCTGGAGATCAATGTAGATCACATAAATGAGATCGCAAAAAGCATCAGAGAAGTTCGGGCAAATATAGATGAATATGATCTTGGAGACAAGAAAATCTATTTGCTCTCAAAAGGGAGATTAGTAAATCTCGCTAGTGGCGATGGACATCCCATAGAGGTCATGGACATGAGCTTTTCGTTACAAGCACTTTGCGTTCGATATATTGTAGAGCATTCTCATGGAATGAAAAGCCAAGTTTATGATGTGCCCCAGGAGATAGATGAGTTGGTTGCCAGATTGAAACTAAAGTCGATGCAAATCGATATCGATCAAATGAGTGCTGAGCAAAAAGAGTATGTCAGTGGATGGAAACAGGGCACTTAACTAAAGGGCACTTAACTAATCTAGCATTAAATTATTCTTCTAAGGCAAAAAAATCCAACAGGAAGGTCGGAGGCTATCACAGATAAGTTAAGCATATTCATGTAAAGTGGAGCCGTATCTCGCCTGGGTCCATTTTATCTCTAAGCCATTTTTTCAACCGCTCTTTTGTCCAAGTTCTAGTGTGGGGAATAAGTAAAATAAAACCCAGTGCGTCTGTCAATACTCCAGGCGTGATGAGCAGAATTCCACCTGCTAGTATTAGCACCCCGTCAAACATTTGATTTGTCGGCAGGATGCCAGCCCTCAGATCTGTTTTCACCTTTCTAAGAACCGATAAACCTTGCCATTTAGCCAGAAATGCGCCTACGATACCAGTGAACATGACGAGCCCAATTACGTTCAATGTCCCGATTCTCTGGCTAATTTCGATAAGTAGAAATAGTTCCGTAATCGGTGTCAGAATGAAGATTAATATCAGTTTACCCAACATTTTCAACACATCTTTTACTATAAAACTTGTAAACTAAAACAGCTATGCCCAACATGAAAACTCCAAACTCGACGCTGTTGCTAAACTGAACATATTCTTTAAGAGGTAATAAATAATCTATGGTAGCTGGTGCGATTTCGTGAATCGTGGTAGCCGTTGTTTCCGTTACCTCTGCCCCTGTTATTGGATCTATCGTCGTCGTTTTCACGATCTCCAGCCCAAACTCGGCATCAATCATAAAATTTCGGATGGATAATGGATAAAAAGGTATGATCCCCATATCGAAGATGTCCAAGAAAAGGTGGCTGCCAAGATATACGATAGCGATTGCTATTTTTTGGGATTTGGTTTTGAGATAAATCATAAGCAAGCACACAGGAATGAAGATGTTGTGAAGTGTCCCTCTGTGCACTAAAAAGTAGTCTAAGTCTGGAAATACCGAGACCGGCAGCAGCATTAAGATAGATCGGATATCATCATAAAAGATTAATAACATTAGCATTGGAAGTATTATATGCATACTGGCATTCGCCATATTCCAAATCCTCTCCGAATTATTTTCAATAAACAGTAACGCTTTTAACCGAAGGTAATTTCATCATTGCATTTATAAGGTCGCCAGAAGCCTTTTCATTGGTTATGATCGTTAGTTTGGGATCTTCCGTGAAATAGGGATCGTCTGTTACAGCCTGTCGAATGCTGATCCCCTGCTCTGCTATCAGAGATGCAACATCGCCAAGTATACCTGTTTGCTGGGCATCTTGCGGGATTATGATCATGACACTAAGGCCAAGTAAGGGTGCAACTTCCTTCAGAAAAGTTATTGAATGGAGGTTCTGAAAGACCCTGCTGAGTTTGTCGTCCTCCAGGATGGCCCTAGTAGTTGCATTGATGACCCTTCGATCTACACCAATCTCCTTTGCTATTTGCGTATGAGGTATTTCTATGGTGCCGGAGACAACCTTCCCCTCTGAATTGATCTGGAAACCCCTCTCAAGAAGAAGACGAATTACTTTTTCCTGCGCCGGGAAATGGCTGAACTTTTTTATGATTTCCGTCCACATGATAAAAACCCCAAGTTCTATAGACACTGTTAACTTATTGGGCATAAATAAACGTTTCAGTTGAAAACCGTAGTTCCGAGTTTCAATCTCTGGCGGACACGAACGAGTTAAGATACAACCTAACAAGGAGAACCTTTAATCCTATCTATGCCTTTCGCAGATATTTGGATTTGCTGATTGAACGTTTTACGTAGATGTCTCTTCAACAACCGTAATCTCCTCATCCGTTAACCCATATAATTCATAAACCAATTTGTCAATCTCGGCGTCTGTTTTCCTTATCTCTTCTTCGATTTTGTATTTCTCATCCGTTCGTTTATCTTTGAGTTCATTGAGGCGTTTGTTGAGTGAGAGCATCTCATCAACGAGTTTAATGAATGACGATTTTTGAGATTCTGGAATTTGTTTGATTGGTAAACTCCTGATTTGTGGAGGGCCCACCCTCATGTAGCCCCCACTTAAAGATAATGATTTGAATAAATTTGCGTAAACAAAAGTCATCAATTTGCTATTTAAAGTTGCTAAAATCAACTTGAGATCAATCTTATTTGATGTTACGATCGTAGTAGATTTCCCAGCCAGATAATTACCAAAGTCCAAAAAACATTCTAATCTTTTAACCATACCGGCGATAATTATTTTACTTTGCAAAGCTTCTTCGTACCGCTTATTTGAGAATTTCTTTAAATTTTCCTTTAGAATAATTGGTCTTTTATAAGAAGCTTTAATATATCCTGTTTTGCGGAAGTCCCATAAGGAAGAGTATCTATCAATAGTCCCAGTATTAATAAACTTGAAATATATTTTTTGATTTGATAATTCTTCGATTAATTCTTTTAGTTCATACGCTTCTGACACCGTCGCAGCACCAGATACATCTGCCAATTCACTTAAAAATGATGAATTGGATAAAATTTTGTCGATGATCTTCTCGCCAGATTCTTCAAAAATATATGCCCATGTATTTTGTGGTGTTTTCTTTAAATATTCTTGTTCTATTTTCTTGCTGAAAATTGTTTTTGTGCTATCGTTGTCAACCCCCATTAACTCAGCAGAAAATTTATTTTTCCTTGGAGTTTCTTTTTGTATTATAATGACTATTGGATAAACACTCGCTTGAAAGACTGAAATTGTTGAGTAGTCTCTTATTGCTATAATTTTGTATTTTTGTAGAAGTTTTCTAATTTCTATTGCGTAATCGGCCGATAATAGTTTATTTGGAACAATCATTCCAAAGAAACCACCATTTTTTAATAACTTCAGCCCTTTTTCTATAAAGATGCAAAAGATGTCCCAATTTCCTTTAGAAGTGGAATAAATTTTACTATATGCTTCTCTTAGTTCTGGTTGGGTTCTTGTCATTTCTTCTGAATCAATATAAGGTGGATTCCCAATCACAACATCAAATCCACCCTCTTCCATTATTTCTGAAAATTCCTCTTCCCATTTGAAGGCTCTATCTCCTGCTACATCTGGGTCATCGATTAGGGAATTACCGCATTTGATGCTTTCCTGTAATAAGGGCAATCTCTGTTTTTTCTCTGCAATCTTCAGCAAAAGATTTAGGCGCGCAATCTCCACAGCCTTTGGGTCTAAGTCAACGCCAAAAATGTTGTTTTTCAGAATTTTGACTTTTCTAGTGAATGGTGCACCTGTTTCGGTGTCCAGCTCCGTTTGATCATATTTATTTTTCTTTGACCAGTATTCGTTTAAGACATCAAAGGATTTAATCAGAAAAGAGCCGCTACCACAAGCAGGATCGAGAATCTTGATGTTCTCGACATCCAGCTTTTTATCTTTTAATAGCTCGCCTAGTGTGTTTCTAACGATGTAGTCAACGATGTAAGTAGGCGTATAATAAATGCCCTGCTCTTTTCTGTGCGCTTTTTTCGCCTCTAATTTTGCCCTCTTTGGGGTCTTCTTTAACAAGTGCCCCAAATATTGCTCGTAGATAGTACCCAGAACGTCAGCGTCAATTGCAGAAAAATCATAAGGAATGCCCATATCTTTGGTTTTGTGTAAGCCATAGATGATATCGCTTAAAACTTCGTCGTTTATCTCCAAATCATCGCATAAATGCTTTCTGAATAATTCGCTATCGTATGTATCATTGAAATATACAAAACGCTCCCGAACTCTTTTGACTAATGCACCTTTCCCCTTGTCCGCCCATTCTCGCAAATCTGACATCAAGACCTTCGGTTCAAGTTCCCGATCTTCACAACTTCTGATGAATATCAACCTGTCCAGAATTCTTTGCACCGACTCGTCAAGGTCTTCTTCTGTAAGGTGTTTATCTGGATTCAGTTTTAAGATGTCTTTGGAAAGCAACTCTCTCCATCTGGTGAAGTCGTCCAAAAGCTGTTTGTCAACAGGGACTTTCCTCAGTTTTTTACCCCACTTTTCAGCCTCTTTGTCCAGCAGCCCCTGCTCTAAACTTTCTCTGGACAACAGCCATAACTGATCGAACCGCTCTAGATATTGCCGATAACTCAGCGAGAAAAGCATGCATTGTAATGGATACGTACTTTTAACCTCGGCGTTAAATACCTTAATCCCCTCAAAATCCGTGAGAACAGCCCAAAAGACGGTTTTATACCATGCGTAGTTAATTGCTTGATTTGCCCACTTTGGCAGGTCTAAATCGACCTTTAATGATTTGGCTTCCACGAATAACTTAGGCATTCCGTTGATTCTAAAAGCATAATCAACCCGTCCCTTAGATGCCTTTTCTTCGGCAGTTACCTCATCGGCTTTTTTGTTGTAAACATCCCAACCTAATGCTTCAAAAAGAGGAAGAATGAAATCTTTTTTAGTCATCTCTTCGTTGTATTGCTTTATCTTTCCTTCTGCGTTAATCCTCTCGTATTTTTCAATTAACTTACTGATTTCTTTCTTTGATTGCTCTTTTGTGTAGGGCATTTATTTCTCTCTTTGAGATTTTATGTTTTTATCTACTATCTTCAACCCCTTAAATATACATTGCCAAAAATATCGCCCTAATTCCCAAAAACAAATGATATAGGGGCAGGGAATCGTAGATAATAGAATAGATTAGACAATAGACCCCCAGATTTAAATAGAAACAACCGAAGTTTTCTATCAGATTAAGACCCCGAAATCTTCGGTTGATAGGGCTAAAACCGTCCGAAATTCACCGCATTTAGTTTTCTGGTTCTTCTTCCTCAGTTTCGTTTTCAGAAGGTTTCTCTGGGGTGACTTTTATTAACTCTTCAACTTCCTCCTCAAACTTTGAAGGTTGAATTTTGATGAGCCACCCACTATTTTCAGGGTCACTATTGATTAATTGAGGCTTACTTTTTAGATCACGATTGAAATCAGTTATTGTTCCTGAGATAGGCATAAATAAACCACCTGCAAGAGTCCCCATATATCCGGCAAAAGAGGCCCCTTTGACAAGGTAAGTCCCTATGGGTTTAATTGTTATGGTTCTTATTCCATGAACTTCTGCACCCACGGGAGTAAAACCCATTCTCAGGTTTCCATCCTCCACTTTCAGCCAGTAATACTCATCACCAGAATAGTAAAGCTCTTCTGGGGCTTCACCTTCTTCTGGGATATCTTTTTTCTCTGCCTCCATTGTCAAACACCTCATTTTTGTATGGAGATTGATGTATTTAAAATTTTTCAATTTCGGTACTGGTGAATCCTTCGGTTGGTTTCAATTTTTCACCGTTGAAATTACGGTTGGTGAAAATTGCGGTTGATGAAGAATAGTAATTTTCTTGATAAAAAATTTCTTATAAAAAATTATATTCTGCCTTTTTCAGCTAAAAGTTTTGTATATCCATCTTTGTCTAAAGGGCAATCAATAAGTAGCTCTAATTCTTGTTTTGATAGGCATAAATGGTTTTTCATTTTACTTAAAAGACTGTCATTGTACTCTGTTTTGGACCCATGTGAAATAAATGTGTATATCGATGTTCTCTTTCTACCTACATATAAAGTATATTTTTTATGATGTGACCCGTTCTCCTTAAATCCCTTTTTATTTAATGCTTTTTCAATCTCATGTGGTTTGTAAGATGTCAATTAATCCCCCCTACTTAATTAAAGATAATAGATATTTTCCAAAGTTTATAGCGTCATCACTTAATTCTTCTTCTCTAGCAAAAACATAGTCGTTCTATATATCTTTCAGTTCTTCCTTAATCTCGTTTAGACCATCTTTAATGTTCTTAGCAATAACTAAAAGTTTTAATTCATCGTTTGATAGGATATATTGCTCACTCTCAAATTCAATTTTAATAGATAGTGGTTGTTTGAACTCTACTAATTTATTATCCAATAAAAAATTCGGAATTGGAATTGCGTTTATTTCTTCAATTGCGTTTTCATCTTTAATTTCAAAAATATGTTGTTTATTTACAACCGACATTAAACCTCTCACTTGAACTAAACCCCCAATATGCTGGATTACATAATCTTCAATCTCTGGTGAGTATTTTCCTTTAATTATATCTTCTGGTGTATCTATCTCAAATTGACGTTTGTGATCAACTCTAAACTCAATTATTCGTCCTTGCATTTCTTTTTCATATTCTTCTATCGGATGAGATAATAAGAATTTAATTATTGGTTTTCTGTTTGGATGAAAGTCACGTTTTCTTTGTTTATATGCAAATGAGATGTTATATTTTGCAGTCTCTTCAGGCCAAATTTGATCCAATTCTCTAACTATTCTATTCAATCTTTTAGGACTGTCAATGATTTTTAATAAGTCCTCCTCAGGTTCATCTTCAATAGATATTGTTTCTATTATTTCATTTGTTTTTTCGAGTGCTTTTTCGCCACAAGTATCCAAGCCTAATAAACCCATTTGGGATTTAGATAATTGCAATTCTGCAGACATACTTCCCAATGCTATATTTGAAAATACTAAACTACATTCCTCTTTTACATCGGACGGAAAATCTCCTTTAGGTCTGAATGGATTACCCTTTAGATGATCGCTGACACTATAGAGGATATTTTGAATTCTTTGAAAAACATCTACTGCCAAAGTCACAGGGACTTTCTTATCATCTTTTGTTTTTATTTCAATTTTTATTGTTTTCTTTTGAGTTGGCATATTCACTTATCCTTATTATACCACTATAGTCTAGTGTATATTATATCTTTTTCTTCAAGATTTGGAGTTAATAAAAATTATTTCTCTCTTTGGCACATCCCAATAGGCTGATTTACACTTAGGGCATTGCCTTGGTTTCTTACGAGGTATCCACTCATGCCCACAACGCTCACATCTATAACCCTTTACTGTAATCTCTATTTCTGCCACCATTACTTATGTAAGTAAACTTATATGATATAAGGTTTTCTAAGAAAGGTTTATATACCATTACTTATCTAAGTATACTTAGCAAAGTAAGTAATAAGAGGTGAATAAAAATGGATACAAAAACGATGGATACACAAATCCAAGACCACCGACTGCTAAGGGGTCAAAACATGGTAGAAAATGGCTTTGAGCCAACGGTATTGAGTGAAGGCGTTTTTAACGTGCCCTCTCGCACCAATGAGGAGATTTACACTGTCATGAATTCGATTGATGGTTGGACATGCTCATGTCCAGACCACTTCTATCGAAGGGTCACATGTAAACACATATATGCAATTCAATTCTGGCTAGAATTAAGAGAAACGATGTATCACCCAGACAGCGAGATGATGAAGAGCCTAGAGATTCCAGAAGTCCTTGAGATGCCTAACACCTGTGTATATTGCCATTCAGCTAATTTGATTAAGTATGGCACACGCAAAACCAAGATGGGACATAAAACTCGCTACCTGTGCCATGTTTGCGGTAGGACTTTCAGCTTTGAGGATGGATACACAGGCTTCAATAACATGAAGTTCAGCCCTGAGATAATCACCTTATCTTTGGACTTATTTTTTAAGGGGACTTCGACCCGTAAGATAGCAGATCATCTTAAGCAGTTCAAAGGGATAGATACTGACCACAGCACTATAAGCAAATGGCTGAAGAAATACACGGACATCATTGAGGACTACGTTTCAACCCTCAAGCCAGAGGTATCAAATGTCTGGCATACGGATGAAATGCAAATCAAAGTCAAAGACGGTGTGCGAAAACAAGACGGTTATAAGTGGAATTGGCTCTGGAATGTCATGGATTCTGAAACACGGTTTTTGCTTACTAACTTAATCACTAAGAAGCGGAATATCAAAGAGGCTAGTAAGCTTTTTCAAAGGAGCTAAAAGATAAGCCAATAAAAAGCCTGAATTCGTTGTAACCGATGGGTTTCAAGCATATCAAAGAGCGTTTAAAAAAGAATTCTATACTCGCAAAAGAGAGACTAAACATGTCCGTTGTGCCAGTCTGAGAGATAAAAGGATAAACAACAAGGTCGAAAGATTTCACTCTACGGTAAGGGAAAGGGAAAGGATAATGAGGGGACTGGAAAACGCTGAATCCGCACAGGTTTTGATGAACGGTTTCAAGCACTACTACAACTTCATCAGACCCCATGAAGCACTAGACGGAGATACACCAGCATTGAGAGCTGGGATTGACTTGGATTTAGGACAGAATAAGTGGAAAGGATTGATAGAGATGGCGGTTGAGCACCGTGTTAGAAACGGTGCTCAGTAATATTATTAATGGATAAAAACCAACCCTTTTTGATAGGGGGATACGATATAAAGTTGAAGATAACCCGAGGGATGAATTTTTTGGTCGTTGTAGTAAGTGTAATAGATTAGCCTTCTTAGCAAAAGTGATTGATGTGAAAACAGGTGAAACTCTGTGGCGATGTAGTAGGCATATAGAATATTTACATGACCCCGACTCTAGAAAAGTTGCCAGTAGATTAGTGTATAAAAATACTCAGAAGATGAAGGAAGAACTTCGTTAATTTTTACTTTTTGTTTTACCAACCGACAGATTCACCAATCGACAGTCAACACTGAGATTTTTGAACACCAACCGAAGGATTCAACGGTACCCTATTTTGATTTAAATAAATAATCAAATCTTTCAATTGCTGATGTAGTTTATCCATTAGAACAACAAACTTAAAATTTCCTTTTTTTAAATTTAGAGAGATACCTTCTATTATACCATTTACCTCTTCTTCATCTAAACCGAAGAATTCTTCTATTCTTCGATTTAAATTGATATTAAGTTTTTTATTAAGAAAAGAATTAATCTGACTAATAAAATCTTCAAAGTTGTAATTTTTCCATAATGAAGCTCCGTAATCCAAAACTTGTGCAACCACTAATCGCTTATCTGGATTTTTATATAATTTTATTTCAACTAAATAAATGTTCCCTTCACTATCAATACCTAATGCGTCTACAGGACCACTATTTGTTGAAAACTCTCTGCATAAAACTAAAAGTTGAATATTTTCTTTAATGTCGTATAACGGTATGCTTTCAGGATTTTCGTAAATAAACTTTTGTAAATAATCTTCTTTTTCAAAGTCAGATTTCTCTATCTTTTTTGCTTCTTTTCCATTTTTTGTGATTATGATTGCCATAATAATTTGCCATAATAACTATTAGTTACTTTCTGTTATTTAAAAAGACTACGTTTTAAACAACCACAACTTTTCGTCTTGGAAAAAATTTGGATAAACTAAAGCGTAATCGTTTATCCTATGTTAGACAGAACTTTCAGTAGAAAATTTGGTTTTCTTTTTTGTGGTTGGATATACGAAGTTTTTCCTTTTTATTTAGGCGACAATCTGCTATTTAGGGGGTGGTTAAGGGTATCAAAGTCCGCTTTAACTTTACATTTTTTGCCTTTAGCATCGTTGCACTAAAATTTCGTCTTCCCTTCGGTCAGAGAGCATAACAGCGATTTAACGGTTCTACTCGGTTGTACATCGCTCCACTCAAATCGGCTTCATCGACTTCGTTAAATCGCATACGTTGATTTGGGCGTGAACTGAAGAAAATTATTTATACTATAGTGAACTATTATGCGCTATGGTGTTGTGTCATGACAACTTCCATTCAAATAAGTGAAGACCTGCAAAAAGAACTTATTAAAATGAAATTTTTTGACAAAGAAACCTATGAGGAAGTAATCTGGGGTCTGCTGGAAGATTCTCAAGAGCTAAGCGAACAGACAAAAATGGAGATAGAACAGGCTAGGGCTGAGATCAAGGCAGGCAAGTCCTGTACATTGAGGGAAGTCAAGAAAGAGCTGGGATTATGATCTATGGTATCATTTTCTCAGACAAGGCGCTTGAGCAGCTCCAAAAAATGGAAAGAAATGCTCAAGAGAGAATAATTGCGGCCCTAGAAAGGATTAGAATAAGGCCTGAGAAATACGTGACTAAACTCGTTGGAGATCCGGGGTACAAGTTGCGTGTGGGAAATTATAGGATCATAATGGATATCGATAATAAAGAACTCCAGATTCTGGTTTTAAAAGTGGGGCACAGGAAGAACATATATGGCAGATAGGCGCCCAAATCAAACTCTCTCGAATTCTGGTGCTAACACACTCGGATAACACGCTGATATCCCTCCATCTCCCTTCGGGATGCCCCGCTCTATCGTGATCGGCAACGTAGCATATCCGAGAAACGTTGTACTATACAATACAACACATCGAACGTCCCACTAAACCAAAACTACTCCTTTTCTTTGACGTACTTTACCCCTTCGGGCTCTTCATATTTTGTTCTGATAACGATGGTGTTGGACATCCTATTAAAGAGACGTAGTTTGCTATTGGGCATTGCCAACCAGCCGATAAGACAATCCAATGGCAGAATAAAGGCCTTGCCAAAACTTTCTAATGCGGCAACTCCGAAACCTATCTTCTCCCCTTTCCGATCTGTAACTTTTAGGTTCAATGCCATTTTTCCCACAGATTGGCCCTTATATCCTTCAAACAAAGTCCAATAGGCAAAAATCAATACACTGCTAACTCCGAAACTTTTCATGTTGATAGGGTCAAAGTCCCAAGGAAATCCTAAAGAAGTTGTAACGATGTTTGAAAAAGCGCTCACCAACAGTATATCAATAACCCACGCCCAGAATCTGCTTCCCCACTTAGCCAAATGTATCGTCTCCATTTCCTCACCTTTTTCTACAGATAACTTACTTTTCACTCTTTTTATTTAAATAATCACCAAAGTCTGTTAAATGGTTATATATATGTATGCTACTTGTTTTTATACTGTAAACGTATGTATATTCGCATTGGATAATGATATGGTCATGGATTCCAAGATAGAGCAAAAGATCAAAGCTTTAGAAGACGAAATTTTCAAGACACAGAAGAATAAGGCTACTGAACACCATATCGGTAAGCTCAAGTCTAAAATTGCAAGACTTAAAGAAGAAGCAGAGAAAAGACAAAGCAAAGGCCCTAAAGGCAAAGGGTTTTCGATTAAGAAATCTGGTGATGCTGTCGTGGGCCTCGTAGGTTTTCCAAACACCGGCAAAAGCACTCTTTTAAATCAATTAACCGGGGCTTCTAGTAAAATAGGCGATTACGATTTCACCACATTGGAAGCAATTCCTGGTGTAATGAAATATAAAGGGGCAGATATTCAGTTTTTGGATTTACCGGGTCTTATTACAGGTGCATCAAAAGGTAAGGGTCGGGGAAAAGAAGTTTTGTCTGCTATTCGAAATGTTGATTTGTTATTGTTAATGGTCGATGTGCGGTACTTAGGACATCTTGAAATAATTGAGAAAGAATTATATGATGCTGGTTTGCGGTTAAATCAAAATAGCCCAGGTGTTTTTACTACAAGAAAAGATAGTGGCGGAATTAAAGTAAATTCTACGACTGCCCTTACACATCTAAATGAAGATACTATAAAATCGATTGCCTCCGAGTTTGTGACGAGTGCAGACATCATTATACGTGAGGACATTTCTGAGGACCAATTAATCGATTCCTTTTCTAAAAACAGAGCATATATGCAAGCCGTGGTCGTTATAAATAAAAAAGACCTTGTAATCAAGGAAATTTTGGATGAAAATATAAAAAAAATAAGGGCGAAAGGTCTGGACGTATTAACAATATCTGCTAAAAATGGTGATGGCTTGGATGAACTTAGAGAAGCCATCTTTTCTCGACTGAAAATAGTCAGGATATATTTGAAACCTAGTGGGGGGGAAGCCGATTATGATAAACCTTTGATATTGAAAGAAGATGACCTAGTAGAGGATGCTTGTAAAAAGCTTCATCGCGATTTTCGGGAGAAATTTAGATATGCGTTGATTTGGGGCTCTTCTGCAAAACATGCTGGTCAAAAGGTTGGATTAGACCATACATTAAAAGATGAGGACGTTTTGACAATAATCATATGGAAATAATTTTTGAGCAAGCATTCAGGAATGTAGGGATAAAATAATGGAATTAAAGTTCATTTTATAAGGCACAGTTTTGCTATATTGCATCTTTAAATACGTTTGGTTGCCCTCTTTTTTCAAATCTAATATGTGGGATTGGGGCTGGATTTTAGATGACCAAAGTATATTTATGATGAGAAATGTATAACTGCATAACAATGGTGGAAGATACTGGCAGCATAATAAGTGACGGATTTGACAAATGGCAGAAGAATTTGAACATCTGTCTTCCATTTGTGTTTGATTTGGTAATATCCTCTGCATTGGCACTTATAATCTTAGGCAGCGCTATCTTAGCGACGATTCCGTCATTTGTTCCGTATCTCACCAATCCGCCTGATGAAATATCACCCCATCTTATTTCACAGCTTCTACCTCAAATACTTCGAAGCCTGAGCATAATTATAGCTGCTATTATCATTACCATAATCTTAGGGTTACTGGTGAGTTCGTTTTTCACCGCAGGCGCAATTGGCATGGCTAAAGAGGCTATAAAAAGTGGTCAAACGAATCTATCGGACATGAAAGATTACGGAAGCAGAAAATTCATAGATATTTTCTTTGCTAACCTAATCATTGGTTTGATAGCTTTTGCAGGTGTTATTTTCATTATTCCTGGTGTTTTATCTTTTTGGGATGTGATTATATCTGGAATAAACCTACCCCTGGCTGAGGTTTTACCGTTAGTGACACTATTTGGATTGGGATTTTTGGCTATGGGTATTTATGTTATGATTATTAGTATAATTTTTGCCCCATCACGGTATGCCATTGTTATAGAAGACCTTAGAGCAGTAGAAGGCGTGAAAAAAGGTTTTAGGTTTTTTATGGACAACAAAGTTGATGTCTTTTTGATCTGGCTTATCGTGTTTGCGATAACGGCAGTTTCAACTTTTGTTAATTCTATACCCTACGTTGGATGGATAATCGGCACGGCTATATCAGTTATCATAATTTCCCCCTTGGCAGTCATATGGTGGAGCAGATTATACCTTAATACTTCAATAAGTATCGGATCAGATGAATTAGTTAAGCAGACTTAGATACCCTAATGTATGAAGATCTCATCCAAAGGTTCGTGGGATGCCCCCAAATTTTATTTGGTGGTGAAGCGGTTGCATCTGCGTGCATATGGATGAGCAAATAAAATTAAAGGAGGTGACGGATCATGGTTGGAGAATCTGGTGAATTGAAACAGCTATTTGTTTACGAGCGCGATGCAAGTCGATTAGAGCTTTTCATTAGGATCGTTTATTCGATTGCTATTTACATCGTATTAGTGGTGTACGGATTTATCGCTGAGATATGCCTGGCTATCCAGTGGTTTGTGATATTGATACTCGGTCGCAGAAGCGAGGGATTAGCCCTCTTCATTAAAGGCTACCTTGAATATGTTGTGCATGTGATAGGCTATTTTTACTGGATGACTGACAAGCGACCAGGGATAATGCCAAAGAAGAGTGAGATATACGAAAGAGAATATATGAACCTCTCCAAAGAACACACCGAACAATAAATAGCTATAGATAGCCATTGAGTGAAATTGGACAAAAGGAATAACATTGGCGATAAAAAGTAAGGTTAGTGGATATGCTGTGGGACGGTTTCACATCAGATGATTTCCGATCATTTTATGTATGTTGTGTTAACGCTTTTAATCTGGCGCGTTATAAAATTCACAAATCGATTCCATCTAAGATAAGTCAAAATTAAGCATTTGTTCTGGATTTTTGATACAAGCAAGTAATGAATGGGAAAACCTTAACCTGTCTGGTAACCATATGATATGTTTTGAGGCACCATGAAAAAGTGGTTTTTGCTAATCTTTCTGATGCTGCTTTTGACGTCAAGCATTGCGGGTGCAGCTACTGAGAAGGTATATGTCATTGAGATCGAGGGTATGGTAACCGCAGGCACCGCTCTTCGTGTGGAGAACGGGATAAAGGATGCATCGCGTATTGGCGCATCTGCGATTTTGATCAAGCTCGATACACCTGGTGGGCTGGTAGATGCGACGATGGATATAGTGAAGTCCATAGACAACTCCCCCATCCAGGTTATAACCTATGTATCGCCCGAGGGTGCTATCGCTGCATCGGCAGGGACCTATATCCTGCTTTCAGGGGATGTGGCAGTGATGTCGCCTGGAACTACGTGTGGTGCTTGCATGCCTGTGACATCAGATCCAATGGGAGAGACCAAGCCTGCCGATAATAAAACGATAAATTTTCTGACAGCCTATATGAAGGGCATAGCTGAAGAAAATGGTAGACCGGTTGATATCGCGGAGAGATTCGTCACTGAGAATTTGGCTATAACTTCTAATGAAGCGCTGGAAAAAGGCATTGTGGACATAATTGCGGAAGACGTTCCTGACCTACTTGATCAAATGAACATGACGGGTGCTGAAATATATACTCAGGAAGGGGAGCTACGTGACGGTATCATCGATCTGCTCAGCAATCCCCAAATAGCCTTCATATTACTTCTAGTGGGAATATATGGAATTATGTTTGGTTTCATGTCGCCTGGAACATATGTGCCAGAGACAATAGGTGCCATCTGCCTCATCTTGGCATTGTATGGTCTTGGAACATTTGAAGTAGGTGTATTTGGCATAATCCTAATCATCGCTGCAGTTACACTATTCATCGCAGAGATGCTCACGCCCACTTATGGTATCTTGACTTTTGGCGGCGTCGTTTGCCTCGTACTGGGGGCGCTAATGCTACCACAAGAGCCTTTACTTTCAGAAGTATGGTTCAGAACGTTCCGATTGGTAGTGATTGGCATGGCCAGTGCCTCTGCAGCGTTTTTCATATTTGGAGTTGGTGCGGTGATAAAAACGAGGAGAATGAAGCCTACCACTGGCTCAGAAGGACTGATCGGGTTGACATGTGAGGCATATTCTGATATAGACCCCGTAGGCCTCGTTAAGATAAAGGGAGAGATATGGAGAGCGGAATCCAAGGATGGGATAAAGAGCGGGGAAAAAGCGAAAATCGTAGATCGCAGGGGATTAACTTTAATATTGAGAAAAGTCAATGGTGAAAGTGATTGAAATGCCTGGGCTCGAAGTAGTAACATATGGTATCGTACTTTTATTGCTGTTGTTTTTGTCCTCAGCTATCAAGATCGTGAAAGAATATGAGAGGGGGGTAATATTCAGGCTGGGCAGACTCGTGGGTGCAAGAGGTCCTGGGCTGTTTTTCGTCATACCCATATTTGAGGCGATGGTTAGGACAGACCTAAGAACGGTAACTTTCGATGTTCCACCTCAGGAAGTGATCACAAAGGACAACGTCACAACAAGGGTAAATGCGGTTGTATATTACAGGATAATGGACCCAGAGAAGGCTGTAACAGAAGTGGAGAGCTATCATTATGCGACCTCCCAGATGGCGGTGACAACGTTGAGAGGCGTGATAGGTCAAACTGAGCTGGATGAATTACTATCAGAGAGGGAGAAGCTAAACAAGCGATTACAGACCATCGTCGATGAGGCGACGGATCCATGGGGAATCAAGGTCACCGCTGTCGAGATAAAAGATGTAGAGTTGCCCCAAGAAATGAGAAGAGCGATGGCATCTCAGGCAGAGGCAGAGCGAAACAGAAGGGCGAGGGTAACCCATGCCGAAGGAGAGATGCAGGCTGCCCAAAAAGTGGCAGAAGCAGCTAAAATTCTGAGTGAACAAGAAGGGGGCTTGTTCATCCGAACTTTGCAGACTATAGCAGATGCCACATCAGAAAAGGCGACCACAGTTGTTATCCCATTGCCAATAGAGCTCATGAAGGCCCTGGGGCCTAAAAATAAAAAAGAAAAATGAACTCAATTACAATCTCGCTATCGTGATAAATCCGGTGTGTCCAACTGCGCGTGTGCTCGGCCGAGTTCGTCCTTTTGCGAAGTTTATCTCTCTCTCCATGCATTCGAGGGTTCGGACCTCTGAGAAGTCTTTTCCCATCGCCTCTCTTATGTCTTTGCTTTGTTCAAAGAAAGGAGAGTATGTTACCAAGAAGCCACTTGGCTTCAACATATTTTTTGTAAAGGGTACCACCTGAGATGCATCCATCATATCCAATGTAATGACATCGAACTTTTCCTTTAGGTGTGGGGCTTCCGATAGGATGTCTCCATGTCTCACTTCGACGTTTTTTAGTCCAGTAGCACAGATGTTTTTTCTGGCGATTTTGACAAACTCAGCGTTCTTCTCATAGGTAATCACCTTGCTTGCGATGCTGCCCAGATAGATGGCGAGTATACCGGAGCCGGTCCCTGCATCGAGCACCTCATCCTCTTTGCTAAGACCCGTGTAAGCGATGATGATTCCGATATCTTTTGGTATCATCGGTGCCCCTACGCGCTTGCAATGTCTGAAAAAGTCTATAGTCCTAGGCTTTTGGATCACGAAACCATGACCTAAATGTGTAACGACGGAATCCCCATATCCCCTTCCCATCAGCTCTTTCAGCCGAACGATGCCAAGGTCCGTGTGCAATTCCCCCTCTGAAACTTCTACTAAAAACTCCCGCTTTTTACCTTTGAGTAATACTATATCTCCAGTTAACACAGCCATCACTTTTTTAAGTTCATTATCGCTTCTGCCAGATCTCCTTTGACCTCTTTTAACGCAGCTTTGGCTTCCGTCTCACTGACGCCCGTCTGCTCGATCACAAGCTGAACATCAGCCTCAGGTATTTCCTCGCGAGGATGCTCTTCTGGTGTCCCAGCTATTTGGTAGGTTTTTACCCCCCTGGCGTCCATGATCGTGACATCTGCATCACGGAAAACAATTTCACTATCCGCAGTTCGAATGATGACCTCTTCTACGCCCTCAATTTCCTTTATGTCGATCCCCATTTGTTTCATCATTTGTTTCAATTTTTGCGGGTTCATCCCTCTCATTCCTGGAAACATGATATCACCTTTTTTATTTCTATATCGCTTACATATGCATGGTATATATGGTATGGTATATGTTATGTAAAAACAAAACATAAACCTTATAGGGTTTCCAGATGGGAGATTGTAATGTAATGTCTATGTCTATGATCGAAGCAATCACATCACGGCAGATGAATGCAATAGACCTTAATGCGGCTTATCTTGGCATTTCGCGTTTAGAGCTAATGGAAAATGCAGGCAGAGCAATCGCATCTACGGTAAGGGAGCGACTTACCAAGGGCAATGTTACGATATTTGCTGGAAGGGGTAACAATGGAGGGGACGCACTTGTCGCTGCCCGCTATCTTGAGGGATTTAACGTCCATGTGATCCTGCTTGGCCGTGCTGGAGAGATAAAGTCCAAAGAGGCAAAGATACATTGGGACAAACTACAAAACACTGGAATAGCTCTAAGGGAGACACGCAGCCCAGACGATATTGATGATGCTTGCATAGTGAATTCGGACGTTATCATCGATGCAATATTTGGCACAGGTGTTCATGGAAAAATTAGAGAGCTGGAGTCTACCACGATCGATTTAATCAATTCTTCCAGCGCTTTTGTGATTTCGGTGGATGTGCCAAGTGGAATGGACCCAGATACTGGCATGGGCGAGAAAATGGTTCATCCGGATGTAATCCTTACCTTCCATAAGATGAAGAGGGGGCTATTAAACGCTCCAAATGTGAAGGTTGTAGACATCGGCATTCCAAAAGATGCGGAATTGTTTGCAGGACCCGGAGACCTTCGACTGCTTAAAACGAGAGATGCCCACAGTCATAAAGGAGATAATGGGCGCATATTGGTCATAGGTGGTGGCGTATACAGTGGTGCTCCTGCATTGGCTGCATTAGCAGCGCTTCGAACGGGAGCAGATATTGTAACAGTTGCCGCACCTCTTAGTGTTGCAGACATCATCGCATCCTTCTCGCCAAACCTAATCGTCTCGCCCCTTACGTCCGACGTCCTAGTCCTTGGGGATGTACCGATCATAAACGAATTGATATTAAGGCATGACGTTGTGGTGATTGGAATGGGATTGGGCAGGAGCGAGTTGACACAAGGGGCGATCAGAGCTGTCATCCCTTTGTGTAAAAAGATTGTGGTCGATGCAGATGCTTTGAGTGCATTAGAGTTTCCATTGAAAGGGGGTATTATAACCCCCCATGCAGGGGAGTTCAAATCATTGTGCAGGGCAGAGAACCTAAAGGGCAGGAAGAAATCTGATCTGGTCAAGAAATTTGCTCAGGAAAAAAAAGTCGTAGTACTGTTAAAAGGGAAAACAGACCTAATATCGGATGGAACCTCTCTGAAAATGAACAGAACCGGTAATGCGGGTATGACCGTCGGTGGAACGGGTGATGTGCTGGCAGGCCTCGTGGGAGCAATATATGCTAAAAATAATGCATTGGAAGCGGCTGTCGCAGGAGCTTTCATAAATGGCAGGGCAGGAGACATTGCATTTGAGAAGTACGGATTTGGGCTATTGGCGACGGATGTAATAGAAAATATCCCAAAGGCAATGGGGGATTGATACATATGGAATTTACACACGTTAAGGGTGAAAAGGTAAAGATGGTGGATATAAGTGATAAGAAGGTAGTTGCCAGATATGCAATTGCGACTGGTAAGATCAAACTCCGTACCTCTACAATCCAGGCTATAAAAGATGGCGTAGTTGAAAAGGGAAACGTTCTAGCCACTGCCAGAATTGCAACGATACAGGCTGTCAAGCGAACACCTGAGATCATCCCGATGTGTCATCAAATCCCTATAACAAGCATAGATGTAGACTTTGAGATAGAGGATCCCTATATCCAAGCTACCGTGGGAGTGAAATCCGTAGGAAAGACCGGTGTGGAAATGGAGGCACTCCACGGGGTCAGCGTTGCACTGCTCACGATCTGGGATATGGTAAAGTCAGCAGAAAAGGATGAAACTGGGAATTATCCGTTTACGATTATCGAGGACATTTCTGTGATAAAAAAGGCAAAGAATGAGATATGATGTAGTGCTCGTCGAACCAAAATATGAAGGCAACGTTGGCTCAGTCGCGAGAGTGATGAAAAATTTCGGCTTCACAGACCTGGTGTTGGTCAATCCATCCGAATTGGGCGATCTCTCCCGGGCCATGGCATCCCACGCCATCGATATCCTGGATAACTGCAAAATCGCTTGCTCATTTGAAGAAGCTGTCGCAACTTCGGATCTAATAGTGGGTACGACTGGAACTGCTGGAACGTCGGATGATGAGCACATCAGGATGCCGTTTTACGCTCCAGCGGAGTTAAAAGAGAAGTTGGATAAGAAGGTGGGAGTTATATCTCTGGTTTTTGGTAGAGAGGATGCAGGATTGAGCAACGAGGAACTCAAGCAATGTGATATGATCCTAAAAATCCCCACCAGCGATGAATACCCGGTTATGAATTTGTCCCATGCTGTAGCCGTGATACTTTACGAATTGAGCGGCATTCCCCCGGGAAAAATCAACTTGGCCAAGCACGATGACTTGGAGAGGTTATATGCGCATTGTGGATCTGTCTTGGAGCAAGTGGGCTATCCTGAGCATAAGTGTGCTAAGACGCTATTGATGCTACGTCGTATCCTTGGGAGGGCGATACTGACGGGAAGGGAGGTACAAACCCTTAGAGGCATATTGCGGAAAATTGAATGGCGGATCAATAGATGAAGGCATATATTGAGACATACGGATGTACAGCCAATAAAAGCGATTCCCAGCGTATTAAAACCCTCCTGCTTCAAAACAACTACGAGATAGCCGATAGCATTGAGAGCTCAGATATAATAGTCGTGAATACGTGTACAGTTACAGATAGGACAGAGCGCAGAATGATCAAGCGTCTTAGGGAGCTAAAAAAAGAAAAAACGATCGTTGCAGGTTGTTTGCCCGCAGCTCAGCCCGATCTCGTTTCAGGTTGGAAAACGATCACCCCCAGGTCCATACCCTCTCTGGCAAGTATATTGGGGGAGCAGTCTCCAGCAAAAAACGAAATTTGCCCGGGAGATGTGACAGCCCTTGTTTCTATCTCAGAGGGCTGTGTTGGGCACTGTTCATATTGCATCGTGAAACAGGCAAGGGGTGACCTAAAGAGCTATCCTCCAAAGACGATCGTCAACTCGGTAAAAGGATTGGTGGAAGCGGGAGCGAAAGAGATACTGATTACCTCACAAGATACTGCTGCCTACGGACTGGATATCGGGGTTGGCTTACCAGATTTGTTGAATCATATCACGGGAATAGATGGCGACTTTTATATCCGAGTGGGAATGATGAATCCCCTTACTACGACAAAAATCCTCGATGACCTCGTGGATTCATTTGACGATCCCAAGGTATTTAAGTTCCTGCATCTGCCCGTCCAATCTGGCTCAGATCGTATATTGAAAAGCATGAACAGGGGCTACTCGGTTTCTGATTATGTTAAAATAGTGGATACATTCCGTGAGCGGTTTCCAGGTATTACACTTTCCACTGACTTCATCGTGGGCTATCCAGGCGAAAGTGCAGAGGACTTTGGAAGAACTGTGTTATTGCTGGAAGAAACCAAACCCACAAAAGTAAACATTACCAGATTCTCCCCTAGGCCAAATACGCCTGCAGCAAGTCTGCCTGATACACTTGAGAGGACCAAAAAGGAGAGATCAAGAGTACTCACAAAAGCCCATCATAAGATCGCATATGAACTTCACAGGTCGCTTGTTGGCTTGCTTACAGAAGTAATTGTGACTGAAAAAGGAAAGGATGGCTCGGTGATAGCGCGAGACTCCTCCTATAGAAACATAGTAATCCAAGAGAACTTGATGCTTGGCGAAAAACATCCTGTTAGGATAGTGGGTGCGAGAACAAACTATCTGATAGGGGAATTGTTAAGGTATACTTAATATTTAGCCCTACCCAATCTTTTTGTACTCTCTCGCTTTTTCTTTGTGAAATTCCTTTTAAGCGTTGGTGATCGCTAAATCTGACGAAACGGAAATCACTTCTCAGCAGTTGAATGAATGTCTTGTCAGGTAGAATACCTAGAGTTCAAATCCATCTTTTCTGTAGGCTTTGTGTTCTTCGATTAAGGATGAGGTCAGATATATGTATATGCCCAGCCCTTTCTGAAGTTCAGATAACGTTGGATAACGCAACAGCTCTCAAGACCGATTCACATCCAAGCTATCGCATTTAGTCTTGAATCCTTTATTTATTGTATGAACTTCAAAAACAACTTCTGGAAGCGTGGAAAGATGAGCTTTTCAGCTACAATGTCTTCTACTCCTCCTTGCATTTGTCTCCCAATTTCAGGAAGTATGGTGTTGATTTGTAAATATCATCAGAAGGTTGTAAGGATGAAAACAGAACCAATTAGACGTTAACTTTAATATTTGAAGAGATGCATGTTTTAGCTCAGTGGGGACAAAAGCATGAAACGAAAAATTGTCTTGATTTTAGTGTTTAGCTTACTAACTACAACGTTTTCAGGATGTGTTCAAGAGGAGACAGTCACGCCAACCCAAACCCCCACCCTAGCACCAAGACCAATACCAGCGACCACACCAACTCCAACACCAAGACAAACACCAGTCCCAACGCCAACACCAACACCTGCACCTACTCCCTCACCAACACCAACTTCTACGCCCACATCCACACAAAAATCCTGGCATAATGTTACCACCATCTCAGGAAAAGGGAACCTTAGAACAGAATCATTTATGATTAACGAGGACGAATGGCGAATTCGTTGGAGTTTTACAATAGATCCCTTGTGCCCAGCATATGGACGTTTCTATTTTACCATATATCCAGAAGGCCAGTACATCGAGGCAGGAAGATACGTATCTCATATAGACAATATAACGACGGTACCCCATGCCATTGCCGCTAATAATAAGATATACAGCGGTACCACATACGTCCACACAGGTCATGATACCTTCTACTTGAATATGGAATCGAGTTTTGCATGGGAGCTCCAAATAGAAGAATATGGTTAATTACATAAAAAAAAAGCACTCACAAAATAGATTTATTCATGAGGATACCTAATATTCAACGAGTTGAAGAGAGCAATAATGTGATCAAGTATTATGACTGCCACTGCCATGTTGATCTTCTAGAAGAGTCCGTTCTGCAAGAATGCAGGAGTTTATGCATCAATATAGTGGCGGTCTCCACTGACATAAAGTCCTATGACAGGACCTCGGCATTAAGGTCCGGGGGTTTGACTCTAGCCAAACAATTTCTAGGTTACCATCCTGATAGTATAACACCTGACAATCTTCCATATGTGAAACGAGTCCTGGATCTTGTCAATGGAAATAAAGTAGAAGGGCTGGGGGAAATAGGTCTTGATTTAAGCCCTGATTTTAGGCAATATAAAGACTTGCAAGAAAAAATATTTGGCCAGTTCCTCGAAATCGCGGAAGCAAAAAATCTGCCAGTAAACATCCATTCCAGAAAAGCACAGCCCCAAGTTCTGGAAATATTAAAAAATTATAGAGTTAAACCCCTCCTTCACTGGTTTTGCGGTAGCAAAAAACAACTCCAAGAAGCTGTTGATCTTGGTTGTTATATTGGATTTACCCCAGCATGCTTAAAGTCGAATAGATATGATAAGCTGATTAAAACAACCCCCATTGAGTGTATCCTGACTGAAAGCGATGCACCTGTCTATGGGATGTCGCCCAAGGACATGCCTATGCTAATAGAGAGGATAGCCAGTTTAAAGGAAATCTCCCCAAGAGAAGTAGCAGATGCCGTCAAAACAAGTTATTTAAAATGGATCGGAGAGGTTTAACTCTCTTGTTTTCTCTCTTCTCGTCTCTTCTCGTCTTTACTCAACATATACATCAATATCAACAACCTCTAAAGTCAACGACACCGGAATAAATTCCGAGGCATCCATTTCTAGAATATGAAGAATTATTTTAAAAACTTTTCGATTTTTTTTATAAGACACTATATTATTCGTTTTTGTCTGGACAAATCTATTTTTTAAGCTCTCCTAAGGCTTTTTTGAAGGCCTTATCTACAATATCCCCGTCACAAATTTTTCTTAGCTCCTTACAATATTCGTTATAACATTGCAAGGCGTTATCCGCTTCCTTTTTAGCATTATCTGTTTGCGTATTGTCTAAATTTTTACTATTTGCAGCGTTATAAGTCTCGATTATGAGCTTCTTGTTAGTGATACAGTAATTAATAATGTCGATATTTGAGCGAATGAGCTCGTTTTGGACTGTTTTACTTCTTAGATTAGTGATTGAATTTCCCACTACCAAAGTACCAAAGAGTATGGCCAGTATTTGGAGAAGTTGAGTATCGTTTCCCAGGAACTTATTAAAAAATCTCAACACAAGGATACAAAAAATAGCACCAATCAAAATTATATTCATCACCCAGGATGGAATTTCCTCAAAGTGCTCCTTAAACCACTTCTTACACATCTTCATCACCCTCCATGTATGACGATGTTTTAGTAACTGTTTTTGAACGTTTTTTCTTTTTCTTCATTTGCTACCACTACAGTATAGCTTCATCTCTCTCATAGTTATAATCCTTCTGTTTCGATATATACCTCTCCATTACCTCCCATCCATGTCCCACCGAACCATGATAACAACTTGGAGCCCATAAGTGACCCGATCATCACCTTTTAAGATGTTGAAATTTATCCCTCAATAGATTATTACCTCTTCCTTTTATCCACTTCGCCATCCAGCTAATGGAATATTTCGGGGGATGTTTGATGAACAAATAAAGTACTAATCAAGAATAAAGTCAGTAGAAATATTTTTTATTGCATTGATTGATATCAACCTTGCTTTAACCAAAAATATTTGAGCTCACCTCAATATTTAACGTTGATTGCGTATAATAGGGGTATAGGTGAAAAGATGCAACTATTGCTCATCCATTCAGATTACATCGAATATGAGGTCCAAAAAGATACTCCTGTGGCAGAGAAGATCGAGGATGAACGCAAAAAAGGGCGTATGGAGGAAGTTCTGGTAGCATTCATCGCTGTAGAGAAAGTGGACGAGACCGACCCCCTAGATGTGGCGAACCAGGCTGCGGAGGAAATCAAGAAAGTTGCCAACCAAGTAAAAGCCGAGCGTGTTCTGGTGTACCCCTACGCACATCTGAGTTCTGACCTATCATCACCAAAGGTTGCAGTTGAGGTTCTTCAGAGAACAGAGGAGAAGTTAAAATCTTACTTGGAGGTCGCGCGCGCTCCGTTTGGTTGGTATAAGTCCTTCAAAATCAGTTGTAAGGGACATCCTCTTTCTGAGCTTTCCAGAACCATTCGACCTGCCACTGAGAAGGAAACCAAAGCTTTGAAAGCCGAGAAGGCAAAATCCTATTGGTATGTCCTGACACCCGAGGGCGAACTCATCACTCCGGATAAATTTGATTTCTCTAAACATAAAAAGTTGGAAAAGTTTGTAAATTACGAGATCTCGAAAGTCAGAGCAGTGGACAAAACCCCTCCCCATGTGGAATTGATGCGCCGTTTTGAGTTAGCAGACTATGAACCCGCTTCTGATCCGGGCAACATGCGTTTTTATCCGAAGGGGCGTCTCATGAAAAAATTATTGGAAGCTTACGTAACCACAAAATTGCTGGACTATGGTGCCATGGAGGTGGAGACTCCGATCATGTATGACGTGGAGCATCCCACCCTGAAAAATTATTTGGAGCGGTTCCCAGCACGCCAATATTCGTTGGACTCTGATAAAAGGCAATTGTTCTTAAGGTTTGCAGCTTGCTTCGGTCAGTTTTTGATGAATAGCGATATGACGATTTCATACAAAAATTTGCCACTGAAGATGTTTGAGCTGACAAAATACAGCTTCAGGAAAGAACAAAGGGGCGAACTTGTTGGCCTGCGTCGCCTTCGTGCCTTCACCATGCCGGACCTACACACCATATGCATGAACATGGCCCAAGCCATGGACGAGTTCAAAAAGCAGTACAGAATGAGCATGGACGTCCTAGGAGACATAGGGCTAAGCACCAGCGATTATGAGGTCGGCATTAGATTCACAAAGGCATTTTATGATGACAACAGGGAGTTTATCCTCAGCTTGGTCAGGATCGTAAATAAGCCCGTATTGATCGAGATGTGGGATCAGCGCTTCTTCTATTTTGTACTCAAGTTCGAGTTCAACTTCGTAGATGCGTTAGATAAGGCAGGCGCGTTATCCACGGTGCAAATAGATGTGGAGAATGCAGAGCGCTATGATATTTCTTATACCGGTGCAGACAATTTGGAGAGCAGGCCAGTCATCCTTCATTGCTCTCCGAGCGGAGCCATAGAGAGATGCATTTATGCATTATTGGAGAAGGCACACATGGATGCCCAGTTAGGGAAATTGCCGACGTTGCCCATCTGGCTGTCGCCGACACAGGTTCGAATAGTACCAATAGCTGACAGACATATGGCGAGGGCAGAAGACGTTGCGAAACTCCTAGAGAAAGAAAACATCCGGGTCGATTTGGACGATCGAGACGAAACATTGGGAAAGAAGATCCGTGATGCTGGAAAAGAGTGGATCCCCTATGTCGTAGTCATAGGCGATGAGGAGGTTGCAAAGGGAACATTGAGCGTGACTGCCAGGGCTGACTTTAAAAAAGAGTTGAGCCCATCTGAGCTGATTGCATTGATAGAAGAACAGATTGGCGGGCTATCCAAAGGATCACTTCCATTGCCAATGAGATTGTCTGCTAGGCCGAGGTTTGTCTAGTTTGTTTAAATTTTAAAATTTGTGAAAACGCGTTCTATGCTTTATAAATGGGGCCGGTAGGATTTGAACCCACGATCGGCGGGTATCCCCCTTTTTATCAACCTTTTTTAGTTGATCTGGAGCCCGCTGCTCTACCAGACTAAGCCACAGCCCCATCAAGGAGTGACTGCGCATCTCTCCTCATCGTCTTTCTTGGAATTTCGAAAGGAGCAGAGCCCTTTCAGATAGTCCCGGACGGATTCGAACCGTCGTCGCAGGCTTTCTTCGACTTTTTTATTGCGAATGGCCCCAAAGGCCTACAGGATTGACCACTACCCTACGGGACTGTCAGCAAACCTTAAAAAAGTTTGCATGGGCCCGATGCGATTCGAACGCATGATCTTCGCCGTGTAAAGGCGACGTCATAACCAACTAGACCACGGGCCCGAAGGAGGATTCATTTATCCTTAGAATTTCTTTCTAAGAAACCTTGGTATTCCTTTTTTCATAGTATCCTGTCGTTAGTAACATATTAGTCTATCGTAAGGCTTAACTAACTGTTCTTTCTATATGCTAGTAAGGAGCATAATCACTTCGGAGGTTTTCACCAAAAAATGAGTTCAGAAATGTGTGCTGTTTGCGGCTTACCAAGCGAGCTTTGTATCTGCGAGGAAGTGGCAAAAGAGCAACAGAGAATAGCGATAAAGGTGAATAAGCGAAGGTATGGGAAGGAAGTCACAATTATCGAGGGCCTGGACCCTCATGACATTGACATTGATGAACTTTCTAGTCATTTAAAGTCGAAGCTTGCATGCGGTGGAACGACTAAACAAGGGCAAATAGAGCTCCAGGGAAATCACAAAGATAGGGTGAGAAATATACTCATAGAAAGGGGTTTCAACGCCGAACAGATAAGGTCATGATCCGAAAAGTTCTGCTATCCTCCTTTTAAAATCTCAGATTACTGTGATGGTCAAGTACACCTTATCTAGCTTACGTTGCATTCTATTGTTACTCAGATCACCCTTTTGCCCCGGTTAAAATAGGGTAAAAAGCTAAAACGTGACATCGTTGCATTTTGTACTTGGGTCCCCATCCTCAAAACATGTTCAGTGCATCACCCTTGGGTGCTGTGAAGAATAATAGTAAGCACCACCCACTATCATTGCCACTAAGAACTTTTTTCGTTTTTACTCGGCTTTTGGATATGATCCCAATACTCTGAGCATGCCTGCTTTCCTCTCGATAGCTTTCAAAGCCTCATGGACTTTTTCATCTCTAATATGCCCCTCTAGGTCAATATAGAATAAATAATCGCCAAGTGCTTTCTTCGTTGGCCTGGACTCGATCTTTGTCAGGTTGATGTTTCTGGAGGCAAACTCGCCTAACATCTTATATAGTGCTCCAGGTCGGTCTTCTTGCAGATAAACGACTACGGAAGTTTTGTCCTGGGAGGTTGGCTCTGGAGTTATCTTTCCGATTACGACGAATCGTGTGTAATTCTCCTTTTGGTTTTGTAAATCTCGCAAGAGTATATTCAGACCATACTTGGTCGCAGATTTCTCCGAGGCGATGGCTGCCGTTTCTTTGGACTCAGACGCCCGTTTGGCGGCAAGTGCGGTGCTCGTCATCTCTATCATTTCAATATCCCCAAAGCGATTTTTGATGGAATGCCTGCACTGCGCCAATGCCTGGGGATGTGAAAGGATGGCTCTGATATCCGAGATATCCCCCTTTGCCAATAGACAATGTCGAATTGGAACGACCACTTCGCCGGCAATCTTAACATCCTGTTCAAGTAGTGCATCGAGGTTCATACCAATTGACCCTTCGAGAGAATTTTCTATGGGAACCACTCCGTAATCCACATCTTCATCGACTACAGCCTTTACAACATCGGAAACACTCTCAAAGTATCGCAGCTCTGCCGTAGGGTCCCACTTGTTTGCAGCTTTTTCTGAAAATGTTCCTTCCGGTCCCAGCAGTCCGAGGATCATGATTGTTTTTACGATATGAATATCTATATAAATAAACGCAATCCCTTATTTGAGAGTTATTAATGTACATATCTATACACAAAAGTATTATATAGTACTTTAAAGATTGTTTATGGCTATGGTGGATTACTTGGACTTTGAAGAAAAGGTACTGACAAATAGTGTCAGGCGCATAGATGTCCATTTCGATCCCTTAAAAGTTTACTCCGCGATAAGGGAGTTCTCCGGCGGTAAGAGCTTCCTTTTAGAGTCAGTTGAAGGGGGGGCGAGGACTGCAAGGTACTCTTTCATTGGCTTCGATCCAATCTTTGAATTTAGGTCAAAGGGCAAAACAATAGAGGTAAATGGTGAAAGCTCCAAAGTAGATAATCCCTATAAAGAACTGGAGAGGATTTTCAAGCGCTTTAGATGCGGGAGAATAGACATATTGCCGTTCTCCGGTGGCATGGTCGGCTTCTTCTCATACGATATTGTGAGGTTTTTTGAGAAAATTCCTGATTTGCTTGGAGATGACCTGAATTACCCAGATGCCCATTTTATCATCCCAGCTCATATTTTGTGTTTTGATCACGTCAAAAGGGATGCTTTCCTCATCTCCTATGCTCGTGAGGCAGAAAAGATCGAACAAATGGTTAAAAAGGGGGCTGATATAGGGATAGGGGAACTTTCCCTGTCTTCCACTAAAAGTAATATTAGGAGGGATAAGTTTGAAAATAATGTGGTAAAGGCGAAGGAGTACATCGAGGACGGAGACATATTCCAGGTCGTCCTTTCAAGAAGATTGACGGGAACGTATGAGGGCGATCTCCTGCATTCCTACAGGATTCTGCGTGAGATCAATCCATCTCCGTACATGTTCTATCTGGATTTTGGTGATGCTAAGGTTGCCGGGTCCTCGCCAGAGATGTTGGTCAGACTCAGGGATGAAGAGCTAATGCTCAGGCCGCTAGCTGGAACACGCCCAAGGGGCGTGGATGTGGAGGAAGATGAAAAATTGAAATTGAACATGTTGCTGGATGCCAAGGAAAGAGCAGAACATATAATGCTGGTCGACTTGGGAAGAAATGATCTCGGGAGAGTTGCCGAGTACGGAAGTGTCAAGGTCAATGATCTCTGCAGCGTGGAAAAATACTCGCATGTCCAGCACATCGTTTCAAACATCACGGCTAGGCTAAAAAAAGACAAGAGTGCTTTTGATGCCCTTCGTGCCACATTCCCAGCGGGAACTGTCTCCGGTGCGCCGAAGATCAGAGCCATGGAGATAATCGAAGAATTGGAGAAGAGCAAGAGAGGCCCATATGCGGGCGCTGTAGGCTATTTCGATTTCTCAGGGAACATGGATTTTGCAATAACGATCAGAACCATGTTTGCGCTTGGAAAGAAAGCCCACTTTCAGGCTGGTGCAGGCATCGTTGCAGAATCGGATCCGGAGAGGGAGTTTTACGAGACGAAGCATAAGCTGGGATCCTTGGTTAAATCGGTGGAGGAGAACCAATGACCCTCGACAAACAGAAAGTCCTTGTTATTGACAACTATGACTCCTTCGTCTATAATTTAGTGCAATATGTTGGAGAGCTTGGAGCGAGAATCTCTGTCCTGAGGAACGATGTTGATATTGAACAAGTAGAACAAATAAACCCAGACAAGGTAGTGATATCTCCCGGTCCTGGAAGGCCAGAAAATTCCGGTGTCTCTCTGCAAGTCATCAAAAAACTTGGAGGCAGCACTCCCGTTTTGGGTGTCTGTCTTGGCCATCAAGCCATCGGGTACGTTTTTGGGGCGAAGGTGGTACATGCTAAGAGGATAATGCATGGAAAAACATCCGAGGTCCATCACGATGGAGAAGGGGTTTTTCAAAACATCAAAAACCCCATCTGTGCTACGAGATATCACTCCTTGATAGTCTCACATGAAAACTTTCCCACTTGCCTAAAAATTTCCGCCAAGACGAATCAGGAGGAGATCATGGGCATTCGCCATCAAGATTATCCAATAGAAGGCGTTCAATTCCATCCAGAGTCGATTTTAACCGATGACGGCAAGAAAATCATCAGAAACTTCTTGGAGATGTGAACATACATGATCGAGAGGGCTATTTCAAAGGTTATCGGGCGTGAGGACCTTAGCGAAGAAGAAGCCAGAAAGACAATGGAAGAGATAATGTCCGGGAGGGCTACCAATGCTCAGATAGCGGCTTTTTTGACAGGTCTGAGGCTAAAAGGGGAAAGGGTTGAAGAGATAACGGCTTTTGCACGAGTCATGAGAGAATTTTGCTCGAGGATAGAGCCCAAAGTCAAGGGAATTCTCGTGGATACCTGCGGAACGGGCGGAGATAAAATAAAGACTTTCAACATAAGCACCGCTTCAGCTCTAGTGGCTGCCGGAGCGGGAATACCCATAGCAAAACATGGCAACAGGTCTGTGACCAGCAAGTGCGGAAGTGCTGATGTGTTGGAAATGTGTGGCGTGAATATAGGACTGGAGCCTAAAAATGTTGAGAAATGCATTGAGCGCATAGGGTTTGGTTTCATGTTTGCCCCGGTGTTTCATGGCGCAATGAAATATGCAACCCCTGTGCGAAAAGAGATTGGAATCAGAACAGTCTTCAACGTACTTGGTCCGCTGACTAATCCTGCCGGGGCTGGGGCGCAAGTCCTGGGAGTCTATGACCCTTCGATGACGGAAATCCTCGCCAACGTCTTGAAAGGGCTGGGCACGAAGCATGCAATGGTCGTTCACGGTCTTGACGGACTGGATGAGATTTCCAATGTGGGCGAGACGAGGATGTCTGAGTTGTGCGATGGCAATGTAAACACGTACATCCTGAAGCCTGAGGATATCGGATTCGAGCGTGCTGATTATGAGGAAATCCTGGGACATGGCATAGAAGATAACGTATTATTGATGATCAGGTTGCTCAATGGGGGCGACGGTCCGAGAAGGGACGTTGTCTTGATGAACGCTGCCGCTGCGATCTTGGTCGGAGGCGAAGCTGAGGGCTTTGAGGAGGGCGTTGAGATTGCGAGGGAGGCTATGGACGGCGGGAGAGCCTATGATATCCTCAGGAAATTGGTCAGGGCTACTGAAGGCGACCCCTCCAAGCTCGAAGGTCTGGAGGCGAAACTTTGATCGACGAGATAATATCTGACGTTAGAAAGGAGGTTGAGGTTAGAAAACGGGAAGTTCCGGTGAACGATCTGCCTGCCAGGAAGAGCGGGATGCGCAGTCTTTCTGAAGCCATCCTCCGTTCCAGATTCATCCCGATCATAGCAGAGATAAAACCCAGGTCTCCATCTGAGGGTCTTCTGAGAAAGCCTCTTGATGTGAGAGCACTGGCTAAAGATTATGAGGCCGGCGGAGCTGTTGCGATATCAGTTCTGACGGAGCCGAAATATTTCGGGGGGAGTCTCGATAGCTTGGTTGAAGTGAAATCAGAGGTCGACCTGCCAGTTCTCAGAAAGGATTTCATCGTCGATGAATACCAAATCCATGAGAGTGCTGCATATGGTGCTGATTCCATACTCCTGATCTCCTCCTGCGCCGGCGATAAACTATCAGATTTCTTAGCTCTAACCAAGGACCTTGGATTGGAGGCGATCGTTGAGTGTCGCAGTGCTCAGGATGTCAAGCTCGCGGTAGATGCAGGGGCAAAGATTATCGGAGTAAACAATCGAGACCTTCACACGCTAAAAATTGATCTTGGCGTCACGAAACGGTTGGCAGGATATGTGCCAAGCGATACGATCTTGATAAGCGAATCCGGCATCAGGACCGCAGAGGACATAAGGTTTTTGATGGGAGCAGGCGCAAATGCGGTTCTCATCGGTACCGTCCTGATGCGTTCCAAGGTACCAGGAGAGATGCTTCAAAAATTCGTGCAGGCGGTTGAAATATGGTGAAAGTGAAGATATGCGGGATCACGAGCGCCGAAGATGCTGTCATGGCGGTTGAAAGTGGGGCTGACATGATTGGCCTAATCATAGACGTTCCCGTCGACACTCAGAGAAAGGTTTCATTGGAGAAGGCGATCGAGATCTCCAAGGGTATGGAAAGCGTGGTTGCCGTCATCATGCCGAGGTCTGCTGGTGAAGTCCTCAGGGTTGTAAGAGATCTCAGGCCCTATGCGGTTCAACTTCATGGATATGAGCCGAACAGTTTTGTTCGTGAAGTAAAGTCCTCCATCCCCAAGGGAACGAAAGTCATCAAGACCGTTCACATAGACTTAGAGGGCAATGTGAAATGCCCAGAGGCGGGCTATTTAGAGGATTTGGAAAAAATCGCAGACTTCGTGCTGCTGGATACTGTCACCTTCAGGGAGGGTGGGACCGGTATGACGCACGATTGGGTGGTCAGCAGGGGGATAAAAGATAAAATAGGGTTGCCGCTCATACTCGCGGGAGGACTTACGCCCGAGAACGTATCGATAGCAGTCCAAGTTGTCCAGCCCTATGCAGTCGACGTTGCAAGTGGGGTTGAACTCTACCCAGGAAAGAAAGACCCGTCCCAGGTAAAATCCTTCATAAAATCTGCTAAGGAGGCCAAAAGTTGTACGTGAATAATTATCCTAAGGAAGGCAAGTTCGAAAGATATGGGGGCCAGTTCGTCCCCGAGGTCCTGATGTCAGCGCTGGAGGAACTCGATAGTGCATATGCCAAGTTTAGAGATGACCCCGAGTTTAAAAGAGAGCTTGAGGTATATCTCAGGGATTTCGCTGGCAGGCCTACACCTCTTTTTTTCGCCAGGCAACTCTCAGGGAAGCTGGGCGTGAAGATCTATCTGAAAAGAGAGGATCTCTTACACGGTGGTGCGCACAAGTTAAATAACACCCTGGGACAAGCACTTTTGGCTAAGCGAATGAAGAAGGAGAGGGTAATTGCGGAAACCGGAGCAGGCCAACATGGAGTCGCAACTGCCATTGCCGCTGTTGCACTTGGCCTGAAGCCCGAGGTATACATGGGCGTGGAAGACATGGAAAGGCAAAGGTTGAACGTGTTTAGGATGAAGTTGCTTGGCGCAAAAGTCCATCCCGTCAAGAGCGGAAGTAAGACCCTTAAAGATGCAGTCAATGAGGCTTTGAGAGACTGGGTCACGAATGTCGAGACGACCTATTACCTGCTGGGCTCAGTCGTAGGACCGCACCCCTACCCGATGATGGTGAGGGACTTTCAGAGGATCATAGGCAAGGAAACCAAGGGGCAAATACTCGAAAAGGAGGGGATACTGCCGGATGCAGTGATCGCCTGTGTCGGTGGGGGAAGCAACGCCATTGGGATGTTCTACGATTTTCTTGATGAGGATGTGGCCATGTATGGCATTGAAGCCGGCGGGGAGGGCATTGAGACAGGAAGGCATGCATCTCCCTTGATTGCAGGGGGCGAGGGCGTGCTCCATGGAGCCCTTAGCTATGTTTTGCAGGACGAGTATGGGCAAATATCAACGACTCACAGCATTTCCGCCGGATTGGATTACCCGGGCGTGGGTCCAGAGCATTCATTTCTCAAAATCAAGAAAAGGGTCAAGTACGATTGTATTACAGATGATGAAGCGCTGGCTGCCTTTAAACTTCTGACCGAGACGGAGGGAATAATGCCAGCCCTAGAGAGCGCGCATGCCGTTGCCTATGCCTGCAAGCTAGCGGAAGCAGAAAAAATGGGGAAGAGTCAGATAATCGTGATAAACCTTTCAGGCAGAGGGGACAAAGACGTCATGATCGTCGCAGAAAAGGCAGGTATAAACATATGAGGATTGCTGACAAATTCCAGGAGCTCTCGGAAAATCGAGAGGGCGCTCTAATCGTTTACGTGATGGCAGGAGACCCCTCTTTATACCTAACTAAAAAAATAGTTAACGCGCTGGAGAAGGGCGGGGCTGACATGATAGAATTGGGCCTGCCCTTTTCGGATCCGATTGCGGATGGTCCTACGATACAGGCTGCATCTGAGAGAGCGCTCAACGCTGGCATGAACCCGGATTTATATTTCAATATTATCAAGGAGATCAGAGAGGATACGGACATACCTCTCATTTGCCTTACCTACTACAACCTCGTTCTCCACAAGGGGATCGGTCGTTTCATGAGGGATTGTGCAGAGAGCGGAATAAACGGCATAATAATCCCGGATTTGCCCATAGAAGAGGCCAGACAGGCGATAATCGAGGCGAATAAGAACGAGGTGGACTTCATCCCGCTCATAGCTCCGACGTCTACGGAGGGGAGGAGGGGGGTTATAGCAAGCGCTGCCCATGGCTTCATCTATTTGGTTAGTTTGCTGGGGGTCACTGGAGCCAGAAAAGAACTCTCTGTAGCGGTGAAAGATATGGTCTGCAAGGTTAGAAGGGCTGCAGAAAAAAAGATACCCATAGCTGTTGGTTTCGGCCTTTCTTCTCCTGCTCACGTGCAGGACGTCATCCGAGCAGGTGCTGACGGTGCCATTGTCGGAAGCGCCCTGGTGAATATCATAGCCCAGAACAAGGATGATGAAGAAAAAATGTTGAGAGAGATTAGGGAATTTGTCTCGCAACTCAAAGAGGCAACACATATTTAAGAGGGTTAAGTTGCAAAAGTCTAGAGCAAAACAAGGATTGAAATCGAGTTTGGGCGCACAATGACTAGCAACATTAAAATCAGACCATAGTGGGATTGAAATTTGAAAAATAAACTTTAAACCAAAGTTTAATCAAACGTCCGATCTCCTAATGGAGATCCGACTAATCTCGCCAGAGGCGGGATATGACATCCAGATTCTCTCTTTCGGTATGATCTTATTGTCTTTGAATTGTGGCTCCATTTTGATTACATTTTATGAGGGTTTTCGGAGTTTTATCACCAGATTTGGTGGTTATGGATTGGTTTTAGGGGGGAATTTTATATCTTCTTTGTGCTCAATATTACCTGCTCTTGTCATATATTTTTAGCTCTTTTGTCTCTCATCATTCTCATCTAACACGATTATTTTTTCTTTATTGGTCTCGGGTACCTCCATCCCACAATCTTCTAATGAAAAGACCTTACGAAATCTCTTCTTATGGCTAGGATGAATTTCCATCAACCCCATTCTGGACCATTTATACCAATATCTCCTAACAGTTTGTGGTGCGGTTTTGGCCATTCCAGCTATTTTAGGACTACTTTCTCCATCACTTAGTTCATAAATGATTTTCTTAGTATCATCGTCTAATTCTATCTTAAGGACATTTTTAACTTCTTGCATCCCCTCAAACCTTGTCCATTTCAAGATCTCTTCTAAAAGTTCGATTATTCTGTCGAGTTTTTCATCATTCATATTTTTCACCTTTTGAAATATCTTCTTGTACTTCTTCTTTTGTCATTTCTGAGTTCCGAATTTTTTTGATTGAGTTGAACAGGTAAGGAGTAGTTATAAATTTAAAATTATGTAACTTAAGAAACTGCTTTGCATGAGGGGTTAAAGGATCATCTCTTTCTTTCGGATCAATTTTTCTATAGTGATTAATAACAAACAAACCTTCTAATTCATCTATTTTCATATCTTCATTAACTATTTTCTTTTTAACCCACCCCTCTAATTGTTGAATGTCCTCTTTATCACCTTCTTTACCTTTTCCTTTTACCTCAACCAAATACAGTTTGCCACTATACTTAAATTCGATATCATGATTATCAGGATCTTCTTTAAGATGCTTCACATCGTTAAATTCCAACCAATCCAACGCGAAAGTAACTGCATCCTCTAATGGGGTGCTCGTAGCATAAAGTAAGCTTTCAAACATTTCGCATGGCTTAATTTCTTCTTTGAATCTTTCAATTTTTTCAAGATTATTTTTCTTTTCATCGAATAGATAGTTTTCAACCCATCTCGGTTTATTTTGAGTCCTTAGAATTTCATCTACCATATATGTTGGAATATATACAACAGCATTGGTAGACTTATATATCTCATATACTCTCTTGTCCTTTACTAGACTGTTTAAAACCTTTTTACATCTATCTTTATTTAATTTGCTCCGTTCAGAAATCTCCTTAATTGAGCAAAGTTTATGGCATTCAAAAATATAATCCTCAATAGCATTATAAACGGCATTTAGTTCCCTTTCTTCAGGTTTTTTTGCAGGTCGTGCCATATTTAGCCTCTAATCAAATAGCCCTGTATTTTCATAATACGATTCTCTGCCTTTTCTTTTTGAGATTAATACACCCATATCTTTTAGAGTGGAAAGTTTTTGCTTGACTGTAATTTCAGCAAAGCCCGTTTCATCTGCGACTTTCTTTGTTAGCTCTGAATAGCTCAAAGAACCATCAGCATAGTCTAAAATCTTTAGAAAAACCTTATCTTTCTTTAAATCTTTTTTAAATCTTTCTATTTCATCTCTACTTCCTAATCTAAACAAAACAATCAGTTGATCTAATTTATAGGATATCTCTTTTAAGATTTCAATATTTTCATTATCCATCTTATCACCCTATTCTAATGTCTTGAAATAACGTCTCTCTCTTCCATCTTGTTTATAAAAAAGTAGTCCTATCAATGTTAATTCGTTTAAGTGGTATCTAACATTTTGAGGTCTTATATTTAGTTCTTTAGCGATTTCTTTAGCACTCTTAGGCTCATCACATAAGTCGTATATTTGTCTTCTTAATTCTGGTTTAAGCATATTTTGTTTCATCTCTGCTATTTTATCCGCATTGACCAACTTGAATAGATTTAGATATAATCCCAAATTTAAATTCAAACTCTCTAATCGGTCCAATATTTCTTTTTGAATTTCATCAGGCATTTTTAATCACCCCTTTTCTAAATTCCACTCAGATGGTACATAATTGAATCTGCGTTTTGGATAACCTCTTTTCTCAATTTCAATTAAATCTACGCCACCTAACTCCTTTATAAAGATTTGAACGGTTCTTTGAGCCACTCCAGTTTTTTCTGCGAGGGTTTGTGTATTTAAAGATCCGTCACATAGTGTCCAAATCCTCTTTCGTTCCGGTGTCGTAGCTATCTTTTCTAATTCTTCTTTCAAGTTTCCTCTAGCAATAAACTCCAATAGCTGTCTGATTTTAGATAACTCTTCACGGACTTCTTCTATAATTAATTCCTTATTATACATATTAAACCATCTATATACATTACGATGTCATCATATTTAAATATTTTTCGTCAATTTATATATCATAAACTAAGAGTATAAAAAATAACGTAAAATATAATTTTAATTTTGCAAAGCGTCTAGTTTGGTACTGCTATGGCAGTATTGGAAAAACCATTTAAAATTCCTCTGATTATATTCATCCTCAAATAATTCACCATACTTTCTGCTTCTATACTTATTGAAACCATAATATTTTTTAGCCAAATTCTGGATTTTCCCTATTATTTGGTCTTGTTGCTCTTTATCCATCTTGTTCACTCAATTGACATTAATCAATGTAGCATTAATTGACTTAATCTTTCCCTTCATGAGGGCGACTGACCTTATCCATCCTGCCTAGTTTCTTAGTAAAACAAATCAAGCAGGACTATATCGTCGTGCATTGAGTAATTGGGGGACATTGATCAGTAAGTGATGGTATGAATTTAAAGGATTTTGCTGAAGAATAATTCCAATTCCCATTAAAATACCTTAATTCCCGCTGAAGGGACTCTGTCCCCTTCACCCCTGTGAGCGATCTCTTTCGGAGATTTTGTCCGCCCTTGAAGGCAGGTCTCATCCAAAGGGAGTCGTGAAGTGCAGGTCGCGAGTTATCTTTGGGATGGTGAGCAATTCAGATGCCGATCAATTCCTTGGTTTGGGATAAGAATTCCTCGGCAGACTTTATCGCTTCATCTGCATCATTTTTATCGATGGATATGCCCAATCTGTACATTATTCTATGCCTGAATTCTCTGTAGGAATCCAGTATGTTCGCATATCTTTCCAATTCCGGATATCTGCTCTGGATGTAGAGAGGTATGCAAACATGGCTGCGCTCCTTGATACCATCCCTGAACAATATCGAACGGGCGGCATGGAACATTGAGGTGTAGCATAGTATCACGGCCACATCATAGCACTCGATTCCCTCATTCTTCATCGCCTTTTCCAAATATTCTTTTGAGATTTCTATGGACCTGCGTGCATTTTCCATGTCTGGATTTATCTTTCTGAGCAATCCTTGGCTGAAACAGTCATCCAAATTCATTTTAATCCGCTTCCATGCAAGAGCACATGATTCTCTACAACTCTTCTGTAAAAAACGTCATTTTTTCTTGCCAGCGATCTCCATTGAGATAAATTAAACACCTCTAGGCTCATTTCAACTCCCAAATCTCTTTCTAAATCATTTACGAGTGAGGTAAAAACGTTTCTGTCACTGGGAGTTATGCATATCAGGTCAATATCGCTTTTTTCATCGTAGTCCCCTGTGGCATAGCTGCCATAGAGGGCCAGTGATATCATGTTTTCATCCGCTTCAAGAAATTTGTCAGCAATTTTCAGTTCTTGTATTCTCATGAAGCCGTATGCCTTTTTCAAGGATTTTGCGACGGTGGACTCATTGTTTAGCTTGTACAGGTGAGCTAGTCCCCAATCCTCTCTGAGCAGAAGGTTGTCCATGGCAAATCTTTTTACTGCTTTGCTCACGCTTCCTGGGCTGACCTGGAGTTTTCTTGCCAGCTCTTTGACATGCACTGTCGTGGCAGGATTTCTCAGGAAAAATGCGAGTATTCTCCAGTCCACATATTTTTCAAACAGTTCAATCAACTGAACCACCGTTCAATGTAATAAACGAGGGTTCAATATATAAAACTTTCATGTGAAATTTCAACGGATAGGCTCATAATCGTGAGTTGCAACAAGTCCAGCAAAAAAGTATTGAAATCGAAGTAAATGGGGCTCGATCCGTTCTCTGTGCAACGATTGGTTAGGTAAAAGCTACACTTCGTAATCTTCTTGCCTATTTCTTTTTGCTTTCTACCCAGCGCACCCTATCCATTTGCAAAAATATCTCCATTCAAACCCTAAAATAACAATCCGTGCTTCATTCAACCATGAATTGTGTGTCGGCTACGCTCCACACTGTTTACTCCTCTCTTTACTCCTCTTTTCTAAACTATCAGAACATGCTGGAGCGGATGCGACCAATGCCCGAAATCCTTTCATTGAGCACAGGATGAGCCGGATCGGTCATATCAAAATAAGTTCTTAGTCCAAACACGATGCAGTCGTCAGCATCCTCATTGCCCCCTACTTTCCACAGATGCTGTCCATCAAGAGAGGTGGCAATGGCCAGTGCTGAGTGACCGCCGTTGTCCATATACAGGCAGTCTCCCGGCTCCGCAGTGAGCTGGTTGATACTGTCTCTCCCCACGAACTCTGCTTCGTGTTGGAAGATCCACATTAACTGATTGGCATAGGTTACCGACCAGAGGTAAATTCCGTGTCCCTTTTTCGGGTCTCCGTTGAGCCGCAAATAATCCATCCCGGCTCTACAATAGACTTCCCGAACGAACTCGGAACAGTACTCTCTTGAGATCGTACCGATAAGGTCTCTGGCAGTATCGCCGCATGGCTGGCCAACAGCGAATCTCAATGCCCGCGCCGCAGTATTCTTCCGGAAATTAGGAAGATACGGATCACTCGCAAGCGCTGCTATCATCTCCTCACAAGAGCCCTGGTCTGTTTTCAACACCATACGTCCGTCTACCATTGGACAGCGGTCGTTGGCATAGAATGCAGAAACGCCTCTTTCGGGGAAATACATAGCCCCGCTTCCCATGACGCGGATATGACCGTGGGGCGTTGGCTGCATTGCTGCACGGGGAAGGCCCAGTCCCTGTTGGGCTGCGAGTACATCATCGGGGCCAGCATGTCGCGGGCGTGTCAAGGAATAGCAACTTGCACGAATATAGTCTTGGAGCGTGGTGCCTGCAAACACTTCAATTGCACCTGCATCGTTGGTGAACATAATAGCTTTCTCAAAACCCTGGAATCTGATGCTGGGGTCGTTGAGGGCCGCCTGCTGTTCAGAAACGGGAAGTCCTAGCTCAGCGGAACCGCCTTCATCCATGTATCGATTTAAGTAATCATGAGAGATACGGAACTCGCCAAATTCCCGGGACCCGATGGCACCAGATCCGTCCTCATGAATGATCACATATGCAGATATGTCCTCAGGGAACAATAGATCACAGGGCCATGGTATTAGCGGTTGACTGTTTATATTATCACTTTCCTCTTTACCCGGATTGTCTCTTATATATTCCACATCATCTCTTTCGTATATATGATAGCCTCTCAACTCATTACTTTTAACCAGTTCTGCAGCCATTTTTCTCGTGACAATCCTTCCATCACTTAACTTATAATAAATATTTGACACGTCATATGGTTCTTCTTCATATCCGTATTTCTTTTTTTTTGTTTTTCTGGCTGTTATTCTAAGAGTCATATCCTTTACCTCCTTTAAGTATACCAGATTACCCCTAATACCACTGAGAGTTAGGCAGAGACACCAGGGTGAACTTGTCTGTACCCGGGATTCCACTTCAACTCCTGGTTAGGTGGAGCGTAAGCGGAGCCTTACCAAGAGTATAGACTTCCAAGGCATGTTATGTGATCCGCGCAGCGGTCTGCCTAACAGTTACTTTTATATTATTGCTTGGTATGTTTAAAGTTTTGCTATTTATTCCCATATACACAAAATTTTACAGTAAAAGGGGCACCATGTCAAAGCGATTCTGCAACAAGGTGCTGTTTCGTGCAGTATAAAAACCTCATATGAAATAATATGGCCCCCCCTAACACCCTATAATCTCGAATTCTGAGATGTCATTTGGCACATTTACCCTTAATCTTCTCTTATCGCCCGGGATTAACTCAAAGGAGGAAGTACAGAGACTAGCTGAATGGTTGTAGGTGGGAGGGGGTTAATTTCGTTAGCCAGGTGGAAGAATCGGAATCGAACGAACGGCGATCTCAGCCTTTTTGTGCGGTATGTATCTATCTATCGCTGGTGATCGGGATTTGATTGATTGAGGGGCCTTCTCTTTTGAGCAGAGAAAAAGGGGCTTGATCCGTTATTTGTACGCCTAGTTGCAAAAAAAGTCTACTAAAACGAGGTTTAATCAAGTAGATTCCTAATAATCCGTAATTCCTCTTGCCATATTGACAATCAATTTTATTGACCTGACCAATATCCCGATTCCCACTCCAAGGGAAATGAAGATCAAGGCTATGGTGACGCCGAAATGCGCAGAATCAGCTATTATTGTGTTGGGTATTACGTTAAAGTCAAAGGGAAATACGGATAAGAGAGTTGCAACTGTGGCCAATCCAAAGGCATCCATTACGATCTGGAGGACCTCGCGCAATATGTATCTGTCCAGTACGATCAGGACGATATGGCTTACTATGGTGATTACTAGGGTCGTATTAAGAATCGGCAACCATAAACTAATGTCCGATGTAAATAAGGGCAGTCTTATCCAGGTTGTAATACCTCTGACCGTTTCCAAATGATAATACGCAACATAATCATTGAAGAAATTGAAGAATATTAGCAAAACAAAACTGCAAGCTATGGCAAAGGCAGAAGCAGTTATTCTGGCATCCCGCTTACTTATGATCTCCCCCTTAGTTCTAATGGGTTTCTCCAAATCTGCATCGGTAATTGGCTCCGTTTTCTGATATGTATCCATTGCTCCTATCGATTCAACCATTTTTTCTGCAATATCGCCGGCAAAGGGTAGCTTGTACCGCTCTCCACCATAGGCTTTGCTCATAAGGATTATCCATAGTATGAACCCGAGAATAAATATGATCGAGGAGAATGCGCTACCAACTACTGGTATTAGTCCGAAAACAGTCCCCAGAAAGGTGATGGTGCCGAAGACTACTATGGACTGGGCAGCATGAAAACGAACCCAGCTATTTCTCTCTTCTAAAATAAAAAATATAATGCCGCTTATCCACCCTCCGATGTAGCATAATGCTCCAGCAACATTTGGCAATAGCCCTGTGCTTGTTGTGTCGGATATTTTTTGCCTCTCTCGCTTTATTCGCTCCCTTGTCTCCATCCTTGCTTTCTCCTCCTCATAGATCCTATTCTTTTCCTCGGGTGATAACTCCATAGTAATCATCCTTTTTTTATCTGATTTTTAAACTTATCTAAAATGATTATAAATATTTTGATTTTCGCTAACCAGTGTTAGATGCAAGCATCGTCTGCATTGGTTATAGCTATGGCTTTGAGGTGGAGACTTACGGCGGAGACATTGGGCGCATATGTTAAATCGTTTTTTATTCTTTTTATACCATGATGTTATTTTAAGGACAAATAAATAAAAAAAAGTTTACTTTTTGACTGTGATCTTCATCCACATGTCGTTCTGCTCCATTTTATAAGAATTCTTGAATTTGGTTTGGTCTAGAACGCTCTTGATTTTAGTCCGATATTCCTCCCTGCTAAAACCATGAAACTTTAAAGCGATGCTCAAAACCTTATAGGGCAGAAACCCATATTCACTGATCAGGCTGTTAGCTTGGTTTTTGGGGAAGTCCGACCACCCGTCAAATATCCATCCTTCTTTGCCCTCTTTTAGTACACGGAAACATTCATCAAAGATTTTTACCGGACGCTTCCAGTGGTGCAAAGAGCCTGTACTGACAATGAAGTCAACCGAATTGTCTGCAAAGGGGAGGTCCGTAGCATTTCCATGTTCAAATCTGACATTTGCTAAACCTTCGGCGTTTCTTCTCGCAATTTCCACCATTTTCTTGCTTACATCAATGCCGCACACGTTTGATCTTGGCTCTGCTTTTGCAATCTCGATGGCTAAATAACCTGTTCCCGAGCCAACGTCCACAATAGTGCCATTTTTGATCTGTTCAGTAATAATCTGTGCTAGCTTCTTTTGCGGCTTTTTAAGAAGCCTAGAAACTGAAGCGTTGTAAATTATGGCACCTGGGGCTGGAATCCCTTCAGGTATTTTCTGTAGGTCCCTTATGAATTCTATCAGAGGCATATTTTTTCTATACCACTTAACAAATGCCTAATTAACTTAATAAATAGATATATTTAATTGAAAGTTACAGCGGGATTCTACTAATATGCCTGCTCTCTGATTGTCATTCGAGGTGAAGATTTGTCTAGGTTGAGAACTATGTCGAGAATAAAGTATTAACAGGTATGTTGGAATGTTTTTCTGTTGTTGATAAATTTCTAATCTAATTTTTATATTGGCATCTATGGCTCCATACCGACATATTTAAGTTCCATAAGTGTGTTACTATGTCACATACTAACACATGGGTGAGAAAATGAGTGACATAGGCAAAAGCGTGCGCATGGAGAGAATCATAGACAGAAAAAGCGGTAATACCGTGATCGTGCCGATGGACCATGGGGTTTCTTCAGGTCCCATAGAGGGGCTTATTGACATGAAGAGAGCCATAGATTCCGTTGCAGAAGGAGGAGCGGATGCAGTGCTGCTCCATAAAGGAAGCGTTAGGGCAGGGCACAGAGGATACGGAAGAGATGTCGGCTTGATAGTCCATTTATCGGCAAGCACGTCCTTGGGTCCGGACCCGCTCAACAAGGTGAGGGTTACAACCGTGGATGAAGCGATCAAGCTTGGGGCAGATGCCGTATCGGTACACGTAAACATAGGGGCTGAGAACGAGCCGGAAATGCTCCGCGAGCTGGGTGAGACCGCACAGATTTGTGAGGAATGGGGGATGCCCTTGCTGGCAATGATGTACCCCAGAGGTAGAAAGGTCACAGATGAGCATGATGTGAAGTTCGTGAAGCATGTCGCTAGGGTGGGAGCCGAACTATGTGCTGACATCATCAAGACTAATTACACGGGCACACCAGAATCTTTTAGAGAGGTGGTAGAAGGGACGCCTGTACCCGTGGTTATAGCAGGAGGACCTAAGATGGAGACCGACAAAGAGGTTCTGGAAATGATAAAAGAGGCGATGGAGGCTGGTGGGAGAGGAGTATCGATAGGGAGAAACATATTTCAGCATAGGAACCCAACAAAAATGACGAGGGCAGTGGCAGGTATCGTACACAAAAATATTTCCGTCAAAGAAGCATTGGAGATTCTGGAATGAAAAAAAGCATCTGGATCAAGGTAGATCAAGGCTCTTGGGAAGTTCGCAAGAAAAAGGTTACCTCTGGTTTGGAGTGCGGAGTGGATACCGTACTCGTCGACGAAGGCGATGTTCCGAAGGTAAGGGAGTTCGGGGATATTAACATAGCTGCATTTTTTCAGGACGGAGAAAGCGATGCGGATATTCTGGTGGTGGGGAAAAACAGCGAGTGTGATGCCACTATTTCGTTACCAAGAAATCTTAGCGACTCAAGGGATCTAAGCCTGCTTTCCCAGCTGAAGGCGAAAGGAAGGGAGACAGCTGCCTACGTCTTGATAAAGGGAAAAGAATACGAGAAATTTGCAGCCGAGTTGGGGAAGGTATGCGATCACCTGATCGTCATCGGAACTGATTGGAAGGTCATTCCCCTGGAGAACCTGATCGCAGCGCTACAAAAGCACGATGTAGGGATCATTGCGGGCGTAAACAGCTCTTCAGAGGCGAAGGTTGCCCTTGAAACGCTTGAGCATGGATCAGATGGGGTATTATTGGAAACAAAAGATCTGTCTGAGATCAAGCGAACCGTTCAGATCGCTGAGATTGCAGGGGTGGAGCCCATATCCCTAACACCCGCAAAGATCACAAGGGTTAAAGCGGTTGGAATGGGCGATCGTGTATGTGTAGACACATGCTCGCTTTTGAGCAAGGGTGAAGGCATGCTGATAGGCTCACAGTCCAATGGCTTGTTCTTGGTTCATGGAGAAACCGAGGAAAGCCCGTATGTTTCGCCACGTCCTTTCCGCGTAAATGCCGGTGCAGTTCATGCCTACGTGTATGTGAGCGGCAAGACAAAATATCTGTCTGAACTGCAGAGCGGGGATGACGTAACTATCGTAGATCGCCAAGGACTGTCGAGAAAAGCGACGATAGGGCGGATAAAGATCGAGCGTAGGCCTCTAATGCTCGTTGAAGCACAGGTTAAGGGTGATAACATCAAGACCACTCTTCAGAATGCAGAGACCATCAAGCTGGTGACCCAAGACGGAACTCCCAGAGCTGTCACAGAGCTGAAAGAGGGTGACGAAGTCCTGGTTCATTATGAGGAAGGCGGTAGACACTTTGGAATGAAGATCGAAGAGACAATCATTGAGAGATAGGAGTACATCTATGCGCATAGGTGATGTCGAACTTGATACGCCAAAAATAGTCGGGGTGATCAATAGCATCGATGAAGTCGAGACGGCTGAAAAAGCCGGGGCAGACTTACTTGAGATCCGAATGGATTTACTCCGCAAGAATGAGGATGTGATAGGGTTCTTTGAAGACGTCACTGATGCCACATCTCTACCGATCATCGCGACCGATCGCCCGAAGAGTGAGGGCGGGTCTTTTGTCGGTTCCGAAGTTCAAAGGATTTCAATGCTGATGTCCATTATGGAATATGCTGATGCAGTGGACATCGAGCTTAGGTCAGCAGAGAAGGATGTTGTGGTAGAAGGAGCGAGAAAGAGAGAGAAGGTTGCAATCATCTCCTATCATGATTTCTCTGGAACGCCTCCTAAAGAAAAAATGTTGAGAATATTGAAGGAGGCTCGTCAAATAGGCGATATTCCGAAGCTTGCTGTCATGGCTAACTCTCTCAGTGATGTCATCTCCTTGCTGGAAGTCACGCTTCAGGCGCAAAAGCCCTTTTGCACTATAGCGATGGGCTCTCTTGGAAAACATTCAAGAGTGATAGCACCGCTATACGGCTCTTCGTTGACCTATGGTCATGTCGTCGGCGAGGCAAAAGCACCAGGACAATTATCTGTAGGGGAGCTAAGAAATGTGCTTAATATCTTGGTGGGGTAGATGAAAAAGATATATGGGGTGATCGGAGACCCAATCGAGCACAGTCTATCGCCAATTATGCATAATGCAGCCTTTCAAAAATTGGGAATAAACGGGGTATACCATGCCTTTAGAGTTAGCTCGGAAAATGCGGCCAGTGCGATCTTGGGAGCAAAAGCGCTTGGTTTTGGTGGACTGAACGTAACAATACCTCTTAAGGAAAGGGCATTGGATGTGGTGGATGCTGATCCTATTGCCAAAAAAATAGGTGCAGTTAACACCCTTGATTTTAAGGATGGAATACTTGGCTACAATACCGATGGTATCGGCGCAAAACGTGCTCTGGGGAAGCGCAACATCGATGTAGCGGATAAGGGCGTTTTAATCCTTGGCTCTGGCGGTGCAGCTAGGGCCATTGCATTTCAGTTCGCACAGGATGGGGCAACACTGGCCATCGCCAATCGAACTGTATCCAGGGCAGTTAGGCTCGCACAAGAGATCAGAGCTATAGGCGAAGGCGATGCAATCGGCATTGGTCTGGAGACCCTTCCATCACTCCTAAAAAAAGTTGACATATTGGTCAACTCAACTTCGGTCGGGATGCCTCCTCGCACCGATGAAACGCTGGTGACTGCAGACCAGATGCACTCTGGTTTGGTCGTATTTGACGTTGTGTACAATCCCATCAAGACCAGATTGCTGAGGGAAGCCAAAAAGGCAGGTGCAATTACTATAGATGGGGTCGACATGCTTGTGCACCAAGGGGCGGAATCGTTCAAGATATGGACGTCCAGGAATGCGCCAATAGATGTGATGGGGGATGCTGTGAGATGTGCTCTAAAGCGTTGATCATCGGCGGGGCGGGAAACATGGGGCAGTGGTTTGCACGAACTCTCAAGAGACAGGACTATGCAGTCAGCATAGCGGACATCGATCCTCAGGCCCAAGAAGTGGCTAGTGAGCTTGGTATCGGTTTTGTAAAAGACGAAGACGTACCAAAAGCAGTTGTCGATTTTGACATCGTGCTGATCTCCGTACCGATAAATGTCACCGAAGAGGTGATAAGTAAAGTAGCACCCCACATGCGTCCCGGCAGCTTGCTCATGGACGTCACATCGGTCAAGAAAGGTCCTATGAAAGCGATGAGAAAGGCGCCAAAAGGCGTTGAGATAATAGGCACGCATCCAATGTTCGGTCCCACGATGTCAGAACCCTTAGGTCAGACCGTGATTCTGGTGGCGGTGGAAGGGCGGTGCGAGAATTGGCTCCCGAAGATCGTCGCCCTTTTTGAGGATGAGGGCGCACATGTGGAATTTCTTTCTGCTGAGGAGCATGACCAGATGATGGCAGTTGTCCAGGGATTAACCCATTTTGCATACATAGCTGTCGGTGCTACGATGGATGCCCTTGAGTTCGATCTCAACAAATCAAGGCGATTTATGAGTCCTGTGTACGAAGTAATGGTCGACTTCGTGGGTAGGATTCTGGCTCAAAATCCCCACCTATATGCCATGATCCAGGCAAGTCCAGATGTGAAAAAAGTGCATGATGCCTTCATTACGCAGTGTTTAGAGCTGTCGAAGAGCGCTGAGTTTGGAGAAACTGAAAAATTTGTCAGATTGATGAGGAACGCCGCAAGTCACTTTGGCGACACCGAGTCCGCCTTAAGGAGGTCTGACAAGCTCGTTAACGCAAAAATAACAGAGCTTGAGACACTGGCCAACTCCATCGGAGAGGAAAGGGGGCTCAGGCACATATATTCCGGTGTTGTGCATGTTGGTATCGTTAGGAAAGTTACACATCAGGAGGTTTTGCTGGAGAAGGGGGGAAAAAGGACGGAGCTGAAGATAGAGAACGTCAGTCTGCTTAGTGCAGATGAGCTTCTCCAGTGGAAGATGGATAACTTGGTGCACCATAGGAGGGACATATCTGTGGCTTTGTCGGAGAGCGTAAAGCCAGATATCATCGCTGGAATCCTGGGTGGCGTGGACGGCGTCATTTCAGTGGATCAAATCGACACCTATGGGATTAAAAAAGGTCATGTCAGCCTTACCTACCGAATAACGATAAGGGGGGACAAAGACCCCAATGAGGTTCAACATAAGGTGGAAGAATTGTTAAAGGGAATTGGTGGGGAGATACGATAGTTAGTTATCTATCAGTCGTATCAAATTATTTTCCACTAACAAAGCCTCAGGGGAAAAAATATGGATAAAGTAGACCGAATAATATCGGCAGCAGGTATCATTGGCGGCATCGGGCTTGGGATGTTGTTGGGAAGTGAATAAATATTCCGGGAACCTCTTTTGGGAGCTGGCTTAATATCGATATTCATTGTTGTTCTGGGTGTACTGTCCTACCCAAAGTAAGAAGAAGTTAGGGGAATAGAATAAATAAAAGGCTAATTAAAGGGATAGTGGGCGCCAGATTCAATTAAAATAGGCTATGCTTAAATTTCGCTTGGTGCGTCTTTGACAATCAAGTAATGAATTAACTCAGGGTTAAACGAATAAAAAGTGCGTTTGATAATAGTTATGTACAATCTTACTCGGAGCCTTTTTATACAAAAGAATTAAATACTTTATAACTAATCTAATATCATGAATCCCCCATATATTATAATTTTAATATTAGCCTTGTTAATACTTTTGATTGTAGTCTATTTTGTGATAGGTAAAAAGAGACATTTAAAAGATAATCCATGGAAAAACCTAAATAATGTTCAATTTATAGCGGGAATTTGTATTGCGCTAATTGGGGCTGGAATAATGTTTCATGGAAATGTCTTTGGAGAACGGAACTCAGGCATTGCCACAATTATAGGAATAATTGGTATAGGATTGATCGCTACATCTTTTAGAATGCCAAAATGAAAAAGGCTCCTGCATCATACTGTCGGTCGCTTCGCTCAGAAACTTCTCATAAGCCGATACTTTATGTTCAATTCGGTCTCCTTTAAGTGGAATTCACCAGAAACGTTTATTAATGGGTTTGTATTCGAAAACTCAGTATGAGTATCAATCACGACGCATCCGTGAAAAAGAAAGGAAAATCAAAACCAAAGGACTATCTGGCGCGCAACTCACGCTATCACAGAAAGTTCGCGATCATGGTGGCAAAAAGTCCTCCCTATTTTTGAAAAAGAACGTCCAGATGATGATCGCCCGCGTAAAGCGATACAAGCGATCAGGGCTTGGGCGCAGGGAAAGCGGGAGCTGGGGTGCGGAAACTCTCGCTTGACTCGCATGCGGCTGCACGCGAATCTAAATCGGACGCAGCAAGATTCGCGGCTCGCGCAGCCGGACATGCCGTCGCAACTTGGCATGTGCCGACTCATGCCATGGGCGCGCCCATATATGCTTGCAAAGCTATTGTCGCGAGCAAAGACAAAATACCCTAACGAGGTAGGCTGAAAAAAATGCGGGCCGTGTTATGTCAGGCCTTTGCTAGGGAAGAACAAAGAAGTAAAGTCAGCTAGAACTCAAAAGGAAAGTTGCACTAAATTTTTGTCCTTCGGAGGATATAACGCGCATTAATCTCAGTTGCACCCCGTTGCGTCCAAATATGCCCCGCTACGCTCTGCGGTTAATGCGATATGTTAGTTGCTATTCGCTGCGAAAAACGAACTGAGGTCCTGCTACTCACTTTCGATACGATACAAAAAACATTTATCAATGTTAATACAACTAAAATAAAATAAATATGATTCAAAGAGATGTATTACAAAAGAGATTCAGGATTTTCATCTTGCTATCTTTATTTATTTTGTTGATGGAGGTAGCGGGAGGTGTATTTACAAACAGCTTGGCATTGTTAAGTGATGCCGGGCACGTTCTCCTTGATTTACTGGCCCTTCTATTGGCTTATTTTTCAATACGGCTTTCGCAAAAGGTCGCGACCAAAAAATTTACATTTGGATTTTATAGGGCAGAAATCCTGATAGCAACTATAAACGGTGCTATGCTCCTTTTTGTTACCCTCTATATTTTTTATGAATCTTATATTCGATTTTTGTCTCCTCAGCCGATAAGAGGGCCTGAAATGCTTATAATTTCGGCTGTTGGGTTTTTAGCTAATTTATATGTTGTAGTAAAAATGCAGGGCTATGAAAAACAAAATCTGAATGTAAGGGGAGCGTATCTTCATGTATTGAGCGATACTCTGTCATCGGTAGGTGTTGTCATTGCAAGCATATTGATTGTCATTACAGGCAATTATGTTTTTGATCCCATAATAAGTGCAGTAATAGGGTTATTTATTTTAACAGGCTCTCTGCGATTGATAAGGGAATCTGCCCATATACTCATGGAAGCAACGCCCAAGAACATTGACTTAGAGAAATTGTCGAGAGACATCCAAAAAATAAATGGTGTTAAAGAAATTCACGACCTGCATGTTTGGAGCATATCCTCAGATGTATACGCGCTTAGTTCTCATGTCTTGATAGATGCAGACAACATAAAATCCATGAACAAGATAGTTTCTAACATAAATGAGATGGTTAAATCAAAATATAACATAACCCATACTACGATACAATCTGAATGTGAGACTTGTGTTGATGGCGACAATAAGCACGATCATTGATTACTTTTAAGGCAGGGCTTCCAACGCAACTTTTATTAGAAAATTATTTAAATAACCTAAATTACGATTAGTCACACGGAAAATGGAACAAAAATTTAATGCAATTACAATTATATTATTAATAATGCTTGTTATTAGACTTATCGTCCAGGTAATTCTATCTTTTAACAATTTGATTTCCCTTTCATTCGCTGCTTTATACCTTGCTGCTGTGGTAGGTGTGGTTTTGAAGCAAAAAAGTGGCTCAATATTGGCAGGAGTCATTGTAATAATTGATATACTTGCATCAGCGATATTTACAACTGGAGCGTATGCCTTTGGGGCAGTTTCCTATGATTTAATCTTGGGATTTTTGGCATATAAGGAATTTAAGCAGATTTCTGATTGATTTTTGTTTGAGGTGTATTGTATAACAGCGGATAAATAGAGTTCAAGGTCGATTAATTGATTTTGGGGGTATTATTTGAAAACACCAGAGATTCGAACGAAAAAGTGCTTTTAATTGGATTTATGCTGTAATTTCAGAAGAAATTATTTCTTGTATTTGAAACCAATAGGTCAACAATTCCTTTTCTTTCTTTTCGTAATCGGGAAATTTCTTGGAAATTGTTTTCCAGAAGTGTTCATTGTGCCTTTTTTCTTTTAAGTGTATTAGTTCATGATAGACGATGTAGTCGATCATTTTTTGGGGGAGGTATCTCATTAGTGTGTTGAATGTCATATTTTTCTTACTACTACAGCTTCCCCAATTTGAATTCATTTTTCGGAAATATATGTGATTTATATGAAAATCGCCTTCTTCAGAATAGTTACTCGCTATCGAGTTCACAAGTTGTTTGAATTTATCCTCTGATCTCTCCACGAGATTTTTCTTTTTTGAATCCCTGAGTGCAGCCTGAATTATCCGGTTTTTTTCATGAATCCAGTCTTTGTGTTTTTCAATAATTTCAGCAGGGTTTTTTTGGTGTTCGGGTAAAACAAGGAGCAATCTACCTGTCTTGAATTCCAGTCGAGGATACTTTACCCTTCTCCTGGCTACAGTGTATTCAATTTTTGTATCATTTAGGCTATGCTTTTTGGCCATAATTTTTAATCTTCTCTATAAGGTCGTAGTATATCGCGTCTAAATCCTCTATCCTTAGTTTGTTTTTTCACAAATCTTCTTACATATCTTCGTAGTTCCCTCTCAAAATTCCGCGGTATTTTTTTATTTGCTGGTTGGTGAGTTTCTCGTTGCAGTCCAGTAGGGTTGCGTTGAATGTTTCGGCTTTGTGTATCAGTGCTTGGGTTTCGTTTCTGGTGATCGTAAAATCGACATAATATTGCTTGTCTACGCGTTCTTTTTTGGCGTCCATTAAGGGCGTGTTGTCGATTCCATAGAGTTCTTTGAGAAGGACTATTGTTGCAGTGTGGTTTTCGCTTTTTACGCCTGTCCTGTGCAGAAGTGCTAGGGCAGCATAATACATGCTGTAGTAGCTCATGCTTACGGATTCCTCGAGTTTGTCGTGTTCAAGAAGTAGTTTGGCTGATGAGAGGTAGCTTCGGCTTTTATCGATGTATGCGTTTTTTTATGGCATCGCTTGCTCATCCAAGCGGAGTTTCCCTTCCTTGGCCAGTTTATTGAAGAATCTTGTTTTTTCATAGTACTCCTCGACTCCCTTGATCAGGACGTGGTTTTTCATTATCTCCTGTATGAGGGGGTTTTGGGCGTTCCATCCTCCGATTTTCACGCTCAGGCGGGTATTTATTTGCTCGAGTTGTTTTTTCAGTTCAGGGTCTTGCGTTTCAATGTAGACATCTATGTCGCTTTCAGGGGTTGCCGTGTTTTTCGCGTGGCTTCCGTAGAGCACTGCCAGTTTTATGTCTGGGTTTTTCTGGATTTCCTGCATTATGCCCCTCAAATGCGGGTATGTGGCGAGGGTTTCTCCCAATTTGTAGTGCTCCGCCATGACTGCAGCGTTTTTTGTCTCTAAGGTGTCTTTGAGGCGGTAGGTCTTATTTTTGCCGTCCTGCGTGTAGTCTACGACATTGTCTTCCAGGAGTTTTTGTAGCCTGCGGTTTACGGTAGCATGGCTGGCGTCAAGTCTTCTCGCAAGCTCCCTACTATGGCATCCACCCCTGAGCAACTCCAAAACGATCCTATTGGTCAATTCATGTTCCACATGTATCATATTTGAACCAGCCTATATATTAACTCTCCTTAACCCGCATCCTCCTGGTCAACAAGTCGTCCATCAAGCCCTTCTTGATCCTTTCCAGCGCCGTTCGCGCTCCAGCCCAAGTTTATGGTCTTATCTATAATTTAGGTATCTCCAATCTATTATGATAATTATAAACGGACAACGCTCTAAGGAGTCCTCGTTAAATTTTTTTCGCGCAAAAATACTTGGTAAAATTTATATAAATCATTTTGTTTAATGTTTTATGGGTGATGTATCATGGCAAAAGAAATTCACGAAGGTGGCCCTTCGGGTGCCATCTATGGCTTGGGTTTTATCGGTGCGGCAGTGTATTTTATCGGGCAGGCAACGACATTTTGGATGGGCGTGCTCGGACTTTTGAAAGCAATCGTTTGGCCGGCTTTTCTGGTCTATGCCTTGCTTAAATACCTGGGTGTCTAGTCATGGCTGAAAACAATACGAGATATCCCGAAGGCCATTTTGTAGGAAAGTGGATGGCAATAGGCATTGTCATCTTTTCAGTATTTGGGGTTCCCATCAGCATTGTCTCTGGAAACCCGGGATTAATTGCGATAGGGCCTGCAGTGGGTGTTGCTTTTGGGCTGGCAATCGGCTCTTCAATTGAATCCAAATATAAAAAAGAGGGGAAAATAAGGCCCCTCACAGAAGATGAAAAAAAGCAAAGAAAAATGCTATTGATCGCAGGCATAGCACTTTTCCTACTGGGACTTGCAATATTTCTTTTACGATTGTTTTCATAATTGCTATTGAAAGTGCAAAACTAAACATAACATAAAAGGAAAATGGAAATAAACCAAGATCTCTAAAAAACCTATTCCACGACTTTCGCTACTGCAACCACTTTGTCGCCTTCGTCGAGGCGCATCAATCTCACACCCTGCGTGCTTCTGCCTTGAACCCTTATATCCTTGACGGGCTCTCTGATGACGATGCCGCCAGATGTCGTGATCATGACCTCATCACCATCTAGGACCTCCAGCATGTCGACAGCAGAGCCGTTTCTCCTGCTCGTGTTAATGTTGATGATGCCTTTGCCGCCTCTTCTCTGCTTGCGGTATTCTTCTATGGACGTTCTTTTGCCGTATCCGTTCTCTGTGATCGTCAGCAACGTAGCATTCTTTATAAGAGTATCCATCGCAATGACCTCATCGCCCTCTTGCGTTCTTATGCCCCACACACCCATGGCGGTGCGTCCCATCGATCTCACATCTTTCTCGCTGAACCGGATGGCCTTTCCGTGCTTTGTGGCAAGGATGATCTCTTGTTCACCATCGGTCAGCCTTACAGCCACAAGTACATCGTCCTTAAGCGTTATGGCCCTCAGACATTTGTAGGCAGAGCAGAATTGTGCCAATTCAGTCTTCTTGATAATGCCCTTTTTAGTTGCCATCACTAAAAAATGCCCATCATCAAATTCCTTGATCGGAATCATGGCAGTGACGTTCTCATCCTTATCAAGGTTCAACAGATTGATTATTGCCTTACCCTTGGACTGTCTACTCGCCAGAGGTATCTCATAGGTTTTTAGACGGTGCATTCTGCCTTGGTCAGTGAAGAAAAGTAAATAATCATGGGTGGAGGCGACAAACAAGTCTTCAACAAAGTCCTCATCCTTGGTTTCCATGCCCTTTATTCCACGACCTCCTCTCCTCTGGCTGCGATACGTCTCCACAGGAATCCTTTTGATATAGCCGCCATTGGTAAGGGTAACCACTACCGTTTCCTCAGGTATCAGGTCCTCCATTTCTAATTCGGGTTCATCACAGGTTATCATCGTCCTACGTGCATCACCATATTTCTCTTTGATCTCGGTCAGCTCAGCTTTGATGATGCCCAAGATCTCACGCTCGCTGCCCAGGATCTCCCTTAATCGTTTGATGTCCCTCTCAAGCTGTGCATACTCCTCATCCAGTTTTCTCCTTTCGAGGGCTATGAGGCGATGCAGCCTCATATCCAGGATTGCTTTAACCTGTTCCTCACTCAAAGCGAAGCGGTCTGCCATCATTTCACTGGCCTCCTCTCTCGTCTGAGATTGCTTGATGATCTTGACGATGGCGTCGATTTGTTCTAGGGCAACCTTCAACCCTTCAAGGATGTGTGCCCTTTTTTCTGCCTTATCAAGCTCATAGGCGGATCTTCGGGTGACCACCTGCTTCCTATGCTCGATGTACTGCAAGATCAGGTCTTTGATTCCCAGCACCTCTGGATGACCATTCACAAGCACCAAATTGATGACCCCAAACGTGGTTTCCAGCTGGGTGTGCTTGTACAGTTGATTCAATATAAGCTCGGCATTAGCTCTTGGTTTTAGCTCTATCGCGATGCACATCCCCGCTCTATCGCTCTCATCTCTCAGATCTGCGATGTCGGTTACCTTGTTCTCCCTGACGAGGTCTGCAATGGTCTCTATTAGCTTGGCCTTGTTCACCTGAAATGGAATCTCGGTGATGAGTATCCTGTCCTCTTTTATATCTGCCTTAGCTCTGAGCTTTATGATGCCCCTGCCAGTGTCATAGGCGCTTTTAATCCCTCCTCTTCCTACGATGTAGGCACCGGTCGGAAAGTCTGGTCCTTTGATGACCTGCATCATATCCTTTGGAGAAACATCTGGATTGTCGATGGTGAGGATGATGCCGTCGATGACTTCACTCAGGTTATGGGGTGGCATGTTCGTGGCCATCCCCACCGCTATGCCAGCCGAGCCATTGATCAATAATACAGGTATCTTCGCTGGCAATATCGAGGGCTCCTCCAGGGACCCATCGAAGTTGGGCATGAAGTCCACGGTGTCCTTATGGATGTCTGCTAGCACTTCCTCTGCCATCTTGGAGAGACGCACCTCGGTATAACGCATTGCTGCCGCAGGATCGCCATCCACCGAGCCGAAGTTTCCCTGCCCATCGATAAGCGTATACCTGGAAGAAAAATCTTGGGCCATTCTGACCATGGAATCATAGACTGCAACGTCGCCATGGGGATGGAACTTTCCCAATACTTCCCCCACTATTCGTGCGGATTTCTTGTAGGGCTTGTCAGAACTCGTCCCAAGCTCATGCATGGCATAGAGGATTCTTCGGTGGACGGGCTTCAGCCCATCCCTGATGTCTGGGAGGGCTCTTCCAACTATGACGCTCATCGCATAGTCTATGTACGAGCTCTTCATTTCCTCTTCAATGTTAACCGGTAGTTCAGACATCTAAGACCCTCACTTCTTTCGCATGGGTCTCTATAAACTCTCGTCTGGGCTCAACCAAGTCGCCCATCAATATCGTGAAGATTCGGTCAGCCTCCACAGAGTCCTCTAAAGTCACCTTTAGCATGATCCTCGTGCTGGGATTCATCGTCGTCTCCCATAGCTGGTCGGAGTTCATCTCACCCAAGCCCTTGTAACGCTGAACGCTTGCAGTAGGCTCTAACTCCTTCATCAGACTTTGGAATGTATCTTCATCATATGCATAACGAACTTCTTTTCCCTTCTGCACTTTATACAGCGGTGGCTGCGCTATGTAGACATATCCGGTTGTAATCAGGGGCTTCATATACCGATAGAAGAGCGTTAGCAATAACGTCCTAATATGCGAACCATCCACATCGGCATCGGTCATTATGACGATTTTGTGATACCTCGCTTTCGAAATATCAAAGTCCTCGTCTATGCCAGTTCCTATGGCAGTGATGAGGTCTCTGATCTCTCTGCTCCCCAGGACCTTGTTTATTCTGGTCTTCTCAACGTTCAATATCTTGCCTCTGATGGGGAGTATCGCTTGGAAAATCCTGTCTCGACCTTGCTTGGCGGATCCGCCAGCAGAGTCACCCTCTACGATGAACAGTTCGCATTTGGAGGGGTCTTTCTCAGAGCAGTCAGCCAGCTTGCCCGGCAGAGAACTGCTTTCCAGGGTGTTCTTCCTCCTGGTTAACTCTCTTGCTTTGCGGGCAGCCTCTCTCGCTCTGGCTGCCATGATCGATTTCCTTATGATGCTCTCTGTTATCTTGGGATTCTCCTCAAGAAAATAACTAAGTTCTTCGGTAACTATGGACTCTACTATGCCCCTTATCTCACTGTTTCCCAGCTTTGCTTTCGTCTGCCCTTCAAACTGTGGGTTCTGTATCTTAATGCTGATGATCGCAGTCAGCCCTTCCCTGGCATCCTCACCGCCCAAGCCGCCCTTCAACTCCTTTAAGAAATCGTTCTTCCTGGCATAGTCGTTTAGGGTCTTTGTCATCGCACTCTTAAAACCGCTCAGGTGTGTGCCACCCTCATGGGTGTTAATGTTGTTCACAAAACTGAATATGTTCTCCACATAGCCATCATTGTACTGCATCGCAACCTCGAGTTGCACCCCCTCCCTCATCCTTTCAAAATATATCGGCACCTCGTGCAGCACGTTCTTGTTCTCATTCAAATGTTGCACGAAAGAGCTGATGCCACCCTCATACTGGAATACATTGCTCTTGCCGGATCTCTCGTCTACTATCGATATTTTGACGCCCCTGTTCAAAAAAGCCAGCTCACGCAGTCTGGTAGATAATTTCTCGAAGCTGAAATCGGTGATTTCAAAGATTTGCTTATCAGGCTTAAACGTGACCTTCGTGCCACTATTCTTTGCCTCGCCGATGACTTTTAGCTCAGAGACCGGAGAACCCCGGTCATACCGCTGATAATATATCTTGCCGTCTCTTCTGGCTTCTACCTCTAGCCACTCTGATAGGGCGTTGACGACCGAAACGCCAACGCCATGCAAGCCGCCAGAGATCTTGTAACCCTTATTGTCAAACTTGCCCCCTGAGTGTAGCATGGTCATGACGACCTCTACTGCGGACTTATCATATCTCTCAACCAAACCCACCGGTATGCCCCTACCATCATCATCCACTGTGGCGCTATTATCCTTATGAATGATGACCTCTATATTGTAACAAAAACCTGCAAGAGCCTCGTCTATGCTGTTGTCTACTACTTCATACATCAGGCGATGTAAGCCATCCAAACCGGTGTCACCGATATACATGGCAGGCCTTTTTCTCACCGCAGCAAGGCCTTCTAAAACCTGAATATAGCTTTCATCATAATTTTTATGATTATCACCCATTTACTTTTCCTCTGCTTTACTCTACCCTAAAATCTCAGAAAACTCTAAGAAGACCAGTTTTATGCCCCTAATGCATATTGCTAGCACGGAATTTAAGCCTATCGGTTTATAAAAATCGCTTACGATGAGTGCTATTGACCTTAAAATATGATACAAAATTTTTGGATATATCTATATATGAATATATACTTTTAGGGATGCAGGTTTATACTCCAGCCGCATTTAGGGCAACTGTTCTTTGTGAGATTTTTTATCACGTTGTATCCATGCCGTTCGATGAGGAGATTATCACAGTTCGGGCAGTATGTATTCTCATAGCGATGCCCATGCACATTTCCAAGGTACACGTACTGTATGCCGCACTCTTTGGCAATTTGATGTGCCTCTTCCAAGGTTTTGATGGGCGTTGGGGATTTTTCTGTCATCAGATATTGCGGATAAAAACGGGAGAAATGGACTGGGGTATCTGCTCCGATGTCTAGGACCCATTCTGAAAACTGCCTGATTTCATTGGGGTCGTCATTCCATCCAGGAATCACCAGGTATGTGATCTCCAGGTGAATCCCATACTGTTTCATGCGTTCACACGTTCTGAGGACTGGGCTTAATCTGGCGTTACAGGTTTGCTTATAATGCTCATCATCAAATGCCTTGACGTCCACATTGGCTGCATCCAGGTAAGGTGCTATCTTATGCAGTGCCTTCTCACTCATATAGCCGTTGGTAACATAGACCGTGTATAGCTCGGCTTGCTTGGCTAATTGAGCGGAATCATAGGTGTACTCAAACCAGATGGTGGGCTCATTATAAGTCCACGCTATGCCGCCACAATTATATTGCCTCGCAAGCTCTACAGATCTCTCTGGCGTAATCTCCTGTGTTGACACTTCACCTACATCTGCAGTTGCAATCATGTAGTTCTGACAGTGCTTGCACCTAAAATTGCAGCCCACCGTTCCAAGCGAGAACGCGTTGGACCCCGGGTGAAAGTGAAATAATGGTTTTTTCTCGATGGGGTCGACGTTCTTTGAGGATACGCTGTTGTATATCAGCGTGTATAGCGCACCATTTTGATTCTCTCTGACGCGGCATACCCCTCTTTCACCCTCTGAGATCGTGCACTGATGGGCGCACACTCGGCATTTTACTTTCCCCTCCTCCAGGGGCTCCCACAGCATAGCCTCTTTTCTCATCTCATACTCTGAAGTATTCATGTCCTTTTGCCTTTATCTTGGAGATAAAGCCGTTTCCTTTGATCAAAATGTCGCTAGAAGTCACCTCTCCGATGACGGTTAGGTTGCATGCCTTTTGTGCTTTTTCGATGCCCTCAGGCTCGACTGTGAAGAGGAGTTCAAAGTCACCGCCACCATATAATGGCAACTCCAGATCTGGGAAAACGATTCTGGTTTTATCCAGGATCGGTATCTTATCTCCATAAATCCTGAAGCCTACCTTGCTTGATGCACTCAGGTCGTATAATGAGAGCGCCAGACCATCGCTGATATCCATCATGGATGTCACCACGCCGGATTTGGCAAGTGCAATGCCTTCACTAACCCTGGGTTGCGGCTCGAACAACTTCTTGGTCAGCACCATCCTGACATCCTCCGGAAGATTCATGTTAATTGCCTGGAGACCCGCCTCTGCTGTCCCCAGCTCGCCAGTGACGCAGACCAGATCGCCTATTTGGGCTCCGCTGCGCCTCAGTAACTCATCTTTTTTAACGCATCCTAACGCGGTGCCAACGACCGTTAGTTCGTTATGTTCATCGGTGTCCCCACCAACGAGGTTGGTGCTGAATTTTCTTGCGCAGAAATTCATCCCCTCAATCATTTCATCGACAAAAGAGACCTCTGTATCAGCTGGAAAGCCCAATGCGGTGACGATAGCGAGCGGACGAGCGCCCATCGCAGCGATATCGCTTAGATTAACGGCCACGGACATCCAACCGATCTGCCAAGGTGCCATCTTATCTGGAAAATCCGTGCTTCGATGAAGCATGTCCGTAGTGAGTAGGAGATAGTCATCCCCCCAATCCAGGACAGCGCAGTCATCCTCTCCAGCACTAAGCACCACATTATGCGGCAATGACTTTGAGATTCTAGCTACGAGGGCTCTTTCCCCCATATCCCGAATTTTCATGTTCACTCCTTGGATTAGATAATCGACGATAAAGACCTTATATATGTCGTTAGTGGGGGTAAAAGCTAAGAGGACAGCGAAGCTCTCATCTCCCTTCAAATAACTTAGCTTCAACCTATTCTCAGGCGAATCCTAATCTCCCCCTGAGGGTTCTTCAGTTTTGTCTTCTTGTCATATTATAAGGGTAGTGTTTAAAATTATCGGAATGTTGAATTCCCATTTTATTTATCTATCTACTTCTACGCTTGAAATGGTCCTCCTCCACTTTCGTTTCCATATCGTTTTTATATTTTCTCTTCTGGGAGCACACCATTTAAACCGAGCAGACCGTATATGCTTCACTTCATTGGGTCGTTTGGGCTAATTGGCCAAAAATGTCCTAAATTAACTTTCGTTCTGATTGGTCCCTTCTTGAATTTAAATTTCTGCGATTCGCTCATGTAGTTTTCGCTCCAATATTCTGTTTTATTTATCAATTTAGGTATTAATGGGCAGAAATCGCTTAGGTTTGGTGCAAAAGTTATATAGTAGAATAGTAAATTAAATCATATTCAGTTTAGGGAGGCAAAACATGGCAGAAAGAGTAAGAAATAATTTTGGTTTGATAGAGAATGGGGAAGAAGTTGGCACATTCAGTGGACATCAACCACGAGATGCTGCTTTGAAGTGCGCATCAAGAGGGAAGACAAAGATAGTTCTCAGGGAGAAGGGTACTAAAAGGCTTCATCTGTTCACAGGCTCGAGAGAGAAGGTTACAGCCCCGGCCAGAAAACCAAGTTGGTTGCCCGGCATGGTATGGAAGCCCAATGTCAAGAAGGTCGGAGTAAGACACCTGAAATACAACGAGCTATCAAGGAATTCACCGGATATCTTCAGGTTTTAAGTTAGGTTATATAACCTCTCTTTTTTTTCTTTTTTTATTTTCTTTTATTTTATTTATTATTGCTCCACTTTGAGAGAAAAAAAATCACACCAGTAGGCTCTACAATTGATTCTACTGCTTCGTTTTCCGATGGGTTTGCAGTTTCCAGCTTAGCGAAAAACATACCTAAGCGTTTAAAAGAGACTTTAAAAGGTAAAAAAACTCTCAAGATTCATCTTGATCTGACAACCCCCTTAGAGTCTTGATACTTTCCTTCATACGTTTCAGCAGGTGACTTCACCAGTAGGAAGAGCATCTGAACTATTCGCTCACCATGATCCAGCCTTATCTCTTCATCGCTCATGTTTGTTAGGCAAAGGGTCAAGTTGCCTCTAAATCCGGGATCTACGATGCCTCCGCCTAGTAGGAGACCTTTTCTGGCGTACGAAGACCTAGTGCGTAGGATCCCTGCAGCATCAGGTGGCATTTCAACCCTCTCAAGTGAAGATACTAATCTCATCGCTTTCGATGGTATGCATATGCCATCCTTAATCGTAAGATCATACGAAGCAGGTTGAAGCGATTGCTCTCTAAATGGCTCGATGATTAAGCTCCCTGTTTTTAGCCTATCCCTGATCTCTTTGGCTGATAATAACATAATAACTACCTTTGTTAGGAAAGATTTAATATCTTTTGAACGAGGTTTCCTATGGACTTGTGGGGTAGTGGACTATCCTCTTGGGCTTCGGACACGAAGTTATCTACTCACTTTGAAAACTCAAGGAAGATACTCAAGGACCTGGGTTCAAATCCCAGCAGGTCCGATCACGAAGGGGGAATTTCATCTGTTGACTTTCCTCATCGAACCGTTCAAATCCCAGCAGGTCCGATCACGAAGCCCCTAATCTCGAATAATTATAATATCTAATACCGCCCTTTCTGTTTGATGGTCAAAAAGGTGCTAAAAAACACGAGTTTCATGTTCTTGTTTGCTACCGTACTTGCATTTGTCTATCCTAATGTGGCTATATACCTGGAAAAGTACATGGTCCCAGCTCTAATCTTTCTCATGACATTTTCTCTGACAGAGGTTAGGCTGAGAGGACTGGACGTAAAAGCAGAGCTGAATTCCATCGCTGTGGCACTTATGCTGAACTATGTCTTTCTTTCTGGCATAATCCTGGTGCTGACGATCCTGCTGATCCGAGATGTATCCCTTTTCAGAGGATTTGTCGTTATGGCTGCAATCCCTCCTGCAATTGCGACCGTGCCATTGAGCACGCTTTTGAAGGGGGATACACGTCTTGCGCTGATGGCGAATGCATCGATCTATGTTTTATCCATCCTTTTGGTGCCGGTTATCCTCCTCCTTTCCATAGGAACGAGCACCGTTGAACCCCTTCAGATGATGGTGGTCTTAATGGAACTCATCATACTCCCGTTGATCATCTCAAGGGCCATCATCAGAACTCCTTACTACGAACTACTGAAGAGGGACCAAAGCATACCAATCAATCTGGGATTTTTTATAGTTACCTACGTGGTCATCGGTCTCAATCGTGACATACTGTTGCATGAATCAAGCATGCTGTTACTCGTATCGATCATAGCTTTCATGAGGACGTTTTTCTCTGGCACGCTCGTGCATAAAATCTGCGGAATATTTAACGTACCATTTGAGAGAAAGGTCACATACACATTATTTAGCTCCTATAAAAATCTGGGTCTTGCTGCAACGATCGCTCTACTACTGTTTGGGGTTAGGGCAACCATACCCTCGGCGGTTTGCATCTTATTCGAGGTATCCATGTTCACCTATTTCTCGGTTTTGTTCAGAGAAAACAGATAATCCTCGCTTTTATTTATTTTATCGAGGTCATCGCCTGTGTTATCATTGTGACATGCCACCAGTTCTGTCAAATAAAGGTAGAAAGGGAAGATATTTAAGGAGTTAATCGCCAATATTCAATCGTCAATATCTCACAAAACATTTTTTTTGGAAAACATCAAAAATAAAAAAGAGAGGATATACCTCTCCCTATGTCTTGATTGGTGTTTTGTTGGGGTTTACATTAGCCTTCTTCTTCCCCAACTGGTTCTGACCCACTGTACAGGAAATCGGCAGATGTGTCATAGACTAACGGTTTTTCGTTTCTTAAGATGTCTACCAAACCGTGATAGTCAGCCTCGCTTACAGAGAAGTTACTGTACCCTCCTTCTTGGAAGAATACACGTATCCAACCATATCCTGCGTTGCTTATATCGTCTCCCTTTCGCCATCCAACTTGGTAGTTTGTTACATGCTTAATTGCCATTTTATTCACCTCCTTTTATTTGGGTATTTATCTTTTTGCAAGGCTTCACCTTGTAAAGCGCCTGTCACTCTTTATGGGGTTTCATTGTCACTAACAGGTGGTAAGGGTAGATAGATTTATAGATTTATATAGTTAATTATTTAAAATATTGCTCAATTTAGGCAATTTTTTTAAGCAATTTTAATAAAAAATATCAAAAAGAAGAAGGTGTTGGAATTTATCGCCAATATCTCACAAGACATTTTTTTTGGAAAACATCAAAAATAAAAAATAGAGGATGGAAGGAATGCCCCACCCCCTGTCTCTTAATCGCTGTTTCAGTTGTTGCTATTTTCAGAACTTTATCTTCTTGCAAAACTCCTTTATGCCCTTAACGATTTTTAAGTGCTCCTTTTCCTCAACCTCTTCGGCATCTTTGAAATCATTGATTCTAAGGTCCACTTTTTTAAGGATCTCGGCAGGAGGTAGCTCAGCAGCTTTTGCAAGCACACCTATGGCCCCACCTATCTTATCATCGGGTATCTTAAGTCGTCGTGCATTATCAACCAATGGCTGGATAATGGATTTAACGCAGTGAGCAAATGTAGGAACTAAAAGATTCACACACATTTCCTCGCCGCAGCGAACAATCACCATGCATCTATCACTTTCGTAGTTTCCTTGGCCCACAATGCATCCGTGTGCTCGTACGATATAGCATCCTGGAGGAACTTTTAATTCTCTTGGCAGTTCTGCCCAAGGAGCAGATGCGATTAGTCTACCATGGCAATCAACAACTGTTACTGCTGCCTTGGTAACAAGCGCACAGTCCAAGGTCCTAACCCACACATTAAGTTTTCCATACCCCATCATTCTTCACCCCATTTTTTATTCGTGTATTTGCCTTTTGGCAAGGCTCCACCTTGTATAGCGCCCCTCACTCGGCACTCTTTATGGAATTTCATTGTCACTAACGGGTGGTAGAGATAAATCGATTTATAGATTTATATAGTTAATTAATGATAGTATTGCTTAATTTAAGCAATTTTTATAAATATATTAAAAAATGGGAAGGAATTGAAATATTGCTCAATCTAGGCAATTAACAAAAATACTAAAAAGAAAAGAAAGCACCTTAGCAAGAAAAATTTAACATCCTAGATGAGGGATGCCACCACCAGATTTTAGCTATCAGCCTGACCAAAAACCTTTTCATGGAAGTCCAAGTCTGTAGAGCTTTACATGGCGATTTCAACAGAACCTATCTAGTTTATTATCTTTCATAGATCGTTTGTCCTTCATACGTGATTCGAAAGATCCTATGGTACGGTATCATTACCGAAGGAGCCCTTCCTTCAGAATCAGGAGGAATATTATTAAAGGTGAGGAAGGACTTTCCTATCTCCCCTATCTTATCTCCATGAAGGACCTTGGTATCCTTGGGTGCGCCCCTGTGAATATAGTAAATGTCGCATCTTGAGAGGTCTAGATCACGCCATTTTATTTCGTTCAATAATTCCCTCGGATGTTTTGATCTGAACATTTTAGGATGCATTTTTTGGATATTACTGTCTATTTATTCAGTATCTAATTAATATGCGTGATGCTGTGCTCCATCTCCTATATAGTGTTGCCAACACGTCTTTGGTGAAGAGGCTTAGAACCTAGTGAAAAGATACGAATCGTGATAACGTGACTTTGTGTTGTATGGAGCGCCATCATGCAAGCCTTTTTAATTGTGTGCCGATCTTTGCATCCAATATTGTCAGGAATTCCCCTTCAGCCCCCTTGGGAATAGTTGCCCCTGCTGCTATGTCATGCCCTCCCCCAACGCCCCCCACCTCTTTAGCAGACTCGTGGAGCGCAACTGCCAGATTCAATCCTTGATGAACCAGGTCCTGTGTTCCTCGGGCTGATACTTTTATGCCCTCCTCAGAATCAGCAAATGCTATTATGGGCAGATTGCGGTTTATCCCCTCCATATTGCCACTCATGCCCGCAATAATCCCAATGATGGTCTCACGTATGTTATCTCCTGCATGGAAATATTGAAGATTTTGAAGTGCTAGGACCCTCTGCTCCTTGACCAGTTTCAACCCCTCTGTCAAGTTCTGTCTATGTTGGGCCAGTAAACTGCGCGCATGTGCATATGCCAGTCCCCGGTCCCCCATGCAAACCGCAAGTCCGACATCTGCATTATCATAGCGTGCTGTGGCGTTCAATAACGTGGAATATTCTGATGCATCCCGCAGCTCTGTCCCCTCTGCCTCTTTTAGCAGCGTATATACCTCCCCTACTAGGTGCTGTACTTTGTATGCAGGTACACCTCTCTTCAAGCATAGCTGCATTATTTCTGAAACGATCAGTTTTTTTTCATCTCTGCATAGATCGATCCACCTGCGCCAATCCTCATCTTTTAGGCTGATTCCTAGGTTGTGCAAGAATTTGATGCAATTATCCTTATCGCCGGTTATGCCTGGTATGTAGGGATACTCACAATACTCCAGCAGTTTGTAGATCGGTCTGGTCTGGCGTCCAAAAAGCCGAATATCAGTTTCAAAGGAAAGCACGCCGGCATCGACGCCTTCGAGCATTATGCTGCGGTTCAGCCCCACCAATCTTCCGCCCCTCATGTCCTGCATGTCTCCAATAGCGCCTACGATCGCTAAGTCGGCAAGATCACTATTGGGCCCCATCTTTTGGGCGATCAAGTAAACAGCTCCAGCACCGCTCAGTTCATTGGTGCCGTTTATGCCAAATAAATGGGGGTTGAGGTGGTATTTGTGTTGTCCTTTTTTTGGCTGATGATGATCAGCGATTATGACCTCAGAATCCAGTTTAATAGTCTCATCCGCCATACTGGACCCAAGATCGGTAAAGATTATCAACTCTGCACCAAGATCCGCAATTTCACTCAGTGTCGGCAAATCCAGCTTCTTCAAAAATCTGACCCCATGTTCCATTCCACATCTGTCCAGGGCTTTGCACATAACCGCTGCAGCTGTCAAGCCATCGGCATCTATGTGTGAAATCACGAGTGCAGTAGTGTGCCTTTTGATCGCTTCAGCGCATTCTGCTGCCTTTTGCATCATCCTTGATAATTTGGTTCTGATTGCACAATAAAATTTTGCTACAACGAAACATCTTTTATATCGTTGGTATAAGTGATACACATGAAAATCGGGATCATCGGAGGGGCAGGTTATACCGGCGGGGAATTGCTTCGCCTGCTGGCAAATCACCCCGATGCTGAAATAGTGGCAGTGACATCACGACGCTTCCAAGGCAAGCCCGTTTCTGTGGTGCATCCACATCTTTCGGAAGTATTGGATATATCCTTTGGGGACCTTTCCACAAGTGAAGTTGCGAGAAGCTCTGATCTGGTTTTCACGGCAGTACCGCACAAGGCTGCAATGGGCTACATCCCTGACTTGCTGGCGCAGAACGTCAAAGTTGTCGATCTAAGTGCCGATTACCGATTGGCCCCCGAGGTCTATGAGTCCACATACATGACAACTCACACCGATCGTGATAGAAGGGCAACATATGGCTTGCCAGAGCTTCACAGAGCAGAGATCAAAACATCAAACTTAGTGGCAAACCCAGGCTGCTTTTCTACCGGGGCAATATTGGCAGCTGCCCCCTTGGTGGCCAAAGCAGAAAGAATCGTGTTCGATTCAAAGACAGGCATCTCTGGTGCTGGTATGGAGCCTTCAGAGATCACACATTATCCGAATATAGCAGAGAATGTGGTGCCCTATCGCATAACCACGCATCGACATCTGCCGGAAATCAGGCAAGAACTGAGGCTATTAGGTAAATGCAAAATCAGTTTTACACCGCACATCATTCCTTCTGTGCGGGGAATTTTGACGACAGCCCACATATTTGTGAGAGAGACGCTTACAAGCGAGTACATATCTGGTCTCTATGAAGAGATGTATGCTAGCGAGCCATTCATAAGGATTCTAAAGACAATGCCCTCGCTGAGCGCAGTTCGAGGCTCCAATTTCTGTGATATCGGTTGCTTTGAGGTGGAGGGGGACAGAGTCGTGGTGATCTCTGCCATAGACAATCTGACAAAGGGTGCATCAGGTCAAGCCGTTCAGAATATGAATCTGATGTTTGGCCTCGATGAAAAAAGTGGGCTATGGGTGCCGGGGATGGCGCCATGAACTCTCTGCAAGTTAAGGATATCATGGAGAGAAAGGTAGTGGCGTGCATCGTCACTGACCCTGTCAGTCTCGTCGCAAAAAAGTTGAGGAAGAATGGCATAAGCGGCATGCCTGTAATGGATGGCGACAGATTGGTGGGCATAATTACCGAAAGCGATGTTCTTCGCCTTCTGCGCGCTCCCGAATATTCCAGAGAACTCTGGCTGCCCAGCCCGTTAGAGTTCATCGAGGTGCCGATACGTGAATTGGTGGGCTGGGTTGAGATGAAAAAAGCGCTAGAGGACATTGGTAACATGCCTGTGAGGGATATCATGACCAAGCAGGTGTACACGATTCCACCCAGCGATAGTATTGAAAGAGCAGCAGAGATGATGACCAAGCACGATGTCAACAGACTTCCAGTAATCGAGGATGGCAAATTGGTTGGGATCGTCACAAGAGGCGACATCATAGCTGGGCTTGGGAGGGTAAAAAAATGAAAATTCTGAGCGGAGGGGTATGCGCTGTACCTGCTGTTAAGGCTTATGGCATAAAAGAAAGTAAGCAGGGTCTTGCGGTCATAACAGGGAAAGGTAATACCGTCGGTGTTTTTACCCTAAACAAAATCAGGGCTGCACCTGTTGTCGCTACAAGCAGACGCTTGCCAGGCATCATGAATGCTGTTGTCGCATATAGTGGTAGCGCCAACGCGTTTACTGGCAAAAAGGGTATCCAAGATGCGGAAAGGATGGCCCTACTGGTGGCCAGTGCACTGGGCATTGATCCTGAATCCGTGGGGGTTGCCTCGACGGGCATCATCGGACGCCCAATCAATATGGGTTGGGTCGAGGATCACGTGGAAAGTGTGATAGAAAGGCTAACATCAGAGCCAAGCGGTAGCGAGGCGGCAACAAGGGCAATCATGACAACCGACACGATACTCAAACAAATGGCAGTCGAGATCGACGGTGTACACATAGGGGGAATAGCAAAGGGCTCTGGCATGATAGAGCCAGACATGGCGACAATGCTTTCTTTCATCTACACTGATGTTGAGATGCCCCCAGAATCGCTGCACAAATGCCTGAAGGGGTCGGTAGACAAGAGCTTTAACATGCTCGTCGTGGATGGTGACACCAGTACGAATGACATGGTCCTTCTGACCGCGACTGGCGCCAAGAGAATATCTGAGGAAAGATTCCAGGAAGGTTTGGATTTTGTATGCATGCAACTGGCAAAGATGATAGCAAGAGATGGTGAAGGCTCAACTAAACTTATCGAAGCTTGCATCAAGGGTGCAAGGTCAGAAGACGATGCAAGAAAAGCGGCAAAGGCAGTTGTGCGCTCTCCTTTAGTGAAGGCCGCCGTCTTTGGTGAGGACCCTAACTGGGGGCGCATCGTAGCTGCTATAGGGCGATCTGGCGCTGAGGTTCAAGAGGGTAAAATCACTCTAGAGTTCTCGGATGGTGCTAAAACCGTGATAATAGTCAAAGAAGGAAATATCCTCGATAGCGGCAAGAAAGCAAAAGAGGTCCTGGCTGGCAATGAGCTTATCATCATCGCTGATCTGGGACTTGGAAAGCACGAGGCAACAGCTTGGGGCTGCGATCTAACATATGATTATGTCAAGATCAATTCGGCGTATATGACTTGAATTTTTTAGTTCGTGGAAGGCGACAAAACGTTCGGAAGCTAGTTTATAAAGAAGGCTTATCGTTGTTTTAGTTGGTAATGTTGCTAAATATGTAGAAAATGATTTGAGATACAAATTAAAAAAATCAGATAAACCTGCTGTTTTTGAATTACAGAGATTTAGGATCAAATTGATTAATAAATCGGATAGTAAATCAAAAAATATTTTAGGTTTAGATATTCTAAATCTATTTAGATCAAGCTCATCTTCACAATATACACTGAAAGGCGGACTTCTACTTAAAATCAAAGATTTTACTCAAAAACATGATTTTCAGTTTAGCTTATTGAAAAAATAGTCTCTCTTATTGTAAAAAAAATTAAAAACGAGCGGTCATCTATTCAGTTGAACACAATGCTGTAGCTCTTCTTTAGCATGCGACCGCTCTTCTTTAGTACGCTTCTTTAGTATGCGAGCCCGATTTTAACATTTATTATAACAGATATACTAGTTAGTTAAAAAATAAACAAAAACTATGCATATGCTGATATAATTACTATATTAATATCGACTTTAATACCGCTTTGGTCTATTTTTCTGGTAGCATTCCCTACAATATACAGGTCTTGTACCATCCGGCTTGAAAGGAACTTCGGTTTCCACACCACACTCGGCGCATGTTACACTATGCATCTCTCGTGGTCCTCTGTCGAATCTCCTAGGGCCGAAATCTCTACCTCTATCACTCATTTTATTTTTTTCTCCTTTTTTTATAACCCATTTGGAAGTAACTTGGAAGTAAATTCCTCTTGGGTAACAGGCAATCAGTCTCATGGTATATAGATTTATGGGTGGTTTGAGGTATTTTCACCGGTGATTTGAGGTATTCTCACTCACCACTCATCGGTAAAAGGGTTTTTAAGCTGGAGGGCAATAATAGGTGATCATATGCTCAAAAGGGAGAATGTCTTGATTGAGGCGCTTCCTTACATCAGGGAGTTACAGGACTCTATCACCGTGATCAAGATCGGTGGGCATGCGATGCTAGATCGAAATGTCATGGAGGATATAGTCAGAGATGTGGTGCTTTTACGCTATGTGGGAGTGCGTCCTATAGTGGTGCATGGGGGAGGACCCGAGATAACCAGAAAGGCGGAGAAAATGGGGAAGAAGCCAGCTTTCGTAGCAGGGCTCAGAATTACGGATGATGAGACTTTAGAGATCGCGCAAATGGTGCTGGTTGGGAATGTTAATACACGCATCGTCTCCTTGATCGGCAAGCATGGCGCGAAAGGAATGGGGCTCTCTGGAAAAGATGGACGCTTGATCGTTGCGAGGAAGAAATCGCCCCAAAAAGTTCTCATAGATGGCGTTGAGCAAGAGGTGGACCTTGGGTGGGTGGGTGAAACCGAGAGGATAAATCCGGAGATACTTGTGTTGGCAGTCGAGAAGGGCTATATACCTGTGATATCGCCCATAGCAGTGGATACTGAGGGGAATAGCCTGAATATAAACGCAGACAGTGTTGCAGGCGACATAGCTTCATCGATAAAGTCCAAGAAGCTGATAATGCTGACGGATGTACCTGGCATTCTGCGTGACCCTTCAGACCCAAAATCCCTCATATCGCAGATCTCATTGGAAGAGGTCAAGAAACTGGTCTCTAGCGAAACGGTCCAAGAAGGAATGATTCCCAAGATAAAGGCATGCATAAAAGCAATTGAGGGCTCCGTAGAGAAAGCGCACATAATTGATGGAAATATGCCTCATGCGCTTTTGCTGGAACTTTTAACTGATAAAGGAATAGGAACTATGGTGTATAGATAGGTGAGAAATCATGGGAGCGATGCGAGAAATCGAGCTTGAAGGTCATATTATCGATTCGATGGTCCTGACGAAGGTATTCGATAAGGTAATGGACATGGATGGCGAGTTTGAAATCCTGGAGTTCAGGATTGGAAAACGCAAGACTGAGCATAGCTATGCTCGCCTCATGATCGTCGGCGAGGATGATGCACATGTGGACAGAATCCTAAGCGAATTACATCGATTGGGTGCACGATTGCCAGAAATGGAGGATGCCATCTTGGAGAGAACGCCAGCTGACAAAGTCATCCCGAAGGGCTTTTACTCCACTACTAATCATCCGACCTATGTCAGGCATAACGGCAAATGGCTGACCGTCGAAGGCATAGGGATGGATTGTTTGATTCAGGTAGATGGTAATAGGGCCATATGCAAGCCGCTTTCACATGTTCGCAAGGGCGATTTGGTCGTGATCGGGCAAAGGGGGGTGCGTGTGATCCCGCCCGAGCGCCCAAGAAAAAGATCGATTTTCGAGTTCATGGGCAATGCCACCTCTTCTGAGAGGCCCTCAGAGACGTTGATTCATCAGATTGCCGAAGAAATAATTGACGTCAAAAATAAGGGCGGCAAGATCGCAGTGGTGTGTGGGCCCGCAATAGTTCACACTGGGGCGTCAGGTGCACTCGCAGAGATGATCAAGAAAGGCTATGTGAGCGTCTTGTTGGCAGGAAATGCCTTGGCTGTTCATGATATCGAGTACAATCTGTATGGTACATCCCTCGGAATGGACATGGGGAAAGCGGAACCCGTGTCAGGAGGGCACAGACACCACATCTATGCGATCAGTGAAATCATGCGAGCTGGCTCCATAAGGGCTGCAGTGGAGCAGGGCATCATATCGGGAGGGATCATGTACGAATGCATTAAAAACGATACGCCCTTCGTGCTTGCCGGATCCATCAGGGATGATGGGCCCCTGCCAGACGTCATAACGGATGTGATGGTGGCACAGGACAAGATGAGGGCTGCGGTAAAAGACGTCGATCTGGTGCTGATGATGGCTACGATGCTGCACTCCATAGCTGTCGGCAATCGTCTCCCATCCTATGTGAAGACCATTTTTATCGATATCAACCCTGCCACCGTGACGAAGATCATGGACAGGGGAACAGCTCAGGCAATGGGCATCGTGACAGATGTGGGAACGTTCCTGCCAATGTTGGTTGAAGAGCTGGGTAAGTTAGAGAATATGTGACGTTACTTTTATACAATTCAAGCATGGGAACATAGGACATTTATGTAGCATATAAACGAGGTAGGCGATATTTATTCCCAATGGAGATAGGCAATGTAGGAAGGACAAACTATCTATAAAAGATGACAATTACAATGATTCTATTGTAAAATCAACTTTTTTCAATCATCACAGCCCTACTCAAATTCTATTTGAACCGTCATGTAAAACCACCTTTTCTGCTAGCCTGAGATTCTCATAGGTTTTTGGTTAGGTTAATAAATAAAATCTAAAGACAGTGCCCCTTATTTCTACAAGAGTGTGGCTAGATTTTTATTGATACGATGCTGTGTGTTTTTTGTCAATATTACTCAAAAAATTGCTTAAATTAAGCAATATTCTAACTAATTAACTATATCAATAGTGACAATAACATTTTAATACATAAGCGAGGGACACGTGCAAAATGCAAGATGAACAAAAAGATCGTTGGGTAGGATGGATTAAAACTCCAGAATATAGAGAACGCCTGCAGACAATAGAGAACCGTGTTATACAACTGTCATCTAATGAAATCAACACTAGTGGTTATACACCCCACGATGCCAGTCACTGTTTGGCAGTTGAAAATATGGTAAAAACTTTAATTCAAAAAAGCGAAGCCAAACTTAGCGATTTAGAACAATTTATTCTTTTTGGTGCCGTATGGACGCATGACTTGGGAATGTTCATGGACATACGAGAGGCTTTTTTCGAGGACCAAAAACAAGAGGTTAAAAAAGGAGAGTATAAACTGCGAGTTGCTAGAGAGATACATGACAAGATTTCAGCATGGTACTTATCTTCTAACTACAGTGAGATTCTAAAAATCCAGAGTGATGAAGATGGCCAATCAAAAACTATTATTGACAACTTGTTAAGAAACTATACCTACACTATAAATGTGATAAGTTGATTTCACCGTATAAGGGAAGACATAAAGGATTGTCCTAAAGAGAGATTACTAAAGGATGAGAAGATACGCACACGCCTATTAGCGTGTTTACTAAGATTAGGAGATACTTTGCATATTGACTCCAGTAGATTCGATGAAAAACTCTATGATGTCTTAGAAATAGGGCAACTACTGGATAGGAGTGCAAGACTTCATTGGCTGAGGTCATATGTTGTGTCTGGTGTATATTTGGATCCTAAAAGTGAAACCATTTTTGTCAACATTGACTTGCCGATATCCTTGAAATCTCCCCAGAACAACGAATTAGATAGAACGGAGGAGATCAGAAATCTAGTGTCTGTGATTATTAATGACCTTTCCGAAGACGTGCTGGTTGTTAGAGGGACATTTAAGGATTATGGTTTTCCCGCCTACGATAGAGTAGAACCCAATATATCTTTCATTCCAGGATATTCGGGAAAGGATGAGAAAGAAATAGAGGGTATGGTGAGTGACCTTGGAGTTGTCCTTTTTCCTAATACATCTAGAGTCATAGAGAAAGCCCTTGATAGCATCACCGCTATATGTAATATCTATTTTGGAATTGAAGGTCAGAGATTTGATAGTCAGATGGATGAATTGTTGTCATATCTCGAAAGTGTACACGAGACTCGGCCCTGTCACGTTGGACTCCGCAAGATAATTGATGAAGCACGTGATGTGTTTAATAATAGATCCTATCAGAATAAGAATAGGGGAGATGTATCAAGTCAGGATATAAAGAAATGTCAAGATAATATCTGCGCAAAACTCAATGAAATCAAAGATAAAAGAGAAGGATATCTAAAAAGCCTGTATAAAAAATGTGAAGACAACTTGCTGGATGACTTCGAAAACATAATTCTTTTTGCATACAGTGAAACAGTAACTCAATTTCTTGAAAAGTATGGTGAACACCACCCTTCATGGAAAGATCGAGTTAAACTCTATGTATTAGAGTGTGGTGGGAAAAGACGTTTTACGCGCAACAATAACATAGACTACAATGATGGTATATATTACGCGTTCCAGCTATCAAAGCACGGTTTCAAGAAAAAAGATCAAATCATGTTGTTGCCAGACACATCCTTTGGTTCTCTTGCATACAACCTGAAGAATCAAAATATGGCAAAAAAGTCTTTGGTCCTATTTGGGGTTAATGGCATCGATAAAGAGAGCCATGACTGCGGGCACACATCTGGGCATCGCATGGTAGCAATCGTGGCACAAGAATCCAGAATCCAAGTCAAGGTTATTGCAGATAGTTTCAAGGTAGGGAAAATAGAGTGGAGCCCCATGCTTGAGAGACCCGCTCACTGGCTAACAGGCAAACGGGACATGTATAGTGACATAAAAAAACACAACATCAAACTGACAAACTATTTAGAAGATAGAATTCCAATAGATCTAATAAATGAGATAATCAAAGATGGGGATAACATACCTGGAAAGGCTAAAAAATAAATGTCTGCAACTCGATTTAATCTTTCGCCTAATGATGTTGATGTATCCGATACAAAAATTTTTATTTCTTACAAAACGAAGGAATGGGAATACGCTAAAAAACTTAGCGAAGAACTGAGAAATTTAGGCTTTGGTATTATAATTGTTCCTCCACAACCATCAAGTTCTCCAAAAAAGAAGAATGAAGATATTAAAACATACCTTTCTGAACTAATAGATGATGCTGATTACATATGTATAATAGTCTCCGAAATGTCTCTCATGTCAGCTTGGGTTCAATACGAATTTAAGGAAGCTGCTAGTTTGATTGGTCGAGTTGTTTTCGTTAATAAAGATAATACGCAACTTTTTTCAGGATATGAAGCAGTTGATTACCTTCAAAAGGGATTTATATGGCGGAATTTATATGTAAAACATTCCACTCTTACATTACCGGAAATTACAAATGAGGGTGTAAATGAACTTGCTATACAATTACTAAATGATCCAGACGAAGGTTGGTATGATGGTCGAGTATCGGTTGGTCGAAGATGCCCAGCAAAAGGATTGCGTTATCAAAATAGGATGAAAAAATATGCCAGAGAGTGTGTTTTGGTAGATCCCAAATATGAGCATAAGTATGTTCTAGAGGTAATTCCATTTAATTGGAGCCAAATAGAATGCGATAAAGAAGATATGGAAGCTGTCTTAAAATCAATTATTCTGGATCGAGGACTCCTAAATCTTGAAAGATCTTTTCTTAATGATGAAGTAGACATTTTTCAAACTTGGTACTTCGTAACGGAATTTGAAGAATTTTTAGAAAAAGATGATTTTGGTCTTAACGTTTTTGTTGTGTTAGAGCGCTGATGGAACTTGATTTATATAAATATGGGGTGGAAGACTGTTCTATTTAAAGACTGCCTGCAATGGACGGCTAACAGCGAACAAACGAAATATAATATTTACAAATTGCTTTTCAACTTCGTTTGTTTTTTCGCAAAACGTTATTCCCCTAACCTCAACCACTACTCCACAAACATCAAGGGATAGTCCAGCTTCTCATCATATCTCATAATTCCCGCGACCTTGGCAACTTGATTTAGGATACAAGCAGTTATGTGCAATTGAAAAAGTTCGCCTTTAGAATGTTTTATAAATTTCAAGTCGTTATTTAAAGAAATATGGAGCTGGGAAAAAAGCTATATGTAACCAATAGAAACGATTGGCGTTCATGGCTTGCTAAAAATTATGATAAAGAAAAAGAAATTTGGCTAATTTATTATAGAAAATCATCTGGCAAACAAAGAATACCATACAACGATGCTGTTGAAGAAGCACTCTGCTATGGATGGATAGATAGCAATCTCAAAGGTATTGATGAAGAAAAATTTGCCCAAAGATTTACTCCAAGAAAACCGAAAAGTAAGCTTTCAGAGATGAATAAAGAACGTGTTCTTCGCCTTATAGAACAAGATAAAATGACTTTCATTGGTCTTGCTTCCATAGAACACGTATTTGATACAAACCAAAAAAATAAAAAATTAACAATTGCTCCTGATATTTTGAAAACCCTTAAACAAGACAATGAAGTTTGGAAAAACTTCCAGAAATTTCCTGACCCATACAAACGTATTCGTATCGGTTGGGTAGAAGGAGCTAGAACTCGCCCGAAACTTTTTAACCAGAGATTAAATTATTTTCTTAAGATGACAGCAAAGGATAAAAAATATGGGAAGGTACAGTAATAAAATGACGGCGCACTTCTTCGCAACTTCGTTGCTCGACCATGTTGCACTCTCGCCTTCGGCTCGGGGCACATAACAGCGATTAACAGGTTCAGCTCTTAGAGAGCCTCAACCCAAATTTACTTCGCAAACTTCTATTAATCGTATAGGTTAGGCGACATGCCTTCTTTATCTTTTAAGTAGTTTTCCAGCTAAACTTTAAGGATAAAGGGGCAAAACAAAATTTTTGATATAATGAAGTCAATTCAAGTCAAAAGACATTTAAATACTTATTAACCAAATTTAAACCTATGAAAGGATTTACCACAAACATCGAAAAAGACACCTTAAAAAACGAAAATTTCCGCAAGGTACTATACACCTCAAAACACAGCCAACTGGTTCTGATGAGTTTAAAGCCCAATGAGGACATCGGTATGGAAGTTCATTGGGAAAACGATCAATTCTTCCGCTTTGAAAAAGGGCAGGGAAAGTGCATCATTGACGGCAACGAATATAAAATTGGTGATGGTATAGCCGTTGTTGTGCCTGCCGGGGCGAAACACAATATTATTAACACATCGGATAAAGAAGAATTGAAGCTTTATACAATATATTCTCCTGCTCACCATAAAGATGGTATTGTCAGGGCTACTAAAAAAGAAGCAGAGGCTAGGGAAGCAGAATTTGATGGTGTAACGACTGAATAGAATAATTTCTTGAAAAGATTTTTGCAAGCGGCAAAGTAAAATGAAAGATAAAAAATGTGACAACAGCAGATAACAAGTGGATAAAGGGGAAATCAAAGATTTCCCGGATTGCCTTCAACAACCTCTTTTATCTGCAAATCGTTATACGCCATTAACTCGTTCAAGGAGAAGATAAAATATGATTGACATCATTTTATACTTATTAATCGGTTTATTTGCAGGGTTTGTCAGCGGGTTAATCGGCATCGGCGGTGGAGTCATTATCGTGCCGATATTGATTTATCTGTTGGGTCTAACACAGCACCAAGCACAAGGGACAACCTTGGCTTTGTTAATTCCCCCAATCGGTTTGTTAGCTGCTTGGACCTACTACAAGCATGGTTATGTAAATTTCACTATAGCGGTTTTTGTTTGCTTGGGTTTTTTTATCGGAGGATTGTTTGGTGCAAAGTTAGCTGTGGGATTGTCAAATGAAACACTGCGAAAGGTCTTTGGGGTTGCATTGCTGTTAGTAGCTTTATACATGATTTTTAAGAGATGAGCCCCCTACTCTATAGACATCAAGGGATAGTCCAGCTTCTCATCATATCTCATAATTCCCGCGACCTTGGCAGAGCCATATTGCACCTCTATGTGCACGTCCAGCATCCTGCCCTCCAGCTCGCAATAGCCGAATTTATTCAGCTTTTCCTGGACCCTGTCGCGGTCTATCAAGACCTTTGCGCTTAACACGTATGGCTGAGCTGAGACGCTCTTCTCGATGGCGCGCTCTAAGCTGTCCAGCGTCTCCATGTTGAGGGGTGCGCCCGTATACTGGTGATACAGCGCCCCCAGCTTGATGCCAAGCTCGAATAACGCGCGCTCTCTATCCGATCGCATATTTCACCTTCCACACTAACGGGCTTAATATGTAGCCCGTGACCATCATGAGGGGGATCAGGTTAATAAAGTGCACATTTTGGACGGAGTATATGATGATGCTGAAGATGAGTACAATGCCAACGGGCATCAGAATTTTTCTATCCTGAATTTTTGGATAGCTGATGCTGCTTACCATTAATGCTGAGAGAATCAGGTAGGAACCTGCCAATATCCGTGGATCTGCTTGGATGGTGATGAGCAGTGCCATACAGATTCCACTTGCGGTGATGGGTAACCCAACGAACTCCTTGCTTTTTGAACTTATGTTGAATCTCGCCAATCTCAGCATTCCACATGTCAGATAGGCTGCCGTAAAACCCGATGCAATATAGGGGTTTATCTCATTGATAAGCATGTAACCTGCTATAGCAGGCACGATGCCAAAAGATACGAAATCCGCAAAAGAGTCCAGGTTCACGCCGAAAACTCCGTTCTCTATGTTTCTTGCGATGAATCCATCTAAGCCATCTACAAGTGCTGCAACCAGGATTAATACAGAAGCGCTTCTAATCTCTCCCCTTGCCACCATCAAAAGGGCGACGAATCCGAGTAGCGCATTCACGATCGTCACCAAATCCGGTAACTTGATTAGCTTAAGAATGTTCATTTCATTTATCTCTCCCTCGCCTCGCTATCACCGTCTCTCCTGCTTTGACCCTGTCACCGGGTTTTACGGTGAGTTCATACTCAGGTGGGATGGTCACTTCCACTCTGGATCCCAATAATATCGCTCCAAGCCTTTGCCCCGCCTCCACTTTATCCCCTTCCTTCACATAGCAAACAATTCTCCTCGCCAGGATGCCTGCGATTTGAATTACGCTGACATCACCCTGCATCGTCTCGATCGTGATATGATTTTGCTCATTTTGATTCGTATTTAGGAACGCAGGCCTGTGCATTCCTTTCAAATATTTGATCTCTTTGATGATGCCCGGCAAAGGGGCTCTGTTGACATGCACATCGCGAAGCCTCATAAATATGGTCACTTTGCTCCCAGCATGCATGACCACTCCATCAGCTGGAGATATGAAGCCCGATCCCTTTGGTGTTCGGTTCGGATCCCTGAAGAACAGCATAAAAAAAATTACCAACGCAGCTCCAAGGATTGCGATCGGATACGTCTTAAGCAATATGGCGCCCATGGTTAACACCAGCGGAATCGCTATCCAACCCGCAGAGCCCTTGAACATCACCATCTCCTTAACATCCCTGTTAAATCTTCTATCATGTCTACAACTTCTGGCAAGATAAGAAAGACGATATAAGCTATCAGAAATAGCGCAATCGTGGACCCCATCTTCGCGAGTCCATGGTGTGCTATGTAAAAACTATGCTCACCGAACCATTGGTATCCATAAGCTGCCATGATGAACATGTTTCGGATTATGTTGAGGACGTATATCAATGGAACCGATGCCAGGAACGCCTTGAATCTTCGCATGGGGGGTGCGTCAACTGCAAAAGTAACCCCGGTAAACAGTGCCATGCTTTCGATTCCCGTGCAGGCAAGGATGATCTTGATTTTGTATTCATTCAGGAAGATGTAACTTCCCAGTTTTGTGGCGGGAGCACCCAACAAATTCAATCCCCAGACAGTCTGGGAGGTTACAGTCTCTATCAGCAAATCCCCTAAAAAAGACATTTCAGCAAACGGAAAGTAAAGGAACCCGCCGATCACCGCTGCGCAGGTTATCGTTAGCAGCGTGTCTGATTCAGGTGATCGGAGGTTTAAAAATACCATGCAAATGCAAAACAAGCTTACCAAAATCATCAGTACCGCGTTAAAAAAGTCTGAATTTTCGAGATAATGGGGCGGTTGTAGAGCCCAATGCGCTGCAAAAAACATCCATCCTGAGGCACCGATAAGGTTTTTATTTCTGGGTATGATTATTGCTACCAGAAACAATATAAGTGAGATCCAGAGAATTATCATGGTGCAACACCGTTATGAATCATGACCCCAATTATGATTTAGGCGTTTATAAAAGTTGATGAGAGAAGTAAAATGATATATGATTTAACGGTCGATGCAATAATCCTATGTAATCACAAGATCGTTTTGATCAAAAGAAAAAATCCGCCGTATGAAAATTATTACGCATTGCCAGGCGGCTTCGTTGAAAAAGGTGAGACAGTGGAGCAGGCTTTGATACGTGAAGCAAAGGAAGAAACTGGACTCGATGTAGAGATTCTAAAACTTGTGGGCGTTTATTCCGATCCCAACAGAGACCCACGTGGTAGGGTGGTGTCTTTGTGCTATCTGACAAAGGGGATTGGTAAGCTCGCTTTCGGCTCGGATTCAATTGAAGCTGCACTGTTTGATATTTCTGAGTTGCCGGAGCTCGCTTTTGATCATGCAAAGATGATTGCTGATGCAAGGGAGTATATAGATGGATTTTTGTCCAAAGTGCGGTAGCATACTGCTTCCTTCTGCTGACATGTTGAAATGTCGAAAATGTGGGCATGTTCAGATAAAGGAAGGGGGATTTGTCTCAAGGGAGCGCAGACAGGAAAGAGAGATGACGATACTCGAAAAAAAGGAAACAGGTTTGCCCACCACAAATGTGCGTTGCCCGGAGTGTGGCAATGGTACTGCATATTGGTGGCTTCGCCAGCTGCGCTCTGCAGACGAGAGCGAGGTGCGATTCTTCAAGTGCACGAAATGCGAAAAGACGTGGAGAGAGTACAATTAGTCGAACTTATTTTTCTTGAAATATCCTAAGTTCCATAAAGGATGAAACTTTTGTTTGTTATCAAAATGATTATAAGCTAAAAGTTGGTATCTTTAGGCGGGTGTGGAAAAATGGTATTCAGAGCAGTTATAGATGCAGACATATTGAAAGACTCGATAGAGGCGATATCCGCTCTTGTGGATGAAGCAAAGTTCAAGCTTGGTCCAGAGGGAATAAGTCTCACGGCAGTAGATCCAGCAAATGTTGCGATGGTATCTTTTGAGTTGGGCTCTAATGCGTTTGATTCTTATGAGTCTACAGAGGGTGAGATCGGGTTAGACCTGATTAAGCTGGTCAATGTCTTAGGAATGGCTAAGAGTTCTGATAAGGTCGGGCTTGAACTAAATGAAAAGACGCACAAGTTGTCGATCTCGATGGGTGGACTTTCATACACGCTTTCACTTCTAGATCCCTCCTCCATCAGAAAGGAGCCGAAAGTACCCTCTCTCGATCTGCCGGTAAAGGCCACGTTAAATGGAAATGACTTGAGAAAAGCAGTCAAAGCGGCAGAGACGGTGAGCGATCATATAACTCTTGGGGTGGACGGAGACGTCCTATTCATGGAAGCTAAGGGCGATACCGATCAAGTCAGGCTGGGGCTGACCAAGGATGAATTGATCGATCTGACTGCATCTGGTCCTGCCAGATCTTTGTTTTCGCTTGACTATCTAATTGATATGAGTAAATCCTTAAAAAAGGTAAATGAAATAACGATTCACCTGGGTAAGGATTACCCGATTAAGATCAATTTCATGATCGCTAATGGAAATGGTAAGGTTGGATATTTGCTCGCTCCTAGGATAGAGTCTTAATAATTATGGATATAGACCTAAAATATGCTTATTATCCCTTTACCTCTTGTGCTTCTGATTATGTGAAGCGTTCGGGCAAATCCATAGAAAGTTTGCTGGATGGCGAGTTTGGCAAGGCTGTCATTAACAGGGCTAAAGAGAGAGTTATCCAGGCCATCAGGGGCAGTATCAAAAATGCATTTGACGGGAAGAGCATTCCCATGGATGTAGACCTAGAAAAGGAGTTATTTTCATATCCTATTGCCCGAATTTTTGTGTCTTGTATTGGGGACCCCTATCTCATTAAACGCTATGCTTTGGCCGAGGCAGAGGCAGCGCATGTTCACATGAAAGCTGAAGAGCCAGAATTTCTGGAAAAACTTGCTAGGGAATTCAACATCCAATGTGTGCTCGGTAGGCACGATTTCCAAATCCATTTTGCGGATTATCTCAGGTTTGCGTCCAGGATGCATGATCTGGAGTGGAAGCTGGTGAATCGCCGCCTGGAGAATGGCTATGTGCCTGTAAACAAGAGGGATTTTGTTAGGCTGCTTCAGGAAGCTATACGTGATAGAATACAAAGCTCTCTTCCTCTAGATCTCCCACCTGCCTTGAAGAGTTCATTTTCACCCCATATAGCGGATATCAGCAGGCATTTCGAGGAATTAAAGGCAGAATTCCGCTCGGATGATTTTGGGGAGGTCGATTCGGAGTGTTTTCCTCCCTGTATTAAACATATGCTCGCTCTCGTACAGGCTGGTCAGAATTTAGCTCATTCTGCGCGTTTCGCGCTAACATCCTTTCTGGCAAACATTGGGATGAGCGCTGAGGAAATAATCGATATCTATCGCGTTTCGCCTGATTTTGATGAGGGACAGACAAGTTATCAGGTAAAACACATCCTGGGATCCTCTGGAAAGGCCTACACTGCACCCAATTGTGCCACGATGGCCACCTATGGGAATTGTTTTGGAAAAGAACGAATTTGTGATTGGGTCTCACATCCTTTAAGCTTCTATCGGAAGAAGCTGGATTATGATGGCAAGGCTCGACAAGAGGAAAGTGCGGGAGCTTCTGTTGAATCTACTATCGATGAGTAGTCTAAAATTTTCTATTACTTTTTCGATTGAGCCTCCATATAGGTCAAGGCTAAAGCCCCTCTCCAGGGCTGGTGGTCGTCAGTTTAACATGCTTCACACCCTTTAACGCCATCATCTTCTCCACGATATTCTTGACCTCTTGCGATTCACCCCTCACTAGTATGACTTCCAGACAATTTCTCTCATCCAAATGAACGTGAAGCGAAGATTCTATAAGGTTTGAATAGTCATGCTCTATGTCAGTAAGCTCGTCAACCAATCCTCTCTGGCTATGGTCAAAGATGAGTGTGATTGTTCCGACTCGATCCCCTTTTTGCTGGCTCATCCACTCATAGTCAACGATGTAGTTCCTTATCGCATCCCTGATGCCCTCTGATCGGGAAGAGTATCCTCTTAGCGATATAATTTCATCGAATCTACCCAGCAAATTGGCCGGGAGAGATACTCCAATTCTCATTAGGCCCTTCTTCATATTATCATCTTTTTATCTTATATAGCTCGTAGCAATAAATAACACTTTCGAGGTACGATAACGTCATTTTTTGATGTTAAGATTGATGTTTCCTACCAACTAATTATCTCGATTCAAAAATAGGGGCACCTCTGTTTAAGCACTTTATTTTTTCAGAAGTGTTGTGATGGACTAAAATTTGGATAAAGGAGAAAACGTAAACCCTTACGGACAAATAAATGTTGACTGTTGGTATTTTGGATCTGTTTGGTAGTATTGGAGTTTGGGAATTTCTCAGAGATACTCTGGACTAATACTGAACGAGAGTTCCATCCACCTTCGCTTTTTTTACCGCATACGTAAATGCCAGTAAACCCAGCGGCACCAGCACAACTGTGAATACTGCCAACGCGATTATATCAGGAGCAAGAGCACGCAGCGAGTATCCTTGTAGAAGCGCATGTCTCATCCCGCTTAGCGAATATGTAATTGGCAAAAGATGCGAGACAGTTTGCAGCCACTCTGGTAAAACTGTAATCGGAAAAAGCACGCCGCCAAAGAGTTCGGATGTGCTCATAAATAACATGTTTATCGGATCACCTCGTTTGAGTATCATAATGAAACTTGCAGAGATTATGCCAATGCTGCTGAAGCATATTATTGTCAGAATGAGAATAAGCATAGCAGCAAACAGATTTGCATTACTCATGTCCACACCCAGCAAGAAGGCACCAATCAAAAGATATATCAGAACTCTAAGAGAAGTGAAGATAAAACTCCAGAGAGAAGATAAAGTTATTATTGTTGAGGTATTAGTTGGGGTTACAAGCATTGCTTCTAATGTGCCCATCATCTGCTCACCTCTAATACTTTCTGAAAAACCCCTCAGCGCCGTCGTTAGATATCCTGAAAAGGCTATGCCTATCAGCACGAAGGAGAAATAATCTCCACCGTATGGCTCAAGATATTGCAATCCCGTACCTCCTATTAGTTTGGCAATAAAATAGAAGGTCAAAATCGAAAAAAGCATGAAGAACAGTCGCAAGAAGAGCTCGAATTTATAACTCGTTTGAAGTACAAAGTCTCTTATTATAAAAGAAAATGCTTTTTTGTGTATCAAAATCTTCTTATCCCCCCTATTCTTCCCCCATGCATCATCCCTCTTCTACCTTCACGCATCATCCTTTTACGTTCAGAGTAAGGGTGCATTGGTGTCCCCTCTTTTTTGAACTCCTTGCCTGTGTAATATAAAAACGCATCATCTAATGTGGGATTGGGTTTTTCCAACTCACTTTTCAGTTCTTCTGGACTTCCAATCACCTTTATTTCGCCTTCATCCATAATTGCAATTCTTTGGCATAATTGCTCTGCCTCGCCAAGGTGATGTGTCGATAGAAAAACGGTTTTTCCCTGTTCCTTTACAATATGCTCTTTAATAAATCCTCTTAAATTTTGCGCCGCGCCGGGGTCCAAACCCTTGGTTGGCTCGTCCATAAACACAACTTTCGGGTCGTTCAGCAACCCACGTGCAATAGCCATTCGTTGTTTCATTCCCGCGGAATAACTTAAAAACCTATCATCCGCTCTATTTTCTAAACCAACAAGATTCAATAGTTCGTCTACCCTTTTTTGTGCATCATAAGAATAAAAGTTATGAAGAGAAGCGAAAAATTTCAGATTCTGCCGCCCGGTAAGTCTCCAGTAAAAACTTCGTTCATCGGTAGTGATAAAACCAGTAGATTCCCTGACCTTTCCACTCTCTTCCACCATGTTATATCCGTTTACGTATGCTGTTCCTTCTGTGGGTAAAATTAGTGTGCATAGCATCTTTATGAGCGTGGTCTTGCCCGCTCCGTTTGGTCCGAGAATACCAAACAATTCCCCTTTTCCAATCGTTATGTTCACCTTCTCTACTGCTGTTATCTCATCTTTTCTGAAGGGGTGTATGAGAACCTCGGTAAATCCTTTTTGCAATGCGAACTTCTTCGTTAGGTCATACGTTTCAATAGAATATTCTAATTACTTCATCCTCCTATTGTTTCAACATTTACAAATTGAATTTTAGGTACATACACATTATAAACCGTCTATCTCTTCTAATAAGTTTGATATTTTATCTCAACAAATATTCTGTCCACAGCGGTTTATGATTTCTCCTAAGATTGATAACCTAATCAGCCATACATCCGCTCCCTAACCAAATGAGTCCTCCTTTTTTCCATCTTGATCTGTCTTAAAGGCATGACATAAGGTGTTTCGGATTGTGTTCTTACAGCAGCTTCAACGCCGTAAACCGAAGCTATGTTCTCTGCGGTTAATACCGAAGAAGGATCACCAGCAGCAACAATTGTGCCTCTTTTCATCATTATTATTCTATCCGAGTACTTCGATGCGATGTTCAGATCATGAATTGCCATCAGAGCCGTAATCACCTTTTTCTTCACAAGACTTTTGATTACATGCATTACATCAAGTTGATGCCATATATCGAGATTGCTGGTGGGCTCATCTAAGAGCATAACCTTAGCTTCCTGAACAAGTGCGCGTGCGATGAGTACCTTCTGTTGTTGCCCACCGCTGAGTTCGTTGAAGCTATTCATTCCAAGCTCCTCAATCCCAAGTAATTTTAGTACTTCCCATACCTTCTCCTCGTCTTCCTCACTACTGAGCCACCCGAGATGTGGACGTCTACCCATGAGAACGGTATCAAAGACATTATTGGGAAAGATGCGTAGTGAACCCTGTGGCACATAGGCCAGGTTCCTGGCGACATCCATCCGCTTCATCTTGGTTACATCATTTCTATCGATGAGAATGCTGCCTCTTTCAGGTGTCAATATCCTGTCTATGCATTTGATAAGCGTGGATTTGCCAGAACCATTTGGACCCACGATACTCACAAGTTTCGCTGGAGCTATCTCAAAACTCACGTTTTTGAGGACTGGCGAGCTATCGTAGCTAAACACAATATCCGTTGCTTGGAGCTTTATCATCATGCCCAGAACTCCCTCCTCCTTCCTTTCAGTATCAGATACATGAAGAACGGAACCCCGAGGATAGATGTCATGATCCCTGTGGGAATGATAGTAGGCGCTATGATATTCATCGCTGTGGCATCGGCCAAAATAAGTACAAATGCGCCGAGAATACCCGATGCAGGAATCAGGAATCTGTGATCACCGCCGATAACCATGCGTGCCATATGCGGAGCGACCAATCCTATGAACCCAATGGTTCCGGTAAAACACACAATAGTTGCTACTACCAAACTTGAGACCACCATGATGAACATCCTGATGTTGTTGGCATTTACACCAATGCTCTTTGCGGTCTCGTCTCCAACAGTCATGATGTTGAGGTCCCACGCCTTCATCATAAGAAGAGGAATGCAGATCACAAACACGGTAAGGATAAGCGGGAATTTGTTCCACGAGAACGCGGCGAGATCACCCATTCCCCAGCTTGTCATCAGTCGTAGTTGCTCGTCTGTGGCGAAATACTTGAACAATTGGCTCATCGCACTGAAGAAATAGTTCACGGCAATCCCGGCAAGTATCAGGGTCTCGGAGGTCGCTCCTTTAATGGCAGACAGTGCGATGATAAAACCCGAACATAGCAAAGCGAATACGAAGGCGTTTCCTATAAGAAGATACGGTCCTCCGAAGACAGAAACGCCGATAACTGCCGCAAGAGCTATGCCAAATTGCGAACCCGCAGAAATTCCAAGCGTAAAAGGACTTGCCAATGGATTCTTTAGTACCGCCTGCATCACGCATCCACATATGCCAAAACCAAAGCCAGCCATGATGCCTCCTATGATGCGGGGGAATCTTATATTCCATATAACCTGTCCTGTAAGCTTCTCTACATTGAAATAATCGGGATAGAATCTATCAAGAAGTGCACAATATACCTCCACGACTGAGATATCCAGCGGTCCAAGCGTTATGACTATGCCAATTAAGAGTATAATCAAGAGTGAGATAGCGACCATAAAAAAGGTCTTTTTGAAAATAAACTTGTCGTATGCTTCTTGCACTGCGCTTCTTTTTCCTTTGCGCGTTACTCTGCGTCTTACTATTTTTGTTGCCATTTCTTATTTTGTTCTATCGTTCAGTAAAAGCTTTGGTTAAACCAGCGGTTGCACCAATTTCTCCGGGTGCTACCGCTCCAGCGCCAGTTGAGATGACAATTAAATTCTTCTCCTTCGCTATCTCAGTGAGTGTCTGGAATTCCCTTAGCTTCAACGCAATGGGTCTTTTCTCGTATAAGGCTGCAGCTTCATTCATCCTCTCTGATGCTTGGAATTCAGCCTCGGCGAGGATTATTCTAGCTCTCTTCTCTCGTTCTGCCTCTGCCTGCCTTGCAATGGCTCTGAGCATGTTTTCAGGTAAAGCCACATCCCTCATGGTGACCACAACGACCTGCATCCCCCAAGGGTCTGTTGCAGCGTCCAGAATTTCCTGGACTTTCTGATTGAGTTTATCCCTCTCGGAAAGGATAGTATCAAGCTCGTTCTGACCCAAAACATCCCTGAGCGTTGTCTGGGCAAGGAGCGAAGTTGCAGCCTCATAATCTTCCACTTCCACTATCGCTTTACATGAATCCCTAACCTTATAATAAATAACGGCATCCACATCAAGGCTAACATTGTCGCGACTTATGATGGTCTGCCTGGGCACGTCGAGTTCCCTTACCCGCAAGTCAACTTTCACAAGTCTGTCTACAAAAGGAATTATCACAAATATTCCTGGTCCTTTTTCGCCTAACAATTTCCCAAATCGAAAGATTACAGCCCGCTCGTATTGCCTTACAATTTTTACTGCTAACACTAGGATAGCGACCGCCACAAACGTTCCCACTAACAAAGATATGTTCATTTCAAACTCTCACTTCTAAAATCTTATTGGTAAGCTCTTCAATCTCTCTTAGGTCCACCTTAATTTCTTCGCCAGCCAAACAAGCCTTAAACAAATCCTTGTTCGCTGGGATAATCCCTGCAACGTTGACTTTGCTCCTGTTCAGTGACTTGAGCATCATATCCCTGCTATCTTCATCAACCTTGTTGAGAACAAAATAGATCATCTTTCCGATGCCCTTTGCCATCTCTTCAATCTTTTTAGCGAGTTTCAGCGATTCGTAGGATGGTTCAACGACTGCGAGGATGACATCACATCCCTGTTCAACTCCTCTGCCGAAATGCTCGATTCCAGCATCGGTATCAACGATTACTACCTCTTTATCTGTTACATCCAAATTGTCGAGCAGACTTTTTGCAAGAGCGCCCATTGGACAAGCACAGCCCTCTCTAAACTCGTGGATTTTTCCAATGGCAAGAAGTTTTATTCCATTCTTTTCAACTATGTATTCCCGTGGTAGATCACTGATCCCCCATCTTTTATCAAAGATACTAATCGATTCTCCTTTTTTAAAGAGCTCCATCATCCTCTTGCCTAGCTCCTTCTTTCCGCCAAAGAAGTTCATAAAGTCATCCGGTAGTTCCATGCCTAATTGACAATGCAATCCATAGTTCGATTCGTCGCTGTCAATTACAAGGATATTAAATCCCTTCTCTGCAATTGATTTCGCAAGCAACGACGATATTGTGCTCTTTCCACTACCTCCTTTACCGCATATCAGTACCTTCATTTTTTTATTATCCCCTAATTTTTACTCTTCATGCTCGTTCTTCTGCCACCAAATCGTAGCGTTTTTAGATCTATGCTTAAAGCAGAGCTTTCCATCATGTTCTACCAAGGTTTTGGATAAATGCTCTCTCAAAACCTCCTCCTTTTCTGGTGGTATATCACGCATTTCTTTCCATTTGGTCACCGCATCAGTCAGGCTCTCGTAGTGCTGTTCAAACTCTATGTCTCTGATGTCAACATTCGCATAGATTTTCATGTCGTGCAGAAGGTTGCAAAAGAAAATATAATCCGGCGGCTCCCATGCTCGATGTTCTTCGCCATAAATCGCTTTCCAGAGTTTGCCTTCTTCCCCGTCGCCCCTCCATCTGCCAGCATGTGTAATGATATAAACATACTTTTTAGATACAGCATCCATCTTTGCTATTGCTTCCTGTATATCATACATGCCAAGCGAGCGACAAGCAATCACGACATCGTGTTGCTCTATATCCACGCCCAGCTCGATGTCTTCCCATCTTTTGTTTATGCACACGATGTTTGTTGTGGCCTCTTTTTTTATGTTCTCCTGTAAGCATGTCAGCATGCCTTCGGATTGGTCTATCGCAGTCACATTCTTTACGCGCTTTGCGATGGGAATGGCAAGTCTTCCGGTGCCGGCACCCACGTCCAGAACCGTGTATTCTGGCTTCAATTTGAGGTTTGCTATCTGTTTTTCAGCACGCTCGCGGTTCTGCATCATGAATCCATTGAATTGTTTTGCCCGTTTATCCCATATGCTGCCGGGGTCCTCTCCGTGAGCCCTTCCCCGAGGATGACCTGCCCTTATCGATCTCCACAACTCATTCCAATTTATTATTCCTGTCATGTTCGTCGTTCCTTTGTTCCTATCATTTCATAAATAGTCGGAAGGGGGATACAAGACCCTCCTCTAACGTCTCATCTCACGGTTTAGGAGTTTATTGCGTATCTAAGTATTCACGTGGCCAGATCAAATAATCGGCATAATCTGTGAAGACACCGTCAACTCCAAGAAATGCCTCAAATATTTCGTTACCCTCTTTCTCCAAATCCAAATCCTTGAATTCATCTGGATGGAGCAATTTAGCCATATACATCATGTTAAAAAGGTTTCTGTCCGGAGGCTGGCCTCTGCAATGGGGATAAAAGCAATTGTAGACGGTATCGTTCTGTATGGCGGATATTGATTGTAAAAATGCGGCGTTTCGTATATTATCAATATCGTCCACAGCATCTGGATCGCTGCAAGAAATGAAAATATACTCTGGATTCCATGTGATGATCTGCTCTATTCCAACATTGATTGTGGCGCCTGGCTCATCTTTTGCTACATTTATTCCACCGGCTATGTCCAAAGGCGGGTATTTAGGTTCGGTGCGTGTGAAATCACGTCCTTCCTTTGGATCGTAGAAACCCTTGCCAGCGCCGCGGGGTGCGAAGTACACCGTTGGCTTTTCGCTCTCATTTAAAGTTTCTGTAACTGATCTCACCATATTGACTTTAGATTCAATGAAATCGATCAGCTCTTGTGCATCATCCTCCTTATCTAACGCCTTCCCCACGACTTCGATCTGCCCATATACACCGTCTTTATAGTCAAATACCCACCCGCTACCCTCAGCAACTACACAAGGGACGCCTACTTTGGTTTCAAAGTCTGCGGCATTTGTAATACTTGATGTAAAGATCACATCTGGACGAAGCGAAGCCATCAGCTCGTAATATATGTCATACCTCGTGCTCGTCTCGGGAAGGTCAGGCATTCTTCCATCGAGTATGGTATAATAGCAATCCAGACATCCTTCTCCAAACGTTTCGAAAGTCGTAGGGCAAAGACACGACTTAGTTGCCTGCTCTGATGCTACGAGTTTATCGCCTGCACCAACAGCAATGACTGATCTGGCGGTGTCTGGTTCTCTGGTAATCACCCGTTCAACTGGTCTACAAAAAGTCACTTCGCGCCCTGCAGTATCTACAATCTTTTTCGGCTCTCCGCCCCAGTACGCATATACCCACGCAGCATCTCCAATCTCATCTAATGAGTGCTCTCCTTCATCAAGCATGTATGGGAGGATTGCGTTCACAAGCTCCTCCTTTGTTAATATATTATCCCCGTCATCACATGGTATTTTCATTTCGTATGCAGCCGCAGGCGTGACTGCCAGCGGCATCGCGGATGAAAGGAGCAATATTACCAATACAAGGGATAACATCCTTCTCATTCTGCGTCACCTCTTATTTTTTTTTACTCCGCAGGGATGATCTTCAACTTTAATCTCGCCATGGTACTCTTTTATCTCTGGCGTGCACTCCTTTGGGGCGTGTTCATAATCCTTCGAGTATTCCTCTTGTTTACACATCTTTCGTGTTTCCCCCTCCTCTCTTTCTACAAACAACCAAACACGCTATTGCCAATGATGCCACTGCGAAAATCGCATCGAAGCCCGGCACATCAGATGTAGATATTGGCGTTGGACTTGGTATTGGCGGAGTTGTAGGTGTAGTGGCTGCTACTGGCTTTGGAGTTGCTAGTGTGGGCGTAGGTGTTGCTACCGTAGGTGTTGCCGACTTCACTACCACCATAGCATCTGCTATCGTCTCCCATCTTTCTTTACCCTCTTCTAGTTCTGGACTTAGCACTAGCAGGTCTACCCACTTACCGGTGAACGTGCCTTCGCCTGAAGAAGGTGCCTTCACCTTATATGTGATCTCCGTCTCGTTTATCACCGCAAATGCAATCTTCTGCCCTGAAATGCTGACCTGATTTGAGGGGTGCATCGTGCTGACATAGGAGAATCCTTCTGGAAGAGTTTCCACGATGCCGCCGATATTAAGATCAGATATGGTCAGCATAACATTGAACTCTGAATTTGGAGACGGAGATGTCGTTGAAAAACTTCTGGTAACGTTTATTTCCTCCGCCATTACTGGTGTTGCCCATAAGAAAAGACAAGCGGACACTAGCAAGAGCGCTACCACCTTCATTTTCACCTTTTTGCTACCTCCATCTGGCATTAATCTCCTTTACTACCATAGGTATGCTCCCTCATGTAATAAATATGTTTTGGTTAGTAATATTCTAAACATACAAAAAATATTATTAGTAATAACACTTTTCAGTTTTCAGGAATTTTAACATAAAAATGAATATTGTTAAAACCTAGTGTTATCTTTAGGAAAAAATTTATTACCAATGGCGACAATTAACTCGTTGAGAGTTAAATGATCATGAATTTATCATCACTACGCTCGTTAACTCTCCATGAAATGTGAAAAAAGTTATCAATAAGGTGATAAAATTGCACATACCAGACGGATTTTTAAGCACGCCGATATGGGTGTCTATGTGGGTCATAGCTATATTGATCGTTGGTTACGCTGTCAGGAGAACAAATGAAAAGCTCGGCGAAAGGCACGTGCCCATGATGGGCGTTCTGGCCGCATTCATATTTGCAGCGCAGATGCTGAACACGCCAGTTGCAGGTGGCACATCAGGACACATGCTCGGCGGCGTTCTATCAGCCATATTCCTTGGGCCTTTTGCTGCTACGATAGTCATGTCAACCGTTTTTGCCGTCCAAGCCATATTCTTTCAGGACGGAGGAATCACCGCCTTGGGAGCGAACATAATCAACATGGGATTGATAGGGACAATTGTGGGATATTACATGTATCGAGGAATACAAAAGGCAGTTGGGGGTGAAAAAGGGATTTTGATCGGTGCAGGGGTGGCTGCATGGATAGCTTTGGTGCTTGGAGCAATATCTTGTGCGCTAATGCTTTGGTCCTCTGGAGTTGTTCCTTTAGGAGTTGCATTGCCAGCGATGGCTGGTATACATATGTTTATCGGACTCATCGAGGCGGGCATCACGGTAGTAGTCGTGGGAATGGTGTTAAAGTCTAGGCCAGATTTACTGGAATTGCAAAAAATATAGGTAATATAATATATAGGGGTGATATAAATGATGAATATGAAATGGTGGCATATTGGTCTTATCGTAGCGTTGGTTCTTGCTGGGGGAGTCTCTCTATTTGCTTCCTCGTCCCCGGATGGTTTGGAGAGAGTTGCAATAGACCATGACTTCATAGAACTGGGTGAAGGGCATGAAGTGATGCATTCACCGATGCCTGATTATGTCATGCCAGGCATAAGTAATGAAACCTTGGCAGCCTCGCTTGCAGGCTTGATAGGGACCCTGATGATGTTTGGACTCGTATATGGACTGGGAAAAGTGTTGAAGGGGAGTTCCGAGGGGAGTTCAGAGAAGTAAACTCCCCTCTTAACACTTTTTTCCCTCTTATCACTTTTTTCTGTGTTTTTTTACCAAGGTGATTGGTTGGGCGAAAATCTGATGAAGGTTTAGTTATTTTTAGCTACAAAAAGTATAACATGGTGGAGACAAAAATTAAAGTTTTTGTTGGGGCGCTGGAGAGCAGGTGCATGAAAAAAGTTATCGAAATGCCGAAAAGATGCCACGAGAACTTTAGGGCAAGGGTAGAAACAAAAGGGTGTTGAAAGATGAAACACGACTTCCTAGACAAGTATGCTGAGCTTGATAGCGTAATACATCGCTTAGATCCACGTATAAAGATAATCTCCTTCTTTTCTTTCATATTCTTAGTGATATCCACCCAGCCAACCAAATTCTTAAATTTTGTGTTGTATTTCTTGTTGATATTTGGCGTCATTCTGGTCTCGAAAGTTCCGCTGAGGTTTGTATTTAAAAGATCACTGGTTATAATCCCATTTGTTTTGCTTATAGCGATTTTCATTCCATTCCTCAAGGAGGGGGAGATCGCAGGTTCATACAACTTTGCATCTCTGCATTTGACCGTAACTTATGATGGACTAATAATTCTGTTCAACGTGCTATCAAAATCATGGCTATCGGTATTAAGTATGCTCGCTCTTGCATCCACGACGAAGTTCCCAGAGCTCTTAAAGGGCTTTGAAAAGCTTGGTCTGCCAAGAGTGATGGTGATGATACTCTCCTTCATGTACCGCTACGTTTTCGTTCTGGGGGATGAGTTGATGCGGATGAAATGTGCTAGAGATGCGAGAAGTTTCGGTGGAAACAGCAAATGGCATATAAAAACGATCGGAAACATAATTGGAATGTTGTTCATCAGAACCTATGAAAGAGGTGAGCGAGTTTATATTGCGATGGTTTCAAGGGGCTTCAGTGGTAAGATAAAAATATTGGATGATCTGCACGTGAAAAGACTTGACCTCTGTTTCATGGTCTTCTTCCTTGCATTCCTCACGGTTATTTGGGCGGTGTTATAATTGGCGAAAAAAGTGGTTGAGATAAAAGGATTGGAATATGCGTATCCGGATGGCATTAGGGCGCTGAAGGGGATTAGCTTAGACATTTTTGAGGGAGAATCTATTGCACTAATAGGGCTTAATGGGGCTGGAAAGTCAACGCTGCTATTGCATTTGAACGGCATTCTTCAAAGCGATATAGGCACTGTCGAAGTTTTGGGGATGAAGGTGAATGGGAATATCCAGGAGATTAGGAGCAAAGTCGGCCTGGTCTTTCAAGACCCAGATGACCAACTTTTCATGCCAACTGTATTTGATGATGTTGCATTTGGGCCAATAAACATGGGTTTTTCTGAGGAGAAGGTAAAAGAAAAAGTCAGGATGGCGTTAGAACTGGTGAACATGTCAGGCTGTGAGGCAAGGGGCCCCCATCACATGAGTTTTGGTGAAAAGAAAAGAATTGCCATTGCCACTGTTTTGTCGATGGAGCCGGAAATACTGGTATTGGATGAGCCGACTAGTAACGTTGACCCAAATGCACGAAAGCATCTGATAGAACTTCTGAATGAACTCGACATAACCAAAATAATGGCAACCCATGACATAGAGATGGTCTCAGATACCTGTGACAGAGCTATCGTGATGTCCGAAGGAAAAATAGCTGCGAATGGGGCTGTAAGGGAGGTGTTAACCAACTCCGAACTCCTGGAATCGCAGGGATTGGAGGCCCCAATATTGGTTAAACTTTTCAGAGATGTTCTGCATAGGGAAAATATTCCCATAAGGCTGAATGATGTGATAGAAAAGCCAAATATGTATAAAATCTAACTATTAACCTGTGAACGAACGAACAAAAGAATTTATCCGGGACCGATTTAGGAAATATTACCACTCCACATCCATCCAGCTTCCATCTAGGTTTGAGCAGCGAGAGTGGGGGTTCATATTCTTCGATGAGTCTTTTCCAGACATCGTGATGAGGAGACACAAGTCATTTATGACCGCGTGGGAGGCGATCGATTATCTCAGAACTATGGTTCCAGCTCATGCATTTCATTCGGCAGCATATTATATGTCTCCTGGCGCTCCTAGCATGGAGGAAAAGGGATGGCAAGGTGCAGACTTGATTTTCGATATAGATGCAGATCATCTTCCTATAAAATGGACGACCTACGGGGAAATGCTTCAGAGAACGAAAGAAGAGCTACTCAAGCTCCTAGGTTTTCTTAGAGAGGACTTTGCGATCGCTGAGGATGACATTGAGATAGTGTTTTCGGGTGGGAGGGGTTACCATATCCATGTGCGGGATTCAAGGTTGATAGGGTTAGGGAGTCCAGAGCGCAGGGAAATTGTGGACTACGTTAAAGGTCCGGACATGGGTCAATTTTTTGAGAAGAAAAAAGGAAGCGAAGAAGGGGCAAACGGTCGCAAGAAGGCTTACAAACGCTTTGAGGTAAAATATGGGGGAGGGGGTTGGGACGGAAGGATTAACAAATCAATTGTTGGTTTTGTGGATGCTATAAGGCAGATGCCTAAAGATAAAGCGCTGGAGTTTTTGATGAGCTACGAGAGCTTTAAAAAAAGAAGAAGTGCGGAAGAGTTTTTTGACATGTTTCAAGACGAGAGAAGAATTCAGTTGATTAAGGAAAGGGGAACTATTGACATCCTTAGGGGCTCTGAAAAATTTTGGCGGTCGTTGATCGAAGAATCCATAAAAAGGGAAAGTATAAGCATGGATATGCCTAGTATCGATATAGGTAAGGGTACTCCAGATGAACCTGTCACAGCGGATGTCAAGCGGCTGATCCGCCTACCTACCTCCATTCACGGGGGGTATGGTTTTCGAGTAACGCCACTGACGCCGGAGGAGCTGGGAGTGTTTAATCCATTAAGCGATGCCATCGTATTTGGAGACGACCTGATTAGAGTTAATGTGACCAAAAAGAGCGATGTTGAGATAAAGGATAATAGATATGTGCTAAAAAGAGGAAAAAAAAGCCTTCCTGAGCATCTGGCAATATTTTTGATGTGTAGGGGTGCAGCAGAGTATGAACCTTGATGATTTACGTCTGATTCAGGTAAAAGAACGCCGGTCTGAGGGATTGCAAGAGCTCGAGCGAGATTTTTATGGACAGGTTAGGACATACATACAAGCGTTAGAGGCTGATAAACATAAGGCCCCTCAGGCGATGAAAATTGATGATGAGCTGCGGAGCGTGCGTAGCGTTATCGAGGGCATATTCAACCGACGCATTGGCAAGATCGTTAAGATGGCATCCTCTAGGGCAGGTGGGCTGCAAGAATCCCCTAAAGGTGCGACACCAGAAGAATTGGATTTATTCGAGCAATTGACCGATTTGATCTCAAGGAGTAGGACAATTATAATAGATCCCGTCATTAAGCCAAAGTTGTCCAAGAGCGAAAGTTCTTTAACACCCCAGCTCCCTACAAACGTGAAAATAAGGAAGGAGTGCAGGATGTTGAGAGTATTAGAAAATATCCCTATGTTTGTGGGTGCTGATGGTCGCAATTATCAGTTATCAAAAGAAGATTTGATCGTTTTACCAAAAGTAAATTCGAAGGTATTATGTGATCATCATGTAGCAATACCAGTTAAAATGGGGGGCAAAGAATATGAAGATGCCTAAGGATTTGAGGACACATTGTCCTTATTGCAATAAGCATACCATGCATGAGGTGGAAAGAGTCAAGAAAGGGAGAATTTCGACGTTAACTTGGATTACGCGGCAGAAGAAAAGGGCAAAAGGCATAGGTAATCTGGGGAAGTTTTCCAAGGTTCCCGGTGGAGATAAACCTACGAAAAGGGTAGCATTAAGGTATCGATGCACTGAGTGCAAGAAAGCACATCAGAGGCCTTGTTTTAGAGCCTCAAGATTTGAGTTGGTGGAATGAATATGAATATGGACTCAAAATTTGTTAGGGTGAAATGTGATGATTGTGAGAATGAGCAAGTGGTCTTTAACAAGGCCAGTTCTATCGTAAAATGTCTAGTTTGTGGTCGCACACTTGCAGAGCCAAGAGGTGGTAAGGCGGAAATTAAAACGCAGGTATTGGAAGTTTTAGGGTGATGATCATTCACAAAGAGTGGCCAGACCAGGGAGAATTGGTCGTATGCACTGTAAAAAAGGTGGTTGATTTTGGGGCATTTGTCGGTCTAGATGAATATGAGGGCAAAGAAGGATTGATTCATGTCTCAGAAGTTGCCTCTGGTTGGATAAAATATATTCGCGATCATATCAGGGAGGGGCAGAAGATCGTTTGCAAAGTTCTAAACGTAGTGCCATCTAGAGGCCATATCGATTTATCGCTGAAAGATGTGAATGAACATCAGAGAAAGGAGAAGATACATGCATGGAAGAATGAGCAAAAAGCTGAAAAAATGTTGCATTTTGTCGCTTCAGCAGCAGGTGTAGATGTTGACCAGCTGTATGCTGAGATCGGCGATAAGTTGATAAAAAAGTTTGGCAGTCTCTACGCGGCATTTGAGGATGTAGTGGTTGGTGATTGCAGTGTGTTGACCGATATCGGGGTAAGCAAGGAATATGCCGATATAATCGTGAGAGTTGCGAGGGAGAACGTTAAACCCCCTATAGTCGATATCGCTGGTTATGTTAGTCTCACATGCCCCCTACCTAATGGTGTTGAAGTGATCAAGGAGGCATTGGATAAAGCCTCTAAAGTTGAGATACCAGAGGTCGACATCGGAGTCAGTTACGTCGGTGCACCTCACTATCTCATTCGAATTACTGCTCCGGATTATAAGAGAGCCGAGGTCGCACTTAGAAAAGTAGCAGAAGCAGCCATTCAAATAGTGGAAAAATCGGAAGGTATTGGGAAGTTTCATAGGGAACGGGCATGAAATGAAATCCAAAATGCGAAGATGCGCATGTGGCATATACACTCTCCAAAAAATTTGTCCGGTTTGTGGGAGCGATACAAAAAATCCATTGCCTCCCAGGTTCTCCCCTGTTGATCCCTATGGTAAGTATCGGAGACAGATGAAAAAAAAGAGGTGTGAGGGTGGAAACCAGCATTGTTCAAATTAAAGACGTGATCTTAAAAAATCCGATCATGATTGAGGGTCTGCCAGGTATTGGCCATGTAGGAAAGTTGGTTGCAGAACACATGGTGGAAGAGCTAGGCGCCGAAAAGATAATAGAGATATATTCCTCTCACTTTCCCCCACAGGTTTTAGTGATGAAGGATGGTACGGTAGAATTGGCAAAGAATGAAGTATACGCGTGGTCTGGTGGTAAACATGATCTCCTCTTGCTTGTGGGGGCCTATCAGAGCACTACCAATGTTGGTCACTATGAGTTAACTGGGGTATATCTGGACATCGCTCAAAAGTATGGTGTGAAGAGAATTTACACATTGGGGGGTTATGGCGTAGGTCATTTGGTCGAAAGGCCAAGAGTGTTAGGCGCAGTAAACAATATAGCTCTGGTGGATGAGATGAAGAAATATGGGGTATCCTTTGAAGAAGACGAGCCCGGCGGCGGCATAATAGGTGCATCGGGATTACTTCTTGGCATGGGGAGGCAAAGAGGCATAGATGCCATCTGCTTAATGGGTGAGACCTCTGGATATTTAGTGGACCCCGAAAGCGCGCAAGCTGTACTAAAAAGCTTATCCAAGGCTCTCGGAATGAAAATCGACATGAGGGCTCTAGAGGACAGGGCCAAAGAGATGGAGAAGATAATCGCCAGGCTAAGGGAAATGGAGCAAGGTCCTGCAATAGAGCCCATCGAGGAAGACCTGAGTTATATTGGATGATTTTGATGGAAGTCAACTCAGATCTACATATACACTCTCGCTACTCTGCAGCCACATCTACCCAGATGAATTTTCCTGTTTTAGCTGAGTGGGCGTCAAAGAAGGGCATAGAGCTTATTGGGACGGGGGATTGTTTACACCCAAAATGGTTGGATGAAATCAAGGCATTGGAGCGCATAGATGACGGCACGTTTGTCATTGGCAATACGCATTTTGTCTTGACATGCGAGGTTGAGGATTCAAACAGGGTTCATCACCTTTTGATTTTACCTTCCATCTCCAAGGCTGAGGAGCTTCACGACAAATTTGCGAATTACTCTCTTAACATCAATTCAGAAGGCAGGCCCAAGATAAATTTGGATGGTGAACAAATAGCGGAGCATGCAAAAGACGCAGGCGCTTTGTTCGGCCCTTGCCATGCATTCACGCCCTGGACTTCGATGTATGCTTATTTTGACAGTATTGAGGAATGTTATGGTTCAATGGCCTCTAACGCATCCTTCATTGAGTTGGGGCTGAGCGCAGACTCTGACTATGCTGACAGAATAGAAGAGCTGAAAGATCTGACATTTCTGACCAATTCGGATGCCCACAGTCCATGGCCAATCCGTTTTGCAAGGGAGTTTAACAGGTTTGAGCTGGAGTCCATCTCATATGCGGAACTCAAAAAAGCGATCTTGCGTGTGCAGGGCAGGAGACCGCTATTGAACGTGGGCATTCCGCCAGAAGAAGGAAAATACAACGAGAGTGCATGCATACGATGCTATAAACACTACACCCTTAAAGAGTGCCTCATGAATAACTGGAAATGTCGGTGTGGAGGAACGATCAAAAAGGGCGTTCGAGATAGGGTGAATGAGCTGGCAGATTACGCAGAGCCAAAGCACCCCTTGCATAGGCCGGCATATCTCAAATTGATCCCTCTGATAGAGATCATTGCCTTGGCGCTCAATGCTAACGTGAACTCTAGGGTTGTGATGGATGCATGGAACGCCCTCATGACAAAATTCGGCAACGAAGTAAAGGTTTTAGTTGACGCCAAAATAACAAAATCAGATGTGATAAACCCATCTATATACGATGCCATAATGGCTTTTAGAAATGGGCAGATACTTCTTTCTCCCGGAGGCGGTGGACGCTATGGGTGCGTGGAATTACCTGGGAGAGAGAGCATGCCAAAAAATATAGCGGCCCAGAGTTCCTTATTTGATTTTTGAAGGCGAATATTTTTATAGCAGGGGTTACCTATGAAAAGGGGAACATTGACATGGTCATCATGGAAGCGACAATATTGGAAATTATGCTTAGCGTAAAGAAGATCTGGGATTTTATCTTGCTTGTGTGCCAAAATGGCATAAGAAATATGGCAGATTCTCCTGTTTCCAGGATATTATCTTTTGCTTGATAGGTTTCAGCACTATGACAAATTTTAATGGTTAGGGTAGGTAAAAGATGGATCAAAAAGCTATAAACATACTCAAAACCAGATTGGATGAAAAATCTTACCAGAAATTAATCAGAATAGATAACCCCAAGCTTCATCAATTCATTGCCAAGTACGTAGAGCTATGTAACCCGACTAAAGTTTTTGTTTGTACAGATTCTGCAGAGGATATCCAGTACATCAGAGAAGCGGCAATAAAAAACAGAGAGGAAGCGGAACTTGCCATAAAGGGGCATACTGTACATTTTGATGGGTATTATGATCAGGCTCGGGATAAAGAAAAAACCAAATTCCTTTTACCTAAGGGTGTGGACTTGGGACAAGGGATAAATGCCATAGATAGGGACGAAGGCATCAAAGAGATTAATACTATTCTAAAAAACATTATGCACGGGCATGAGTTATATGTCAAATTTTTCTGCTTGGGACCCATCAATTCTGAATTCGTTATACCCTGTGTCCAACTCACCGATTCCAGCTATGTAGCACATAATGAGGATTTATTGTACAGGCAAGGTTACGGAGAGTTCCTTAGGATGAACGATGATGAGCAGTTTTTCAAGTTTGTACACTCTCAAGGAGAGTTGGAGGAAACAGGGCTAGGATTGTGCGTCAGTAAAAACATTGAGAAGCGGAGGGTGTACATTGATCTCCAGGATGAGATCGTATATAGCACGAACACACAATATGGCGGCAACACCATCGGACTTAAAAAACTAGCAATGCGTCTGGCAATAAACAGGGCTTCAAAAGAAGGCTGGCTGACAGAACATGTGTTCATCATGGGAGTTCATGGTCCAAGGGGAAGGGTAAGTTACTTCACAGGAGCCTTTCCATCTATGTGTGGAAAGACTTCTACGACCATGGTGGAAGGGGAGACTATAATTGGGGATGATATAGCCTATCTCAGAAAAATAGGCGGAAAAATCCGTGCAGTGAACGTGGAAAAGGGAATATTTGGAATAATAGAAGGCATAAACTCCATCGATGATCCGTTGCCATGGAAGGCTCTTCACGGTACCGGTGAGATCATATTTTCAAATGTATTGGTTACGGAAGACAAGGATGTTTACTGGACCGGTAAAGATGTGGAGTGTCCCAAAAAAGGTGTCAATTACTCCGGCGAGTGGTTTCTGGGCCAGAGAGATGCAGACGGCAAGGAAATACCGCCTTCACATAAAAATGCCAGGTTTACATTTGACCTGAATATTTTAGATAATGTAGACCCTAAACTCAATGATCCTGAAGGTGTTGTAGTGAGTGGCATAATCTACGGCGGTCGGGATTCTGATACTTTGGTTCCGGTGGAGGAATCTTTTAATTGGGTCCATGGTGTTGTAACTAAAGGTGCAGCGTTGGAATCTGAAACTACCGCTGCCAGCTTTGGAGAAGAAGGTCGAAGGGTATTCAATCCCATGTCGAATCTGGAATTCCTATCCATACCTATGGGTAAATATATAAAGGATCATCTAAATTTTGGATTCGGTTTAAATAAACCGCCCAAAATCTTCTCTGTGAACTACTTCTTGAAAGATTTGAATGAAAAATTCATGAATCATAAAAATGATAAAAGGGTCTGGCTTAAATGGATGGAACTGCGCTCGTACGGGGATGTGGGGGCAGTGAAAACTCCAACGGGATTGATCCCTCGGTATGGGGACCTAAAGAAGCTGTTCAAGCAGGTGATCAACAAGGATTATTCAGAAGAAGAGTACTCTGATCAGTTTGCCCTGAGGGTTCAGGAACACTTGGCAAAGATTGACAGGATAGTTGAAATTTACAGGACCAAGGTTCCGGATACACCCAGCGTCATCTTTGAAGTTTTGGAGGAGCAGAAAAAAAGGTTAATCGCCGCAAAGGAAAAATTCGGTAATTATATCTCCCCAGAGAAATTTCCTCCCGTCCCGGCAGAGAGCCAGAAACTGGGAAGAATCTAAGCTGTGCGTCCTATTAAGAAGGTCGGTCCATAGCCTTGGTATCACGGCAAAAGCGAAGAGGAGAGAGATGTGATGTTCGAGATCACCTTGGTCAACCACTAAGAACTTCTTAGATGGCATGTTTACTGGTAATAAGAGAAGAGAGGTGTAATCTGGGATCTAGGTATGAGCGCATTCGTCTCAACACAGGTCTGCCCTTTTTGCAGGATCTTGGGGGTGATGACCATGTTAATCACTACAGGTGGCATCGTCTTTCACATAGTCTCAAAATCAACTCCTGAGCCGTACGCAGTACAATCGAAAAACCACATCTGGCGCTCAGTCCGAGATCAGATATGGTTGCCGGAGGTAACGCAAAAATTGAAATAAGAATCCTATTTTGGTGTTCAGGCGTCGAAAAGGGTGGAAGAAGTAGTTACAGAGTTTGGCATAGCTGAATTTTATTCCTAGGAGCAGCCGGTTGATACGCGAAAGGATGGACCATATTGGGTAATGCCCACACTTGGATGTTACCATTGATACCATTATATTAAGAGTTAATCCTTTCCTACTTCAAAAAACTTAAATATCGACATGATGTACTCGGAGATGTGATTGTCAATAAAAATAAATGCTTTTACTGTGGGGCATGCGTTGCAGTCTGTCCCATGGGTGCAATAGAGTTGATCGAGACGTGGATTGAGATCAATGAAGATTGTAATGATTGCGGCATTTGCGCTAAGATATGCCCTGTTGGTGCCCTGGGGGTAAAATGAGAGACCGCTATGATGTCATCGTCGTGGGTGCAGGCCCAGCAGGATCTATGGCAGCAAAGACTGCAGCTGAGCACGATTTAGAAACACTCTTGCTGGAAAAGAGGGTGGAAATAGGCGATCCGGTTAGATGCGCAGAAGGGGTGGGCAAAGAAGGATTAAAGCAATTCATCAAACCCGATAAGCGTTGGATTGCTGCAGATGTCCAAGGAGCGAGGATATGCTTTCCCGGAGGCATAAAGATCGAGATGTCAGAGGTCGGTCCTGAAGTGGGCTATGTTCTCGAACGAAAGATATTTGACCGAGAGCTTGCAAAGCAGGCGGCAAAAGCCGGTGCAGAAGTAATGGTAAAAACAAGGGCAGTTGATTTGATTAAAGAGGACGGCTTCGTTAGAGGCGTCAAAGCAGAACATCTCGGAGATTCATTTGATATTCATGCGGACGTCGTGATTGGTGCTGATGGCGTTGAAAGCAAGGTTGGACGGTGGGCAGGCATCAATACGACCCTTAAACCAAAGGACATCGAAACCTGTGCTCAGTTTCTGATGACTGATGTTGACATTGATCCATGTTATTGTGAGTTCTATATAGGTAACCAAATTGCACCTGGGGGTTATGCATGGGTTTTTCCCAAAGGGAATAACGAGGCTAATGTTGGCCTTGGAATATCCGGAAGCAGATCAGAGGTGCGTCCTATCGAACATCTAAAACGTTTCGTAGAGAAAAAATATCCCGAAGGGCAGATCATCGAAATGATCATGGGGGGGGTGCCTGTAACGGTTCCTACCAAGACTACCACAAACGGGCTAATGCTCGTGGGTGATGCAGCTAGGATGTCAGACCCTCTTACGGGCGGAGGTATTATCCATGCGATGAAGTCGGGAACTATGGCTAGTGAAATTGCATCGAAGGCGGTACAATCAGGAGATTCGTCAGTTGAGTGCCTTAACGAGTATGAAAGACGCTGGCGACCAACCATTGGTGCAACACTACAGAAATCCTACAAGGCCAAAGAATGGCTTTTAAAACTGAATGACGCAGAATGGAATTCCATAGCCTCTTCTATAGTGGGAATTAACTTCAAGGAGCTTACAGCGTTTGGGTTGTTGAAAGAATTGACACTGCGCAATCCCAAGTTACTTTGGGATCTAAGGTCCCTATTATGAATGACTATCTAAGGTGAATTGGTCATGTACGCGATAATAGTTGGGTGTGGAAAGATTGGCAGTCGTCTTGCTCAGTTATTATCGTCTAATGAAAATAATGTCGTCGTCTTGGACAGAGATTTGACGAAGTTCGAAGAGATCGACAAAAGTTTTGATGGGTTGACAATCGAAGGAGATGGGACCGATCAAGACGTTCTGAAAAAGGCTGGAGTGGATAAAGCTGACGTTTTTATTGCGACGACAGAGGATGACAACACGAACTTGATGGCTTGCCAGATTGCAAAGCAGGTGTTTAACGTAAGCAGAGTCATAGCTCGGGTTAATGACCCCAAAAGGGAACCCCTCTTTAAGGAGCTGAAAATAGATGCCATTGTCTGTCCTACAACAATAGCTGCGGCTCATCTCAGGAATGCCGTTATGTATCCCAATTTGGCTACAATACTGACGGTGAATGGCGGGAATATTGAGATCAGTGAGATACGGGTCCAAGGTTCAGCCAGCGGAAAGGCACTTAAAGACCTAAATTTGCCAAAGGAATCCACCATAGCAGCAATTATAAGGGACAGAAAGACGTTGATCCCTTCGGGAGATACGATAATCCAAGAAGGTGATGTTGCAGTCGTGGTAAATTTGGCTGCTATCTCTGATGAAGTCAGGAATATTTTAAGTAGGTGAAATATCCTCATTGAATGATGATCGAATGATAAAGGGCGATCTAGGGACTATATTACATTATATCGGGCTAATGTTACAGCTTTTTGGCGTGCTTGTAGCTGTCCCTATACTTGTAGCTCTATGTTTTAAAGACGGATTCTATGTGATCCTGTCGTTTGTTACAGTCGCTGTACTCTCTTTATTGATAGGCTATATACTACGAAGAATTACGTCACCAGGGGATTTGAGCCTTAGAATAGCAATGGTGATTTCTGCCCTCACTTGGATTACCTTGGCAGCTTTTGGTGCTCTGCCCTATGTCCTATGTGGAATCCTCTCATTAGAAGACGCATTGTTTGAGGGTATGTCTGGATTTACAGGAACAGGTCTAACGATGTTTTCATCTACAATGGGGGTTGAATGGCTATCATCCGGGTACCAATCCATTTTGTTCTGGCGTAGCTTAACGCAGTGGATAGGAGGAGTAGGTGTTATCGTCCTATTCATTGCGATAATGGTTCACGGAGTTGGTGGGGCTGCTAGGGGATTATATGCTGCAGAGGGCCGGGCCGAAAGAATCGAACCCAGCATCATCAATACAGCGCGTTGGATATGGAAAGTCTACGTCGCCTACACCTTCATAGGAGTAATATTGCTTTGTATCGTAGGCATGCCGTTATGGGACTCCATAAATCACACTATGACTGCATTAGCAACAGGCGGTTTCTCGATAAAAAACTTAAGCATTGCGTCCTATGATAGCGTTGCAGTGGAGCTTATGTTAATCCCAATTATGGTTTTTGGTGCCATCAGCTTTGCTCTTCATAAAAAATTGATCGAGCTGAAATTTCGTGAGATCATCCGAAGCCCGGAGATAATATTGATGGCCTTGACGTTGTTGGCGTTGACGCTCTTACTGACATTGGAGCTAGGAAACTTTAGGATGGCATCGTTCAACGTGATCTCTGCGTTGACTGGTACGGGGCTTACCAATGCAGAAAACATGGGGCAATGGACTGACTTCTCAAAAATATTGCTCATCATTCCCATGATTATGGGCGGGGGCTATGGGTCTACATCCTCTGCTCTGAAGCTCATTAGGTGCGCCATACTTTTAAAGTCGATCATATGGTTGGTAAAAAAAGATTTCCTGCCACGCTCAGCTATCGTTCCGTTTAAAGTCGGCAGAACAGTCATAAAGGAGGAAGAGATAACGATGGCTGGATTATACGCATTTGTTTATCTGTTCGTCCTCACACTCTGTTCAATGGTATTTATGGCACATGGTCATTCTATGGTGAACTCCTTTTTTGAGGTCGCCTCTGCACAGGGCAATGTCGGGCTGTCGGTTGGGCTGGTCACTCCTAGTATGATGCTTGGTGAAAAGATCACTTTGATCCTTGTCATGTGGATGGGTAGGCTTGAAGTATTTCCAGTATTGATGCTGTTGGCCAATATGGTTAAGCGTTCTTAATTCCATAGGTGGTATTTGACCATGTATATCGTGATAGTTGGCGGAGGAAGAATTGGTACTTTTCTCGCCAGCACGCTTTCGAAGGAAGGGGAAGAAGTTGCCCTGATCGAATCCGACAGAGATATTTGCCAGAATTTAGCTGAAAAACTCAACATTTTGGTAATCAATGGTGACGGAACGGATGCAAAATATCTGGAGGATGCTGGAGTGAAAAAAGCAGATGTATTTGTTGCCGTCACTGGAGAGGACAAGGTGAATCTCGTTTCTTGCCAAATGGCCAAAAAGAACTTCAATGTTCCTCTCACCATAGCGAGGGTCAATGAGCCGAAAAATGAATCTGTTTTCGAGGGGTTAGGCATCGATGTTGCGATCAGTTCCGTAACAGCGGTATCGATGATTATAAAGAATGCCGTTACTTCTGGAAAATTAACCACGCTTTTGACCCTGAAAGAGGGCAATGTTGAGTTGGTGGAGCTTCATGTACCTGAAGACTCACCTGCGATCAATAGAACGATCAAAGACCTCGGTCTACCAGATGAATGTATCCTTACTGCAATTATCAGGCAGGGTCACTTGATTTTTCCAAAGGGCAAAATTATGATAGAAGTGGGCGATCTCATTGTGGCTCTCACCACCGCTGAGCACGTTGATGATTTAAAAAAGACGATCTTAGAGACAAAATAAATGAAAATTGCTGGGGTTGATGAAGCGGGTAAAGGACCAGTAATAGGATCCATGATCGTTGCGGGAGTCATGGTGCAAGAGGACATGCTTCCAATGTTGGAAAGAATGGGGGTTAGAGACTCTAAAGCGATTTCACCAAAAAAACGAGAGTTTTTAGCGGGTAAGATCAAAGAAGTCGGGGTTTGTTATACATTAGAGCTGTCCGCTAGTGAGATCGATGCTCTTCGTAAGAAGACAACTCTGAACGAAATCGTCGTGGAAAGCCAAGTGAGAGTGCTCAAACAGTTAAAACCTGATGAAGCGTTCTTGGATGCAGCTGATGTGGACGCTGATAGGTTTGCACAGAAAGTGCTGGCCGGGTATGGCAAAAACATCAAGATCACTTCAGAGCATAATGCGGATGTAAAATACCCTCTCGTCTCTGCAGCTTCGATTATTGCAAAAGTAAGGCGGGATGAGACTATTCGAGAACTGGAACGCCTATTAGGAAAAAATATCGGGTCCGGATATCCATCTGATATTCGTACAATGCATTTTCTGGACGACTGGATAAAAGAGCATGATTCATTGCCATCTTTTGTGCGACATTCATGGAAGACTGCCAAGAACGCATTGAAAAGGCATGAGCGATCACGTATGATTTAAATAGGTTAAGGGCCACTATCTAATGGTGATGTGATGATAGGAACAACAGAATTAATGATAATTTTGGGTATCGCTGCCCTTATATTTGGCAGTAGCAAACTTCCTAGCATCGCCAGAGATGTTGGAAAAGCGCTTGGTGAGGTTAACAAGGCTGAAAAGGAGCTGGATAGGCTTAAAAGTGATTTTACATCAGAGATTCAATCTTCCATACAGGGTCCTATTCAGTCCACCATGGAATCTGCTGAACCTACCATGCAGTCAGAACCGGTACCAGAACAAGTACCAGAGAAGAAATCTGATGATACCGATAACATCGAAGAGCCCCATGAGCCTGATATCGAAGGGAGGATAAAAGACGAGGCATTTAAGTACATCGGCTCCAGGTTCAAGTCAAAGATTTTCAAATAAAATCGATTTTTCTCGATACACAGTTAGGTGGTAGGATTATAACTCCCGCTCTTTTGTGCAGTTTGCATGAGAGATCTTTTTATCCTTGATGCGGTTTTAGAATCTGCAATCAATATGCATATATGATATAATATCGAAATGTTTCGGCAGGACTTGATAATATGGTGTGGCGAATTAATGTGTCTCATCTATCAATGGCCAAGGTACTGCTCCATGATCTTTAGTGCACAAAAATCTCCACACATCGTGCAGGTCTCCCCAGGTGAATGGATCTGTCTTGCTCTCTTTCCATCAAGGGCAAATCTAAACTGCCCCTCCCAGTTGCGGTGACGTCGCATTTTAGCTAAGTTGAAGTCCTGATCAGAGAGACCATATTTCATCGAGTCTCCGATATGGGCGGCAATGCGACAAGCGATCGTGCCCTCACGAACGTGATCTATGTTGGGAAGAGCAAGATGCTCGGATGGAGTTATGGCGCAAAGATAATCAGCACCCGCTCCACTGGCAAGGCTGGCGCCAATACAGGCAGCTATGTGATCGTAGCCAACTGCGATGTCAGTAGGGAGTGGGCCTGAAACAAAAAGCGGTCTATTGCCAGTGATCTTCTTATGGTGTCTAACGTATGCAACGATATCTTTGGCAGGAACATGGCCCCCCATGCCTTCGACGATAGTCTGCACGCCAACCTCATTGGCACGTCTTGCCAGCTCTGCGTTCTTTTGAATCTCTGATAGCTGGGGTTTATCGCTCATGTCATGGACGCATCCACTTCTCATGGCATTGCCCAATGAAAGAACGATATCCCTTCTCAGGAGTATTTCTAAGATCTCCTCATACCTTTCGAGAAAAGGATTCTCTTTCTTATGCGCGATCATCCATGCAGCAGTAAATGCCCCGCCTTTAGATACCATCCCCATGATGCGAGTTGCCTTTTTCAATGAGGTGAGCGTGTCCAAGGTGAAACCCGCATGGATGACTACTGAACTCACGCCCTCTTGAACTTGCTTTTTTATGGTCCTGATGAGATCTTCTTGGTCTATTTCATGAAACGAAACCTTCTCGGCAGCGGTCTGATAAATTGGCACGGTCGTTAATGGAACGGAGACCGCATCTGAAATTGCCCTTCTGATCTCGTCTATATCGCCGCCCATTGAGAGATCTGATATGGTGTCCGCTCCATGCTCAACAGCAACCTTGGCTTTCTTTACCTCGGCTTCAGGATCGATTGCTATCGATGAGGTGCCTATATTTACATTGACCTTTGTTAGCAGTCCTTTACCTATCCCCAATGGCTTGCATTTAGGACGTGTCATGATCACTATCTCGCCGCTGGCAATGTGCTTGCGTAATAAATCAGGCTCAATCTTTTCATGGAGGGCAACATCCACCATTTCTCTTGTAGTCCTACCTGATTTGGCCTCTTCAATTTGGGTCATGCTAATCACCAAAGAATCTAGAAAGCAACGACTTCCTCGTATTACACATGTCAACGAATCCGCAATGGTCACAAGGCGCTCTTTTTGACTTACCTGGGAGCGCTCCATCCATTACTTTTTTTACCCTGGTCAGGATAAGCAAGACCCTTTTCCTGTCCCAACGTTTGATTTTGGCATCTCGCAACTCTCCAAATCTGGCATACTCCACAAAACCCTGTTTCACGCTAACTTCGAACTCCTCTTCGACCAACATCGCATATGCGGTTAGTTGTAGCCTGTCGTGTTCCCAAATGCCCTGTCTGGGTTTATCTCCGGTTTTTATGATGGAGGGAATGATCTCCCCGTCGATTAGGATCAACTTATCCGGACGCCCAACCATTCCAAGGTGCTTTGAATCCATCTGATGCTCAATCCTCCATGGCGTAATTTTCTCGAGAAAATGCCTTTTGCCCATATATTCTAAGTCTTTTGATAGTCCCATGGTGATCTTATCGATATCGATTCTTGATTTTGCTTCGTCGATTTTTTTCCTTGGGCAAGCTCTCCCTCAGTTCATCTGCGATTTTATTTAGGCATGCTCCAAGTTCGCATAAGCGCTCCTCTTTCACTAACCTAGGAAATTGGAAGGCAAGTCCTCTGAGTAATAAGTGTTCTACGTACTCAACCCTATCTATCTTTAATTCGTGTCCCCTTGACATGAAATAAATTTGTCGTGGGCAAGATAGGTACAATCTTAAATCGCTGACTCTTATCAAATTTACACCGATTAGGTATTTCATTAAGAACGATATATCTCTTATTGGGTAAAAGTAAATGACCAAGTTTGAACGTGATATCGTGAAATCTTTCAATAATTTTTTTGAGCAGAATGAGATCGATGCCATCGCATACAGGATCAAACAGCATCAGTTTTCTTCGCAAGTACTTGATGTGCTCGTCGACTCCTTACATGAGGAGTATTATCTTGGGGTTGAATGCAAAAGCATCTCCACTAAGACTGGTTCCCTCTATTTTACTCAACATTTTGGCCCCGATCAAATAGTGCGTATAGACGATTTTCTCCGTAGGTCCGGTCGAAAAGGAATCTTGGCTGTTGAACTTAGGTACGGGAAAGGCCTGCCTGTAAGTGCCCACATCCTCCAGTGGACGGATCTTAAAAAACGATATTTGGCGGGTGGGGTTGGATTTACAGTAGAAGAGATCCTGCGCTTTCCTCAGATTAAGAGGGTAAGCAGGAGTTACGTGATCGATGCCCACTTGTGGAAAGAATGAAGTTGTGGAAAGAATGACCAACTTTTATAAACCCCTTTTCATTATAATACGTTGGGTGTTATAATTGGCGAAATCGATTAAAATAGAAAACGTTGTGGCATCTACGGCGATAGGGTCGGAAATAGACCTTAGTGAAGTCGCGCATATGTTGGAGGGTGCCGATTATGATCCAGAGCAGTTCCCTGGCTTGGTTTATCGAACTAAAAATCCTAAGGCAGCAGCGCTGATTTTTCGATCTGGAAAAATAGTTTGCACCGGCGCAAAAAGCATCGATGATGTTGAAAAAAGTTTACAAATAGTCTTTGGGAAGATGAGGGAGCTTGGTATTAACGTCATTGGAAAACCTCAGATCATAGTCCAGAACATCGTCGCATCTGCCGATTTGGGATCAGAGCTTAACTTGAATGCGATAGCTATCGGATTGGGCCTGGAGAACATCGAGTATGAGCCAGAGCAATTTCCCGGCTTGGTATATAGGCTATCAGAGCCCAAGGCGGTCGTATTGCTATTCGGGTCTGGCAAGTTGGTCATTACAGGTGGAAAGAAAACAGAAGATGTCGAGGATGCGGTGAACAAGGTCTCCAAAGAGCTGATGGGGCTTGGTTTGCTATGAACAGAGCAAACTTCTTATGTTTTTGATTCATATGATTTAGCATGCCAGTTTCAAAATGGGAGGAATTTTTCAAGAAATATTACAAGCAGCAAATCCTTCAATTGGCAAATTCCTACCCGGATAAGCGCAGCTTGGTTGTCGAGTTCCCTGATATCGAGAAGTATGATGTTGATTTGGCGGACTCTTTTTTAGAGAGGCCCCATGATGTATTGCAAGCTGCCGAAGAAGCCTTGAAGATCATCGATCTCCCAATCGATGTATCGCTCGATAGGGTACATGTAAGGGTAATCAAGGTTCCTGAAAGGATATATATCCGTGATCTGAGGAGCGATCATATTTTAAAATTGATTGCTATAGAGGGCATAGTGCGCAAAGCCACCGCTGTGCGCCCTAAGATCACCGAAGCCATATTTCAATGCGTGTTATGTGACGGTACCACTCCTGTCCTACAACGTGAAGCTAAATTTATGGAGCCTTATGAGTGTAATGATTGCAAGAGAAAGGGTCCTTTTAAACTCGTATTTAGCGAATCGTCTTTTATAGACGCACAGAAACTGCAAATTCAGGAATCTCCGGAGGATCTGAGGGGAGGGGAACAACCCCAGACCTTGGATGTGAACGTAGAGGATGACCTGACTGGGCAAGTGGTTCCCGGGGACAGGGTGGTAGTGACGGGCATTCTTCACTCATACCAGCGAACCACTCCGGCAGGAAAGAGCACTTTTTTTGACGTCTATTTGGAGTGCATTTCCATTGAGATTCAAGAACAAGAGTTTGAAGCTCTGGAAATTTCCAAAGAGGATGAAAAAGCCATTCTTGAGCTTTCAGAAAGTCCGAACATTTATGAAATCATGGTCCATTCCATAGCGCCCTCCATATTTGGCTATGAGGAGATCAAGGAAGCGATGGCGCTTCAGTTATTTTCTGGCATACCAAAATCATTGCCAGATGGCACCAGGGTAAGAGGAGACGTTCATTTGCTACTCGTAGGAGATCCAGGCACAGCCAAATCGCAGTTGCTCAGATATGTTGCCAAGCTAGCGCCAAGGGGTGTTTATACCAGTGGAAAAGGTACGAGCGCCGCTGGTCTAACAGCTGCTGCAGTAAAAGATGAATTCGGAGAAGGCAGGTGGACCCTTGAAGCAGGTGCACTTGTGCTGGCGGACAAGGGAATTGTCGCCGTCGACGAAATAGATAAGATGCGGTCAGAAGACCGCAGTGCTTTGCATGAGGCAATGGAACAGCAAACGATCAGCATAGCCAAAGCCGGCGTTGTGGCATCCTTGCGATCAAGGTGCGCTTTGCTCGGTGCTGCAAACCCGAAATATGGCAGATTTGATAAATATGAGCCAATAGCAAACCAGATCAATATGCCTCCTGCGCTTTTATCCAGGTTCGATCTGATTTTTCCGATCATGGACGAGCCCAACGTAGAATTGGATGCTAAAATTGCGGATCATATCCTGACAGCACATTACGCCGGAGAGCTATCAGCGCATGCCAAGTACTTTACCTCTGGAAAAGTAACGAAGGAAGAAGTAGAATCCGCTATGAAGACGGTTCGACCGGCGACCGAACCGGAGCTGTTGCGCAAATACATCGCCTATGCTAAACGCATCTATCCGATAATGAGCGATGGGGCCAGGAGGAGATTGAGAGATTTCTATCTTGGGACGCGAAAACAAGGCGATGATGGTGCGCCAGTTCCAGTTACTGCCCGCTCCTTGGAGGCTTTAGTGAGATTGGCTGAAGCTTCTGCAAGGATGAGACTGAGTGACCAAATCCTCGAAGAAGACGCAGATCGGGTCATACGCATCACAGAGTCCTGCCTAAGGCAGGTTGGCATCGACCGAGAGACGGGGCTGTTCGATGTCGACGTCATAGCTGTTGGCATCACTAAAAGTCAGCGCGATAAGATCAAGCTGCTTAAGGATATAATAAGGGAACTCGAGCGCGAACATGGTGGTGCATCTCCGAAAGAGGAAGTCTACGATAAAGCAGAGGAGAAGGGGATTGAGAGGAGTAAGGCAGAGGAATTGCTGGCCAAGTTAAAGCAGCAGGGTGATGTTTACGAGCCGAAATTAGGCTTTATCAGAATAGCGAGAGAATGATGTATCTAAAAACGCATAACATGGAATCGGAAATTATGGTTGCAGCGTGCGACCGAGATATCCTGGGAAAAACGTTCAGCGAGGGTGAGCTGACCATTCATGTTTCCGAGGAATTCTATAAGGGCGAGCATGCTACCGAGGCAGAAGTTATGGCTGCACTTAAGAAAGCCACAATCGCTAATTTGCTGGGGAAAAGGGCGGTATCCTGTGGGATTAAAAGTGGAGTTATAGACCCGAACAACGTGATCACCATAGGTGGAGTACAGCATGCTCAACTGGTGCGGATGTGATGAGTAATGACTTCCTACCTTTTCTGCCCAAATTGCGGCCAGAGATCTGAGAATGGACTTTGTACACAATGTTTCTTGGAGCGATTTGATCTGGTGAAATGTCCTCTCCTCTTACTGGCAAAGGTTTGCCCAACCTGCGGATCGTTTTTTCGGAATGGGAAGTGGGTTGAATGCGATCTTAACAGTCTAGCAACGTCGACCGTTAGGTCTCAATTGAATATTAATCCTGCAGCTGAGGATGTACGCATCTCACTTGTGCCCGAAACATTGGGTGAGAACATGAGGGTGCATGTGCATGTGGATGCCATGGTACGGGGCAGAGCGGTATCAGAAGATGCTGATGTGGATGTTCGGATCGAGAGGAAATCGTGCGATAGATGCAGGCTGATTGCAGGAGGATACTATGAGGCCATAGTTCAGCTCAGGGCAGAAAATCGATTTCCTGCGTCAGAGGAAAGATCACGATGCAAGGATATCGCAGCCAATGTCATCAATCAACTTCAAAAAAGAGATAGGATGGCCTTTATCTCTGACATAAAAGAGTTAAAGGAAGGCATAGATATCTATGTTGTGCCCATCCATGCGGGCGATCTAGTATCCAAGGCCATCACAGAGAAACTTGGTGGTCAGATTTCTAGGGCAGCAAAATTGGCTGGACGAAGAGAAGGAAAAGAGGTTTATCGCGTATCATTTGCCGTTCGACTCCCCCAGTTCATGGTTGGAGACATCCTTTCCCTTGGAGATCTCATCATCGATATTACTAGTATGGGGAAAAGGATTGTCGGGAGGGACCTAAAGACAGGTGCAAGATTTAACTCAGATATGAAAGATATGGTCGGTGCGGAGCTTTTATGTCATAGAAGTGATGCCAAGACTACCATCCTAACGATGGTGCAAGACGATGAGATTCAAGTGCTCGATCCAGATTCATATGAGCCGATCACTCTCCTGCGACCAGCATTTTTGAATGCAAAAGGTGGAGATGAGGTATCAGTCATAAAAACTCACAAGTGCGTGTTTGTCTTACCCGATTGAATACCAGTCCAAGCTCTCTGTCACAAAGTCGATTAAATCCTTGAAAAAGTTTTTGGATTCAGCGTTCATGGATGTCTTGTTTATCAGCTTAATGGCTCTACTGGCATGGTCTCTTGATACCTCTTTTGTCTTAGCCAGAGCACCGCATTCTTTTATTATTTTCTTTACCTTCTCTATCCCCTCCGCATCTGCAGCGATATTTCTTAGCTCCTGCTGCAAATCCCCCTTTGCCAGTTTATAGGCATAAACCATGTGCAATGGTTTTTTCCCCAGAAGGATATCTCCACCTGTTGCTCTCCCATACTGCTCCTCTGATGCGAAGGTGCCAATGATGTCATCTTGGATATCAAACGAATAACCAATGTGCATAGCTGCCTCCTCCAATATCTGGAGGTCCTGTGCAGATGCACCTCCCAAGATGGCACCCGTTAACATGCTGGCTTTGAACAATGAGGCAGCCCTCTTCGATGCCATGACATACCACTCCTCTACGGTGGGCTCCTTATGTTCAAAGAGCAGATCAAGAGTCTGACTTTCGTTGACTGCCTTGTAATCCTCCAGGAAGAGCTTGATCACCTTGCCAATGCACTCAAAGTTTGACTCAAATAATGTCCTCAGGGCTTGGCTGAAAAGTATGTTTCCATAGAAGACTGCCATGCTTTCCCCAAATCTGTCCCCATACGTGAAGAGTTTATGGAAGGCTTCACCACCTCGTCTTTTCTCATCTCTGTCCACTAGATCATCATGGATCAGGATTCCATGGCGATACAGCTCTATGCCAACACAAATATCTAATATGTCTTCTATCTCTCCGGTATATCCCTTGTAGGTCAACAAAGTGCTACATGAAGCTATTCTCTTCCCTTTTCTGAGCAAAAACTCTTCTACCTGAGCGAAAACATCTCCAATGAATGGGTGATAAGCTCTTCCCTCTTCTAAGACTGTTTTAAAGTACTCCCTCAATTTATGGTCTATCAGCTCGGTATATTCTTCCAACAATCTATCCATATCTCACCGCCTCGACAGGACTCATTTTTGCTGCCCTTCTGGCTGGATATAAACCAGATATGATTCCCACCAGGATCGCAACGGACAAACTCCCGATCGCTACTTCTGGGGTAACGATTGCAGGCATTTCCATTCCGATATAAAAGCTAACGCCAATGCTTACCAATGTGGCAGTAATTGTCCCCAATATGCATCCCAATATGCCGCCTACCAGACTGATCATACCCGCTTCCGTCAAAAATAGCAAAATGATGTTCGAATTGGTGGCTCCGATTGCTTTCATAATCCCTATCTCATGGGTCCTTTCCATCACAGACATGAGCATGGAGTTCATGATGCCTATGGAGCCCACTATCAGTGCAATGGACGCAATTCCAACGAGGACCGCTTGGAGTAGCAAGAAGACCATTCCTATCTGCTCTATCATCGACTCCATCGTCAGCGCTTGGGCGAAGTTTTCTATATTATGGTTTTCGTCTAATGTTTCTTCAATTTCCTCGCCGATATCTTCAGCCCTGTCGATGTCGCTAATTCGCACCGTCAGCATATATATGTCCTTGGTTCCCAGGACATCCTGGGCAGCTCTTATGGTTAAAAATATGTTGGGGTCAAGGTCTTGAGAAGCCATCATGCCGGCTTTTTCAAGGATGCCTACCACCACGAACTTCTCTCCATTAATTGTTAGGCGATCGCCAATACTGATGTCTTCATCGAAATATTCATGGGCAACGTTATATCCGATGGTACATCCCCGGTAGTCACCCTCACGTATCCATCGCCCCTGCTCGAATTCAGCATACAAGTCATACATTTCTTCTAGGTCGCTTGTTTCGCCAGATATTATCGTGATCGGGGTGCGCTCCTTTCTGTATTCGACTTGGGCGGTTCCATACATCCAACGTCCTGTACTATCGACACCTTCTATCCTTTCTATCTCTGCAATATCTCTATCTGTAATGGATTCGGCCCAGCCACCCAGTCCAGGTATTACCTGCCGTCCGGGCATAACGGTTATGATATCCGCCATCCCCACAAGCTGCTCTGTTATCGAGTGCTGCATGCCATAGCCCACTGATATCAAAGATATGATAGCAGCTATCCCTACTGCGATGCCCAATAGGGTCAAAAATGAACGGAACTTGCGCTCCCTTATGTTTCTATATGCCAAGAGAAGACTATCGTAGAACATTTTTATGCCTCTAGGATGACTTATGCCTTCAGGGTGCCATCGCGCATTCTGATACTCCTCTTCGCTCTGGCCGCAATCTCCGGGTCATGGGTTACGATTATGAGCGTTTCTCCTTTTTTGTTCAATTTTTCCAGAAAGTCCATGACCCCGTTGCCTGCCTCTGTATCCAGATTTCCAGTTGGCTCATCGCCAAAGATCACCGGCGGATCGTTTGCAAGCGCTCTTGCGATCGCAACTCTTTGTTGCTCTCCTCCGCTGAGCTCTGATGGCTTGTGATTTGCCCTATCCGACAGCCCAACGATTTTCAGTAGCTCCTTGGCCCTTTTAATCCTTTTACCACGCGAAGCTCCAAAAAACATCATCGGGAGCGAGACGTTCTCTATCGCGTTCAGCGTGGGAATCAAGTTGTACATCTGAAAGATGAATCCTATCTTCTCCCTCCTGATTTTAGCCAGCTCGGTATCGTTGAGCTTTGAGGTGTCGACGTCATCGATAAATACGTTTCCGCTGGTGGGACGATCCAGACAGCCGATCATGTTCAATAAGGTGGACTTTCCTGAGCCCGAGGGCCCTTCTATGGCTATGTAGTCTCCGTCAGGGATATCTAGGCTGACACCCCTGAGGGCAGGCACCTCTATTTCTCCCATCTTGTATATCTTCTTCAAGTTTACGGCGCGGATCATTCAAACTTACTCCGCCGACGTCGATATACATAATATCCGCCGATAACCAGAGCAACGACAATGAGCGGTATTACGATTTGATAAGAAGTAGAAGGACCACTCTGTATTTCTGCCACTCTAACAGACACAGTGTACTCCTTAGATTCATAATACCTGCCACCATCTTTGAATACGACTTTGAAGCCAACATCTGTTTGGCCTATTGGCAGATCGCCCGTGTCAATTTCAAATCTGGCTGAGAATACGTCATCGGGTTCCATCGTTCCTATGAAAACCTCTGAAGGCGTCATTCTTAAGTCGGTGACTGGGATAACTCTGACGCCAGTGACATCACGCGATCTGCTATTTGCGACGTCGAAAGAAATCTCCGCATCCTCTCCTCTTGGAACGGATGCAGGGGCATCGGTTAGAATCAGTATGACTCCCGGCTCATCGATCACGTCGATCGATACCTTTGTACTGGACTCCTGATAGCGGTCGGCAAATTTGTAGAATACCTTGAAGTCGATATCATTTCGACCTACTGGCAAGTCGGTCGTATCCAGGTTGAACTGGGTGGTCGCCTTCTGCTCGGAGTTAATCTCTCCTATGAAATATTCAGATGGATTGATGTCTCCATCCATCATGGGTACCACACGGACGCTCGAAATGCTCTGGGACATCCTATTTGCGACGTCGAAAGAAATCTCCGCATCCTCTCCTCTTGGAACGGATGCAGGGGCATCGGTTAGAATCAGTATGACTCCCGGCTCATCGATCACGTCGATCGATACCTTTGTACTGGACTCCT